>NZ_JBFBAT010000015.1:120212-231425 GCF_040682375.1 Streptomyces sp. NPDC051214
AGCGGGATCGCCCGGCACCGGATGCCCGCCGACTCGACCCGTTCCACGACCCCGGCGTCCACGCCCGCCCCCACCCCCGGGATTCCGATTCTGATGCTTACCGCCCGGTCCACCGAGGACGATCTGCTGCTCGGCCTCGATCTCGGCGCCGACGACTATCTGACGAAGCCGTACAGCCCCCGCGAGCTGATGGCCCGCGTACGTACGCTGCTCCGGCGTTCCCAGGGCACGCACCATCCCGTCGTCGAGGGCGGCGAGGCCGTGCCGCGCGTGCTGCGTGTCGGTGGGCTCACCGTCGACCCGGTGCGGCACGAGGTGACCGTCGACGGGCGGCTCGTCGAGTGCACCCCGGGGGAGTTCGAGCTGCTCGCGGCGCTGGCCGCGGAGCCGGAGCGGGTGTTCACGCGGCCCCAGCTGCTCGATCGTATTCATGGGTCGTCGGGGTACATATCGGTGCGCACCGTCGACGTACACGTACTGAATCTGCGCAAGAAGATCGAGGTCGATCCGCGTAGGCCGCGCCATCTCGTGACGGTCTTCGGCGTCGGCTACAAGCTCACGGGTGCGGCTTTCGGCGCGGCCCCCGGGGCGCCCCTCGGGGCGGCGGCGCGTCGTGGCGCGTGACATACCGTTCCGCAAGAGCCTGTTGCCTCGGCTGCTCGCCGTCTCCGTGCTCGTGTCGGTCGTGTCGATCGCCGCCACCGCCTGGCTCGCCGCGCAGACCACGTCCGGCGCCATCCGGCAGGAACAGGGGCAGGTGCTCGCCGACGACGCGCGTGTGTACGACGAGTTGCTGGGCCTCGCGGCGAGCGCGCCCGGGTGGCAGGGCGCCGAGAAGACCGTGCGGGAGCTGGCCCGGCAGACCGGGCGGCGTATCACCCTGACCACGCAGGACCGTGTCGTCATCGCCGACTCGCGGAGAACTGACGGGAGCCGCGCCGGTGCCGAGCTGCCCTCCAAGGCCTCGGCCGTCGTCGATCCGCTCGCCGTCGACGGGGCGCTGACCACAGGTGATGCAGGCGAGGCAGGTGATGCAGGTGAGGGGAGTGGGGGCGAGGACACCGCGGGGGTCGACCGCATCGATCCGCGTGCGGTCGGTCCCTTCCGGCTCTCGGAGCGGGAGCGGGACGAGTTGGCGAAGGTGGCCGCCGGTGTCGTCGGCTGCATGCACGACTTCGGGGTCGTCGCCCGGTCCGTCCAGGGGCCCGGCGGGCGTCCGCGCATCGAGGCCGCCAACGACCCGAATCGCTTTCTGGACTTCACCTGCAACGACACGAGGCTCGTCGTCCCCACTCGCACGGAGAGCAAGGCCCTCAAGCGGCTCAACGAGCTCACCAACGCGTGTCTGCGGCGCGGCTCGCAGCCGCCCGTCGCGGTCGAGCTCGATCTCACCTGGCGGCGGACGGAGGGAGGGGCCGGCCCCGCCCCGGGTGTCGTGGGTCCGCCGGTCGAGTCGGGCGTGCGTACGGAGCCGGGGTTGAGGATGGAGGGGCGCGCCACCCCCAGCCCT
Organism: Streptomyces sp. NPDC051214; assembly: GCF_040682375.1. Taxonomy (NCBI): domain Bacteria; kingdom Bacillati; phylum Actinomycetota; class Actinomycetes; order Kitasatosporales; family Streptomycetaceae; genus Streptomyces; species Streptomyces sp. NPDC051214. Next base: position 121,723 of record NZ_JBFBAT010000015.1, read on the forward strand.
GCGGACAGTCACACGCCCGCCCCCAAGTCCACCCCCACCGAGCCGGGCGGTCGCGAGCCGGGCGGCCGTGAGTCGGACAGCCCCGAGTCCGGCGACCCCGCCGCCCGCCGTACCCCCACCGGGCCGGCCGTCCCCGCCGACCCCATGGACGGCACCCGCGTGGCCGACGCCAAGGCCGCCGCCTGTCTGGGCAGCGCCCGCCGCGAGCAGCTCGGACCGTACGTGTCCGCGCCCGCGCTCCTCTTCGTGACCTCGTCCGACGGTTCGCGCACCGCGGCGGCCCGCGCGGGCGAGACCTCGGGGTTCAGCCTCTCCCGGGCCAACACCACCCGGCTCGCGGGCCTCTCCGCGGCCATCCTCGCCGTGACCGTCGCCGTGACCGCGTTCGCCGCGAGCCGGCTGACCCGCCCGCTGCGGGCGCTGACCACCGCGACGCAGCGGATGAAGACCGGCGAGGCGGCCGAACCCGTCAACGCGCGCTCGGCCGGGTCGGCGGGAGAGATCCGCCAACTCGCCGACGCCTTCAACGACATGGCCGCCCACCGCAAGGCCCTCGAGGACCACCGCAAGGCCCTGGAGGATCAGCGCCAGGCCATGGTGAGCGACGTCGCGCATGAGCTGCGTACGCCGTTGTCCAACATCCGCGGCTGGCTGGAGGCGGCCGAGGACGGCGTCGTCGCCACCGACCCGGAGCTGGTCTCCTCGCTCCTCGAAGAGGCCGTGCTGCTCCAGCACATCGTCAACGACCTGCAGGATCTCGCCGCCGCCGACGCCGGTACCCTCCGGCTGCACCGCGAGCCCGTGCACGCCTCCGACGTCGTGGACCAGGTCGCGGCTGCGCACCAGGCGGGTGCGGAGGCGGCGGGCGTACGGCTGCGCGCGACGACGACCGGCGATCCCTGCTTCACCGCCGATCCGCTGCGGCTCCGCCAGGCCATCGGCAACCTCGTCTCCAACGCGATCCGGCACACCCCGGACGGTGGCAGCGTCACGATCGACTGCCGCGCCACGGCCGACGCGGTGGTGGTGGAGGTCGCCGACACCGGTACCGGCATCGATCCCGAAGACCTGCCGCACGTCTTCGACCGCTTCTGGCGCGCGGACAAGTCGCGTACGCGGTCCACGGGCGGCAGCGGGCTCGGCCTCGCCATCGTCCGGCAGCTGGTGGAGGGGCACGGCGGGACGGTGACGGTGCGCAGTACGCCGGGGGAGGGGGCGGTGTTCACGGTGCGGGTGCCGTCGGAGGCGGCGGAGTTGGCGGAGTCGTCGGAGTCGGGGGACTCCTTTGACCCGGTGGAGCCGTCGGAGTCGTCGTAATGGCGGACGGACGGTGGGGGCTGCGGAAGCGGCCGCGGTGGCGGAGGGGCGGGGCGATGGCCCACGTGAGCGAATCGTGGGTGATCCGTGAGCAACTGGTGCCGGTATCCGGTGGCCGGAGCGTGGGGCCGATGGCCGGAGCGTGGGCCGAAGTCCGTGCGTCCGTGGGCCCGAAGCCCGTGCGTCCGTGTGCCCCGCGTGGGGCCGGTGACGCGCGTGCGGCCGCTCTCGTTCCGCGGGCGTCTTAACTCCCTGACCCCGTCAGGAAGTTAAGAGCGCCTCGCAGAACCCGAGCGGGCCCGACCGCAACGGTGACACTCCCCCGAGTTACGCGCTGAGCGCGAGTACCGGCGGGGCCGGGCCCGATGTTCTGATCCCATCAGGGTCCGCCAACCGATCGCTAACATGTGGCCAACGGTTGGCGGGAGATGGCGTGGACGTGCGGTGCGACGGGTTGCGGTTCGGGCTCCTGGGCGCGCCTGCCGTGTACGACGCCAAGGGCGAGCCACAGCCGGTACAGAGCGCCAAGGGCCGCGCCCTGCTGGCCGCGCTGCTGCTCGAACCGGGCCGGGTGGTGTCCGTCGACGCCCTCAAGGACGCGCTGTGGGGCGGCGCCCCGCCCGCGTCCGCACACGCCTCGTTGCAGAACCACGTGACGCGGCTGCGCCGGCTCCTGGACGACCCGGGCCGGCTGCGGGCGGTGCCCCCGGGGTACCGGCTGCGGGTGGCCGACGGGGAGCTGGACGTACGGGTCTTCGAACAACTGGTCGCACGCGCGCGGGGCGCGCACGCGGAACGTGACTGGGACGGTTGCGCGGAGGCCGCGTCCGGCGCGCTCGGGCTGTGGCGGGGTACTCCGCTGGGCGGGGTGCCCGCGGATGCGGCGGGGCACGCGCTCGTGCCGCGCCTGGAGGAGGCGCGGCTCCTCGCCCTCGAACTGCGGTACGACGCGGAGCTCGCGTCCGGGGGTGGTGGCGGAGGGCTCGTGCCGGAGCTCGCGGAGCTGGTCGCCGAGCATCCGCTGCGGGAGGCCTTCCACCGTCAGCTGATGCTGGCGCTGCACCGCACGGGCCGTCAGGCCGAAGCCCTGGCCGTCCATCGAGAGCTGCGGCGCAGGCTGGTGGAGGAACTGGGCGTGGAACCCGGCGCCTCGGTACGGGACGCGCACCGGGAGGTTTTGCGGGGGCCTGCGGGGGCCGTTGCTGCCGCGGGAGTCATGCAAGTTCCGGGAGCTGCGGAAGTTCCGAGAGTTGCGGAAGCTCCGGGAGTCACCGAAGTTCCGGGAGATGTGGGAGCTCCGGGAGTCACCGAAGTTCCGGGAGTTGCGGGAGCCACGGGTGCGGCGAGCGGCTCGGGCGGTGTGGGCGCTGCCGTCTCCCCGGGTGCCCCAACGGTCAAGGCTGAGGTCGCGCGCGTCTCCGTACCGGTGCCCCACACCGGCTCCGCCGATGCCGCCTCTGCCGACGCCATCCCCGCACCCACTTCCCCCCTCCGCACCTCCCCGCACGCGCGTCCGGCCCAGCTCCCGCCGGCGCCACCCCACTTCACCGGACGCGAGGCGCTCGTACGCACGCTGGCGCACCTGCTCGCCGGGCTGAACGAGGGCAACGGCAGCAGCGAAGACAAGGTCGACGGAGGCGCCCCCACGCCCCCCACCCCACCCGTAGCCGTCCTCTCCGGCATGGCCGGAGTGGGGAAAAGTGCGCTCGCTCTGCATGTGGCGCACCGGCTGCGTGCGCGGTTTCCCGATGGGCAGCTCTACATCAATCTGCGTGGGGCCACCCCCGGCATGACGCCCCTCACGCCGAGCCAGGCACTCGCCGCCCTGCTCCGGGACCTCGGCGTCGATGCGAGTCACAGTCCCGAACACCCGGACGCGGCAGCCGCGTTGCTCCGTTCGCTGCTCGCGCCCACCCGCACCCTGGTGGTCCTCGACGACGCCGCGACCGCCGCGCAGGTGCGGCCGCTGCTGCCCGCGGGGCCCGGCTGCGCGGTCATCGTCACCAGTCGTTCGCCGCTCACCGCGCTCGACGGAGCGGGACGTTTTCCGCTGGAACCGCTCTCCGAGGGGGACAGCGTCGCCCTGCTGCGCGCCGTCTCCGGGCGCGCGGGGCTCGACGAGGGGCACCCCCTGGTCGAGCTCGCGGGCCGCCTCCCGCTGGCCCTGCGGATCATCGCGGCCCGCCTCGCGGCCCGCCGCGCCCTCACCCCCGACGCCCTCGCCGAACTCCTCACCGTCAGCGGCGGGCGGCTGCATCACCTGGAGCACGACGACCTGAGCGTCCGGCGCTCGTTGGCCGTGGCCCTGGACGCGCTGCGTACGTCGGAGCGCGCGTCCGACCGGGACGCGGCCGCCGCCCTCGCCGCGATCGGCGCGCTCGACCTCCCGGCGTACGGAGTCCCACTCGTGGCACGCCTGCTGGGCGTGGAGGAGTGGCGCGCGGGGGCCGCACTCGACCGGCTCGTCGACGTCGCGCTCCTCGACGAGACGGCCTACGGCCGCTACGCCCCGCACGACCTCGTACGCGACTTCGCGCGGGAGGCCGCCCATCAGGACGAGGCGCGGGCCGCGGACGTCGTGGACATGGCCCTGCGGTGGTACGCGGCGTCGGCGCGGCAGACCCTGCTCGCGATCATGCCGGAGGGGCTCGACCGCGACGACCGGCTCGGGGAGCTGCCCGAACGGCTGCTGCCCCGGCACACCGCCGACGGCCGTCCCGTACCGGCCGTGCCGCCGATGTCCACCGATGACGCCTTCGCCTGGGGCGACACCGAACTCGCCAACGTCATCGCCCTCGCCGACCGCCACGGCCGCGACTCCGCCCTCCTGCCCGTACTGGTCCGCTGCTTCTTCTCGTACCTCAAGCGCCGTGGCCGCCTCGCCGAGGCCGACCTCCTCAACCGCCTCTCGGTGACCGCGGCCCGCCGTCGGCAGGACACGGCGGCCGAGGCCCAGGCCCTCACCGACCTCGCGGGGCTCAGCTACGTGTCGGGCCGCAGCGGCACGGCCCTCGACCTGATCGACGAGGCCCTCGACCTGTGGCGCTCGCTCGGCCGCACGTCGTGCGTCCATCGCGGCGTCATCAACCGCGGGCTCCTCCTCGAAGCGCTCGGCCGATACGAGGAGTCGGCCGAGGCGTTGCGCCACAGCCTGGAGCTCGCGAAGGCCGTGGACGACCCGCTGAGCGAGGCGTTCGCCCTCAGCACCCTGGGCAACGTCTACGAGCACACCGACGCACGCGCCGCGATCTCGTACTACGAGCGGAGCCTCGCGATCGGCGAGACCCTCGGGCATGTGGGCCTGCGCCAGGAGCTGCACTGCGACATGGGCAAGGCCCACCTCGTCCTCGGCGAACCGGACGTGGCGCTCGGGCACTTCGAGGAGAGCCTGCGCCTCCACGGCGAGGCCGAGGACTGGCACAACGAGTCCAAGGTGCGCCTCGGGATGGTCCGCGCCCTGCGCGAGGTGTCCCGCACGCGGGACGCGGGGCGCGAGTGCGCGGACCTGCTGGAACGCGCGGAGCAGCGGGCCGACGCCCACATGGCGGGTCTTGCCCGCCACCAGTGGGGGCTGCTGCTGTACGCGGAGGGGCGTGCGGAAGAGGCGTACGCGCAATGGAAGTCGGCGCTCGCGGCGCTGGACGGCACGGACAGCAGCGAGGTGGTCGGGGAGCTGAAGGGGCTGCTGGCGGGCTCGCCAGAGACCTGAACTGCCGCCTCGCCTGAACCTGCCGCCTCGCCGGGACCTGCCTGCGCGCCTGCACCTGCCGCCTCGCCTGCACCTGCCTGCTCGCCTGCACCACCGCCGCGCCGGGACCTGCCTCCTCGCCTACACCTGTCTGCTCAGCTGAATCTGCCGCCTCGCCGGAACCCGCCCGAGCGCAGGGCTACTTCGCGTCCGCGTAGCACTCCACCACCGCGACGGTGAACGGGAAACGCACCGGAGTCTCGCCGAACGTGATGCGCCCCGCCAGGTCCCCGGCCGCGCGGATCGCCGCCGTGACCTTCTCGGCCTCCTCCTGCGGGCAGTGCACGATGACCTCGTCGTGCTGGAAGAAGACCAGCTCGGCGCGGAGACCGGCCGCGGCGATGGACTGACGCAGCGCGGCCAGCATCAGCAGGGCCCAGTCGGCGGCGCTGCCCTGGACGACGAAGTTACGGGTGAAGCGGCCGCGGGCACGGGTGTTGCTCGACGCGTACCCCGGGGTGAACTCGCCGTCCTGGGACGGGGATTCGGCGGGGGCGTCCTGCGGGATGCCCGCCTCGTCGAAGTCCCCCGCACCGGCCGCCGGCGGGCTCGTGCGCCCCAGCCAGGTCCGTACGAGGCGGCCCTCCTCGCCCGCCTTCGCCGCGTCGTCGACGTACGCGACCGCGGCGGGAAACCTGCGGCGCAGTGCCGCCAGGTTCTTCAGGCCGTCGCCCGACGTCTGTCCGTACACGGCACCCAGGAGTGCGATCTTGGCGTGGTCGCGGTCGCCGGAGAACGCGCGGTCGGACAGGCGTGTGTAGAGGTCCTCGTGGCTGCCGGCCACCTCCATCAGGCCCCGGTCGCGGGAGATCGCGGCGAGGACCCGCGGTTCCATCTGGTCGGCGTCGGCGACGACCAGCCGCCAGCCGGGGTCGGCGACGACCGCGCGCCGGATGATCTTGGGGATCTGCAGCGCGCCGCCCCCGTTGGTCGTCCAGCGTCCGCTGACGGTGCCGCCCGGCGTGTACTCGGGCCGGAAGCGGCCGTCGCGCACCCAGTCCTGGAGCCAGCTCCAGCCGTGCGCCGTCCAGATCCGGTACAGCTTCTTGTACTCGACGAGGGGCCGCACCGCCGGGTGGTCGATCTCTTCCAACTCCCAGCGGCGGGTGGACTTGATCCTGATGCCGGCCTGGGCGAAGGCCTTGATGACGTCGTTCGGCAGGTCGGGGCGTACGCGTCGGCCGAAGGCGGCGGAGATCTCGTCCGCCAGCTCGGCTAGGCGGCGCGGTTCGGCCGCGCCCGCGTTCCTGCCGCCGCCCGCATAGCGCTCGCCGAGGAGTTCGGTGAGCAGGGCGTGGTGGACGTCGGCGCGCCAGGGCAGGCCCGCCACGTTCATCTCGGCGGCCACCAGCAGGCCGGCCGACTCGGCCGCCGTGAGCAGCCGCATCCTGCCGGGGTGCTCGGCGGCCTCGTGTCTTCGCTGCTGGTCGGCATACACCTCCAGGAGGGCCTCGAAGGGGAGCGGGGTGCTGACGGGGGACGGCTCGAAGAGGGAGTCCTGGGCGCCGGGGGAGGCCGCTCTGGGGGGAGGGTCGGCCGGCACCGGGGCGTTGTGCAGCCGGGCCCAGGCGGCAGCGGCCGAGCGGGGCTCGCCGAGGCGGCCCTCGTGACCGAGGAGAAGGAGCTCGGCGTCCTCGATGTCGTAACACCGGTTCACCCGGACGCCCGCTGCGAGCAGCGCGGGATAGATCTCGGCGGTGGAACGCCAGACCCACCGGCTCACGTCGGGCCTGGCGCGCACGGCCGCAACAAGATCCCGCTCCTGCCGCACCGGCCCCGCGGGCAGGCCGTCGTCCCCGAGGGGGGCGAGCTCGGCGCCACCGGCCTCGGTGGCGGCGATGGCCCACCTTTCGGTCATGTGGCCGAGTCTCTCAGCAGGCACTGACAATGCGGGGAGGCCGGTGGGTGCCATGCGCGTGCCCCGGCATGCGCGCCCCGGAGTGCCAAAGGGCCCTCACCCCCGCCGCCGCACCCCCACCACCCCCGCCCCCACTCCCACCACCGCGCAGACCCCCGCGGCCATCCCCGCCATCTCCCAGGGCATCGACACGCCGGCAGGGGCCGACAGGCGTGTGAGGCCCGCGCTCAGTGTGCCCAGGTTGAGCAAGGTCACCGCCAGGCCCAAGGTCGTGCCGACCGTCACCGCCAGCAGGGACTCTCCGGCTACGACCAGCCGTACCTGCGTCCGCGTGGCCCCCGCCATCCGGAGCGAGTGCAGTTCAGGGCCCCGTGCCGACGTCGCCATCAGCAGGGTTCCCGCCAGGGAGATCGCCGTGTAGATCAACGCGATGCCCAGCAGCATCAGCAGCCCCAGCCGTGTCTGCGGCTTCGTCGCCGGGTGCGTGTCCGTCAGCCATTCCTCCGCCGTGCGGACCCGGAGCTCGCCCCCGCCCCGCTCCCGCAGCGCCCCCGCCACCGCAGCCGGGTCCGCCCCGTCCCGTAGCCGCACGTCGACGCGGTCCACGGCCGCGCCGGCTCCCGCGTTCGCCGACGTGACGTACGCACCGTTGTCCCCCGTGCCCCGCGCGAGCACCGCCACGATTCGCAGCCGCGCGGGCCTGCCGTCCCCGAGCCAGACGTCGACCCGCTCGCCCACCCGCCGCCGCTCCCACTCCTCGTTGACGACGATCGACCGGTCGTCGAGGTCGCGTACGTCCCCCGCCACCACCGGAAGCCGCGAGACCGAGGCGAACGCGGCAGGGTCGCGCACGGCCCGTGCCTCCGACCGGATGAGCGCCGTGCCTTCCTCCCGTACGAACACGGCCGTGGAAGCGGACGACGCGGCCACCGCCACGCCCTCGGTCCTCCCCAGTAGCGGCTCCCGCTTCCTCAAGTCCTCTCCCGTCAGCACCAGTTCGGCCCCGGTCCGCTCCCGCGCCTCCGCCGCCCTCGCCTCGCCCGCCGTCTCCGCCGAGCCGAGCAGCGAGCCCGCGAGAGCCACCGTCACCAGGACGGGCGCGGCGACGGCCGCGGTACGGCGCACGGAGGCCGCGGAGTTCTCGCGGACCAGGAGGCCGATCGCGCCGGGGAGGCGGACGGCGCGCAGGACAGGACGTACGAGAAGAGGAGTGAGCGCGGCGAGCGCGGTGATCAGGATCATCGGCTGGGTCGTGTACGTCTTCCGCTTCAGCAACGCGGACGGATCGCTCCACAGCGTCCAGCCCAGCAGACCGAGCCCCGCCGCCAGCAGTGCGCCCCCCACGACGCGGCGGCTCCACGGCATGACCCCGGTGTCGACGGACGCGTCCCGCAGCGCCTCCACGGGACCCACGCGACCCGCACGCCGCGACGCGATCCACGCCCCGGAGAAGGCCACCGACACCCCGACCCAGAACGCGAGATGGTACGGCCACACCGCCCCGCCGATCCCGAACCACTCCGGAGCGATCTCCGCGTCCACCAGGGCCCCGGCGAGCACCGGCGCGCCCCAGGCTCCCAGCACGCACCCGGCCCCGGAGGCCAGGACTCCGACCGCCAGCGCCTCCGCGAGCACCGTCCTGCGTACCTGCCCCGGTGTCGCTCCGGCCATCCGCAGCAGCCCGAACTCCCGCCGCCGCAGCGCCACGACGAAGGAGAAGGTGGACGCCGTGACGAAAACAGACACGAACGCGGACACACCGCCCGCCGTCCCGAGGAACGAGTTCACCGCCACCAGGGCCTCCGCGTCCCGGCCCGGCCCCGGATCGGCGAGCCGCCGCTCACCCCCGGTCAGGACGCGCGCCCGGTCCCCGACGACGTCCCGCACCTTCCCGACCGGGGCATTCACCCCCACCGCGTCCCTTTTCGCCCCGTCCAGACGTACCGGCCCGAGGCTCCGAAGGTCGCGCAGCAGTTCGATATCCACAGGGTGTGGATGAGCGAGCGGCTTCGATACGTGGGTGATGTCCGGGCCGCGTCGTACCGGCACGGTCAGGGTGTCCTGACCCATGACGACCACGGGAGACGCGGCGAACCGCACCGGTTGCCGCTCCGGCGCGCTGAACGTCGAGGCAAGGCCGAGCCCCATCGCGGCGATCAGGGCCACGCCCAGCGCAACCGCGACAAAAGCACCCAGAAGGCCGACCCATCGGCTGCGGAGGGAGGCGAAGAACATCACCGACCACCCGCGATCGCGGCACCCGTGCGCCCATGGAGGGCCAGCCCGCAGCTCGCACCCGTACCCCCACCTTCACCCTTACCCCCGCTCGCCTCGAGCCCCGCCATCCGCCGGGCCACTTCTCCCGCATCGGGTGCGAGCACCTCGTCGGCCACCTGGCCGTCCACCAGGAACACCACCCGGTCCGCGTACGACGCCGCCACGGGGTCGTGCGTCACCATCACGGTCGTCTGTCCTTCCCTCTCCACCAACTCCCGCAACAGGGCGAGCACTTCACGGCTGGTCGTCGTGTCGAGAGCGCCGGTCGGCTCGTCGCCGAACAGGACGGCGGGGCGGGTGACGAGCGCTCGCGCCAGCGCCACCCGCTGCTGCTGCCCGCCCGAAAGCTCTCCCGGGCGATGCCGGGCACGATCGGAGAGGCCCACCCGGCCTAGCGCGTCCCCCACCTCCGTGCGTGAGGGTTTGCGGCCCGCGAGCCGTAGCGGCAGGGCGACGTTCTGCGCGGCGGTCAGCGACGGCAGGAGGTTGAAGGACTGGAAGACGAAGCCGATGCGGTCCCTTCGCAGCAGGGTCAGCCGCCGTTCGCTCAGCCCCGTCAGCTCCGTGCCGCCCACCTCGACCGTCCCGGACGTCGGCCGGTCGAGCCCGGCGGCACACTGCAGCAGCGTCGACTTGCCGGAGCCGGAAGGGCCCATGATCGCGGTGAAGGTACCGGCACGTATCGCGAGGTCGACGCCGTCGAGGGCGGTCACGTCACGGTAGTGGCGGCGGACGGCGGTGAGCCGTACGGCAGTTGAGGTCATGCCCCAACCCAATCGCCCACGGCCCCGCCGGGCACGACCACTGGGGGGCGTCCTGGGGGTAGGGCCAGCCATACCCTTGACGTATGGATGATCCGGTGGCCGAGGCGACAGAGGTGATCGACAAGGCGTTCGCGGCGGCGCTTTACGGGGGCGGGTACGGGTACGGGTACGGCGGCGGGGATGGGTACCGGGACGGGGACGGGGGCGAGGGGCTCGACACTGGTGCGTCCCTCCTTGCGGCCGTCGCCGAGGCCGACGCGGAGCTGTGGCGCAGGGGCGAGGAGCTGGTGCGCCGGGCGTGGGAGCGGGGCTGGCAGCCGGCGGACGTCATACGCATGGTCGGCCGCGCGCAGGACGACGTCCCCCACGGCGTCGACCGCGCGCACCTGACCCAGCTGGCCGCCGAACTGATCACCACGGAGACCAGGCGGTACGGCGATACGCTGCCGCCTCGCTGGCACGCGCAACTGTCTGAGCTCAGCCTTCAGTACGGTGGCCACGTTTTTTCCGGGGCGGGGGCGTCCCCGGCGGGCGCGAAGTCGGACGGGTCGTCCTCGAAAGGCTCGAAGTCGGGTCGCTCGTCCTCAACCGGACCCCGCTCTGGCCGTCCGTCCCCGGCCGCCGGTCCGAAGCTGGACCGCTTTTCGCAGGCCACCGTCACCCTTGCCCTGTATCGGCTCCTCCTGCGCCTCCCGGTGATCGAGCCCGTCGGTCCGGCTCCTGGCACGCCGCTCCACGCGCCCCCGCCGCCCGGGTACGAGGAGCCCCGCATCCTCACCCGTATCCGCGCCCTGCTCGCGAAGGCCGAGGCCACCGGGTTTCCCGAGGAGGCGGAGGCGCTCACCGCCAAGGCGCAGGAACTCATGGCCCGGCACACCATCGACGAGGCCCTGCTTGCTTCCCGCACCCACGCCAAGGACACTCCGGGCGCCTGTCGCATCGGCGTCGATGCCCCGTACGAGACGGCGAAGGCGATCCTCCTGGACGCGGTGGCCACGGCGAACCGTTGCCGTGCGGTGTGGAACGAGGCGTACGGCTTCTCGACCGTCGTCGGCTTCGAGCCCGATCTGGAGGCGGTCGAACTCCTCCACACCTCCCTCCTCGTACAGGGGACGGCGGCGATGACGAAGGCGGAGGCGGGGCAGCGGGCGGGCGGCCGGAAGCGTACGAAGACGTTCCGTCAGGCGTTCCTCCTCGCGTACGCGAACCGGCTCGGCGCGCGGCTGGCCGAGGCCGCGGAGGACGTGACCGCGGGGTCGCCGGATGCGGGCGAGCTGCTGCCCGTCCTCGCCGCGAGGGACGTGGCCGTCACGTCTCGCGCGGAGCGGATGTTTCCTCAGACCACGACTACCCGGGTACGGGGTGCTGTGGATCGGGAGGGCTGGGAGCAGGGGGCGGCTGCGGCGGACGCGGCGGCGGTGGGTCCTGGGCGGGCGCGGCTTCGCTAGCGCTAGCGTTCCGGTTGCCCGGCGGTGCCTCTTGGCCGAGCGGGCCTTTCTCACGCGTCCGGTGCCCGGCGGTGCCTCCTGCACGAGCGGGCCTCTCCCAGGCGTCCGGTGCCCGGGGCGCTACCTGAACGAACAAGCCTTTCCCGCCCACCCACCCGTTTGCCCCGCGGTGCCACCTGAGCGAACAAGCCTTTCCCGCCCACCCGCCCGTTTGCCCCGCAGCAGCACCTGGACGAACAGGCCCCCGGGGACGGGCGCGGGCGCCCCTCCCACACCACCCCAAATCCCCCGTATCATCACAGAGTGACCTGGCTTCGAGCGCTGAAGGAGACCAGCCGCTCGGGGCTGACCGTCGAGCGGAAGCGGCTTGAGCCTCTGATCGCGCTGCGTGGCGCGGCCGGTCTCGCCGTCGTCATCGGCCTGAGCCTCACCCTCTTCGGACCGGCCGTGGCCGCGAGCTCGGCCTTCGGCGCCTTCCAGGCCGCCATCGCCACCTTCCAGCGCAGCTGGCGCCCCCGCCCGGAACTCGCCCTGGCCTCCGGCACGAGCCTCGCCGTATCCACCTTCCTCGGCTACCTCACCGGCTCCCACCTCCTCCTCTTCCTCGCCCTCCTCTCCCTCTGGACCTTCCTCTCGGGCCTGAGCTGGGCCGCGGGCCCGACCATCGGCATCATCGCCTCGTCCAACGTCGCGATCATGCTGGTCACGGTCACCCTCCCCGGCTCCATCGCCGCCGCGGCCGGCCACGCCGCGATGATGGTGGTGGGCGGCGCGGTACAGGCCGCCCTCGTGGTTCTCTTCCCCGTACGCAGGTGGGGCGCCCAGCGGGACGCCCTCGCCGACGCCCTCGCGGCCGAGGCCGATTACGCCCGCCGCCTGCGCCACGACCCCCACGCCGACTTCGATCCGGAGCCCCTGATGGCGGCCCGCGACGCGGCGACCATCACCCCGCGCCAGGCCCGCACCCGCCCCGCCGAACTCCACGGCGCCCGCGGCGTCGCGGAACGCATCCGCCCGGTGCTCGCCTCGCTGGCCGACCCCGCGGTGGGGGTACCGGAAGAGGGTCCCGAACGCGACCGCGTACGCGAGATCCTGGCCGCGGCCGGCGCGATCCTGGACGCGGCGGCCAAGGCGATCCGGCAGGGCGAGCCGGTGAAGATCCCACCCGAGGCCGTGGCCACCCTGCGGACCCCGGACACCGGCACGATCCTCACCGGCCCGGCGCAACGAGCGGCAAAACGCCTCTCCGCACTCCTCCGCGACGTGCTCGAAACCGCAGGCAAACCCCCCACCAAACCCCCACCAGCGACCCCACCCGCGACCCCGCCCCCGTCCCCGGGCTCGACCCCGCCCGCGTCCCCGGGCTCGTCCCCGTCCGCGACCTCGTCCTCGTCCCCGTCCTCCTCGTCCTCGTCTACGGCCTCGTCCTCGTCCCAGGCCGCGTCCGCGTCCGCGACTCCGTCCTCGGTCCCGAGTTCGACCTTGGCCCCGTCTGCGACCTCGTCCGCGTCCCCGGATCCGTCCGCGTCCACGGATCCGTCCGCGACCGCGGCCCCGTCCTCGTCTCCGGCCGCGTCCGCGACTCCGTCCTCGGCCCCGGGCTCGACCTCGGCCCCGTCTGCGACCTCGTCCTCGTCCCCGACCTCGTCCGCGACCCCGGACCCGTCCGCGTCCGCGTCCTCGGCCCCGGGCTCGACCTCGGCCCCGTCCTCGTCCGCGCCCCCGACCGCGTCCACGGATCCGTCCGCGTCCACGGATCCGTCCGCGTCCACGGACCCGACCTCGTCCCCGACCCAGTCCCCGCCCCCGACCTCAACCCAGGCCCCAACCCCGACCCCAACCCCACCCCCACCCCCAACCCCCACCCCCCTCCTCCGCCCCACCTTCCCCGCCCTCCTCCCCGCCGCCCTTCGCGCCATGAGGGCCGAGCTTCGGCGTCGGCACGAATCGCCCGTTACCCGTCACGCGATTCGCGTCACCGGAGTGGCCGCCGCGGGGTATCTCCTCGGTACCTGGCTGCCCCTGGGGCACGGCTACTGGGCGCCCATGGCCTCCGTGATGATCATGCGGCCGGACTTTTCGCAGACGTACTCCCGCGCGGTGGCCCGGTTCGGCGGCACGCTCGTGGGGGTCGCGCTGGCCACGGGCGTGGTGCAGCTGGCGCACCCCGACACGGGACTCTCCGCGGCGCTCGCCGTGCTCTGCGCCGGGATGATGTACCTCCTGATGCGCACCGGCCAGGTCGCCGCCCAGGCCTGCGTCGCCGCGTACGTCGTCTTCCTGCTCGGCATGGGCGGCGAGCAGTGGACGCAGACCGTGCCGGAACGCGTCGTGCTCACGCTCCTCGGCGGCGTCCTCGCGATGATCGCGTACGCCGTGTATCCGGCCTGGGAGACCCCGCGCCTGCGCAACCGCCTCGCCGACTGGCTGATCGCGGACGGCCGTTACGCCGCAGCCGTCGTCAGCCGCTACGCCGACCCCGCCGGCAGCTCGTGCCCGGACGTCCGCGAGGCGCTGCTGGCCGCCCGCGACGCCCGTATCGCCTGGCAGGAAGCCGCCGCCCGCGCCAAGAACGAGCCGGTACGCCATCGCGGCCTCTCCCGCGCCGCGGCCGCCGACGCCGAGGACACCCTCGCCCAACTCGGCCGCGTGGCCATGCTGATGGAGGCCCACCTCCCGGACCGCGACGCCACCCCCGTCCCCGCGGCCGAACGCCTCGCGCAAGCCCTGCGCAAGGCGACCGAGGACGGCGCGAAGGCCGTGCGCGAGCGTCGCGTGCCGAAGTGGGAGGCCGTGCGCGAGGCCCTCGGCGAGTGGGACGGCGAGGGCGTCCCCGACCGGGTCGTCCGCAGGGGAGCGGGGCTCCTCCTCGCGACCCTCGACGAACTGTCTGACGCCCTGGACACAGCCCCGCCGCCCATGCTGGTGGACGGCTCGGACGCGACCACGTCGGACGCGGCCTCATCGGACGCGACCAAAACAGACAGCGGGCCGCGGGACCCCGAACAAGGTCCCACGGCCCGCTGACCGCGTCGCACCAGTACCTATGACTGAGGAAGCCCCGCCGTCGGCAACCCCTCCGGCAGCTTTCCGCCCTTGGTCCTGGTGAACTGGTCCTGGCCCGCGCCCTGCCAAGAGACCGTCATCGACGTCCCGTTGACCGACTCGACCGTGCCCTCGGTTCGCTTCGAGTCGCCCTTGGCGCACTTCAGCTTGATCGCGTCACCGGCCGCGGTCCCGCTGCACAGGACGTTCTCCCCGAGCAGCGTCGCCTGCTTCCCGGCGATGACCAGCGCCAGCGGGTTCCCGTCGGCGGTGGCGACCCAACTGCCCTCGGAACCGCCGTCCTCGGAACCGGAGCCCGCATCACCCGCGCCCGCATCCGCACCCTCGTCCGGCGTGGAGCCGTCGGCCCCCGCGGAGGACCCCGCCGAGCCCTTGCCCTTGTCCTTGCCCTCATCCCCACCGTCGCCGCCGTCACTGCTGCAACCGGTCAGGACAAGGGCGGCGACAAGACCCGCCGCCGCGGCGCCGATACGTACGTTCCGGACGTGCGTGCGCACTGAGTTCCCCCTACATGGCGTACCTGCGTACCTGCGTACCTGCGTACCTGCGTACCTGCGTACGTGACGCTCAACCGAGCCGATGAACCGCGCGCCAAGCTACCAGGACGACTTGCGCACCCCGGGGAGAAATCCGGCGTGCGCTTGGTCACGCAGTTTCACCCTGGAGAGGCCGAACTTGCCGACGTATCCGCGCGGGCGGCCATCGACGCTGTCCCTGTTGCGTACGCGCGTCGCACTCGCGTCCCGCGGCTGGCGCGCCAACTCGGCCTGGGCAGCGCGGCGTTCAGCCTCGCCGGTCGAAGGCCTGCGCAGGGTCTCCTTCAGCTCGGCCCGGCGCACGGCGTACCGCGCGACGATCTCGCGCCGCTTCTCGTTCTTCGCGATCTTGCTCTTCTTGGCCATCAGACCCTCACCCCGCGCGCACGGATCCTGGCGACGGCGGCCTCGATGCCGATGGAGTCGACGGTCTTGATGCCCTTGGCGCTGAGCCGCAGCCGTACGTGGCGGCCCTCGCTCGGCAGCCAGTAGCGCTTGCGCTGGACGTTGAGGTCGAAGCGGCGTGACGTGCGCCGGTGCGAATGGGAGATCTGGTTGCCGAAGCCCGGCGTGGCGCCGGTCAGCTGGCAGTGGGCGGACATGGTGACGCACCTCTCGGTCGTGGGGAAGCGAACAGCGATCCCCTGCGGAACCGTTTTGAAAACGGGATTCATTTTCATACACTAGCGCCATGGCTCGCAACGAACTCCGCCCGATCATCAAGCTCCGGTCCACGGCCGGAACCGGCTACACGTACGTGACCCGCAGGAACCGTCGTAACGACCCCGACCGCATGACGCTGCGCAAGTACGACCCGGTCGTCGGGCGCCACGTCGATTTCCGAGAGGAGCGCTGACCGCCATGCGCAAGGACATCCACCCGCCGTACGGTCCCGTCGTCTTCCGCGACAAGTCCGCCGGCTTCGCCTTCCTGACCGGCTCCACCGCGACCAGCGAGAAGACGGTCGAGTGGGAGGACGGGCGCACCTATCCCGTCATCGACGTCGAGGTCTCCTCCGCGAGCCACCCCTTCTACACGGGCACGGCCAAGGTCCTGGACACCGCGGGCCGTGTGGAGCGCTTCGAGCGCCGGTTCGGTGCGCGGTGAATCCCGTGGATCCGGTGAACCCCGCCGACCGGACGGCGGCCATGGACATCGCCATCGTCGGCGGGCTGCACTCCGACGCCCGCAAGGCAGCCGTCGAGCGGCTACTGGCCACCGTGCCGGGCAGCGTCGCGCTCCACCACGACCTGGCGACCGCCGTGCACGGCACCGTCGTACGCACCGTGCGCGACGTCGGCGGAGTGCTTTCCTCCGGTGAGACGCCCCTGGTCGACGACTGTGCGTGCTGCGCCCTGCGCGAGGACCTGGTGCCCGAGCTCGAACGGCTCGCTGCCTCCGGTCTCACTCGGCTCGCGGTCGTCGAGCTGTGGGACTCGGTCGAGCCCAAGGCGATGGCCGAAGTGATCACGTCGCACGCACAAGCAACGGCACACGCAGACGCGCGCGCGGGCCTGCGGCTGACCGGTGTGATCACTGCCGTCGACCCGGCGCTCTTGCTGCCCTACCTCGGCAACGGCGACGACCTGATGGAGGCCGGGCTCGCCGCGGCGGCCACGGATCAGCGCACGGTCGCCGACACCTGGGCCCGCCAGCTGGAGTACGCACCGGTGCTCGCCGTCGCGGACTCTCCGGAGGCCGACGACGAGGACCGCGCGCTCCTCGCCCAGCTCCACCCGACCGCCCGTCAGGTCCCGATCAGCGGTCATGGGGACCTGGCGGGTGCCGCGCTCGCCGGATTCGACGTGGAGGCGGCGGCCGCGGCCCAGCATCCGTCCTGCGCGCTGCTGCCGACCGACGCCGACGAAGCGGGGGTCGCCACCCTCGTATGGCACCGGGACCGGCCCTTCCATCCGGAGCGGCTCTACCAGGCGCTGGAGGATCTGACCTGCGCGGCGGCCCGCAGCCGGGGCCGGTTCTGGCTCGCCGACCACCCGGACACGCTGCTCGGCTGGGACGCGGCGGGCGGCGCGCTGTGCGTGGAGAGCGCGGGGCCGTGGCTGGCCTCGTTGCCCGACGCCGCGTGGGAGATGGTGCCGCCGGTGCGGCGGGCCGCCGCCGCGCTCGACTGGCATCCCGAGCACGGCGACTGCTGCCAGCACCTGGTCTTCGTGTCGCCCGGCCTGGACCGCGAGGCGCTCGAAGAGGTGCTGGAGTCCTGCCTTCTCACGGATGAGGAGTACGCCGCCGGGCGCGCCGCCTGGAAACACCTGCCTCCCGCTTTCGACACTCTCCTGGAGGTATGAGGAACGCGTGGGAGACGGCCCTGCCGCCTGCGGCCCGGCCCGCTGAACCGCACCGCCAGGAGGCTGTTGCGTAAACGTTGGAACAGGAAGGGCACGCCGTGCGTCTTTACCTAGAACGGTGTTCGCATGGCGTGGGGCGAGTTGGGCAGGTGCCGTCGAGGTGCTGACAGAGCTGTAATCAAGAGAGCACCCCGCGTGCACGTGCATCTGCCCATGCATCAGCATGTGAACACAGCTATGATCCGGGACAGTTGACCACTGCATCTAGAGCGATCTAGAGCCACACCAGGCACTGCACCACCGGGGAGCGACTGTGCATCACGTGTATAACGGCATGGCCGCCACGGAGCTTCATGGGGTGGTCTGGCAGAAGAGCAGACACAGCAACTCGCAGGGGGCCTGCGTGGAGTTCGCGAAGCTGCCGGGCGGCGATGTCGCCATGCGGAACTCGCGCTTTCCCGAGGGGCCGGCGCTGGTCTACACGCGCGCCGAGATAGAGGCCATGCTGCTCGGGATGAAGGACGGGGAGTTCGACCACCTGATAGGTGGTTAGTCCCGTCGCTGAATGGCGTTCACGCCACTGAATCGCGGGCGTGCCCGCGTCGGCCGCCGCCCGCCCGCTAGGCGAGCTGGAACAGCGCCCACACGACCTTGCCCCGCAGCGCGCCCGCGAGCGGGTGCCAGCCCCAGCTGTCGCTGAACGAGTCCACCAGGAACAGGCCGCGGCCGGACTCGGCCGAGAAGTCGTCGTCGGCCTCGCGGGCGACCGGGCTGTCGTCGCTGGGGTCGCGCACCGCGCACACCAGGCGTGAGGTCCAGCGCATCAGGTGCAGCCGCACCGGCGGGCCGTGGTCGCGCGGGGTGTCCGAGGGCAGCGCGTGTCTGAGGGCGTTGGTGACGAGTTCGGAGACGACGAGGGCGATGTCGTCGAAGCGCTCTTCCAGCTCCCACTGACACAGCGTCTTGCGGGTGAACTGCCGTGCGCTGCCGACCGCTTCGTAGCGGGCGGGCAGCGAGCAGGACGCGGCGCTGGAGACGGCTGAGGGGTCGAGTGGGGGAAGGCCCTGCCGTAACGGCTCGAGCATGGTCGATCCATTCGTCCCCATGCGAGGCACTCCCCGGTTTCGCGGTACATAGCGATGGAGCGGTGGTGCGGTCGGTACAGCGGCGCCTCGACGCATCGGTACAGCTCGGTGCGACGGTGAACAACTGGTGGCGCGCGGACCATGGTTCCGAATGCGTACAGCAGATGCAAGGGCAGATGCACGTGCACGCGCCGGACTTGGTCGATCCCGTGCCACTTCTTGCCCATTTCTTCCTACGACTTCTTGTGGAGGACTTCCGAAGGCTTTCCGTTTCTGTAACCGAACGAGTACGGCCTGAAGCGTTTAATGGCAGACTGCTGGCTTCCAAGTGATGGGGAGGATTGAGCGAAGTGACCGCAGGGGAGTCGAGCGGCTCGGTCGTACGGCGCATGCTCCTTGGCTCGCAACTCAGGCGCCTGAGGGAATCGCGCGGCATCACCCGTGAAGCGGCCGGCTACTCGATCCGAGCCTCCGAATCGAAGATCAGCCGCATGGAGTTGGGACGGGTGAGCTTCAAGTCCAGGGACGTCGAGGACCTGTTGACGCTGTACGGCGTCACCGACGAGGCCGAGCGCGTCGCGCTGCTCTCGCTCGCCAAGGAGGCCAACCTCGCGGGCTGGTGGCACAGTTACTCGGACGTCCTGCCGGGCTGGTTCCAGACGTACGTGGGTCTCGAAGGCGCCGCGTCGCTCATCCGCGTCTACGAGGTCCAGTTCGTCAACGGCCTGCTGCAGACCGAGGCGTACGCCCACGCGGTCGTCGCGCGCGGCATGAAGGGCGCGAGCAAGGCCGACATCGAGCGCCGCGTCGCCCTGCGCCTCGAACGCCAGAAACTCCTCATCTCCGAGCGCGCCCCTCGCTTCCACTGCGTGCTCGACGAGGCGGCGCTCCGACGCCCCTACGGGGACCGGGAAGTGATGCGGGGTCAGCTTCAGCATCTGATCGACATTTCCGAACGGCCGAATGTCACTCTCCAGGTCATGCCGTTCAGTTTCGGTGGGCACTCGGGCGAGAGCGGAGCGTTCACCATGCTGCGCTTCCCGGAATCGGACCTCTCGGACGTCGTGTACGTGGAACAGCTGACGGGAGCCCTGTACCTCGACAAGCCAGAGGAAGTCGGCCAGTACGAGCGGGTGGTGGGCGAGCTGCAGAGCGACAGCCCGAATCCGGCCGATAGTCGCGATCTTCTCCGAGGTCTGCTCCAACTGACGTGACCGGTCAGTACGATGACGTGAAATCAGGTGCCCGCGCCGTCTGCTCGCACCGTCTGTCTGCATCGTCTGTCTGCGGCAAGGGGTCTCATGTCCTTCTTCACTGACCTGGCTCACCAGTACATCGACGGTGAGTGGAAGGCCGGTTCCGGTTCCTGGGACATCATCGACTTCAATCCGTACGACGGGGAGAAGCTGGCGTCGATCACCGTGGCGACGGCCGACGAGGTGGACCAGGCCTACCGGGCGGCCGAGCGCGCGCAGAAGGAGTGGGGCGCGACCAGCCCCTACGCCCGGCGGGCGGTCTTCGATCGTGCCCTGCGCATCATCGAGGACCGCGAGGACGAGATATCCGAGGCGATAGTCGCCGAGCTGGGCGGCACCCGGCTCAAGGCCGCCTTCGAGCTCCACCTCACCAAGGAGTTCCTGCGCGAGGCCGTGAACTTCGCGCTGCTGCCCCAGGGCCGCATCCTGCCGTCGCCCGGCGAGGGCAAGGAGAACCGCCTCTACCGCGAGCCGGTGGGTGTGATCGGTGCCATCAGCCCGTTCAACTTCCCGCTGCTGCTCTCTACCAAAACCGTCGCCCCCGCCCTGGCCCTCGGTAACGCGGTGGTGCTCAAGCCCCACCAGAACGCCCCGGTGACGGGCGGCAGCCTCCTCGCCAAGGTGTTCGAGGACGCGGGCCTGCCGCCCGGCGTGCTGAACGTGGTCATCACCGACATCGCCGAGATCAACGACGCGTTCATCGAGCACCCGGTGCCGAGCGTCATCTCCTTCACCGGCTCGGACCGCGTGGGCCGCCATGTCGCCACGGTCTGCGCCTCGCACTTCAAGCGCTCCATCCTGGAACTCGGCGGCAACAGCGCGCTGGTCGTCCTGGACGACGCGGACGTCGACTACGCCGTCGACGCGGCCGTCTTCAGCCGCTTCGTGCACCAGGGCCAGGTCTGCATGGCCGCCAACCGCATCCTCGTGGACCGGTCGCTGCAGGCGGAGTTCACCGACAAGTTCGTCACGAAGGTCGCATCGCTGAAGGTGGGCGACCCCGCGGACCCGGCGACCCACATCGGCCCGCTGATCAACTCCTCGCAGGCGGAAGCGGTGACGAAGCTCGTCGACCAGACCGTGGCGGCGGGCGCGAAGGCGCTGCTGCACGGCCGCACCGAGGGCAATCTGGTGGCGCCCACCGTCCTGACGGACCTGCCGGCCGACTCTCCCGCCCTGCAGCAGGAGATCTTCGGCCCGGTGGCCTTGCTCGTGCCCTTCGACGGCGAGGAAGAGGCCGTACGCATCGCCAACGACTCCCCGTACGGGCTCAGCGGCGCCGTCCACACCGCCGACGTCGAGCGCGGCGTGCGGTTCGCGCGGCGGGTCAACAGCGGCATGTTCCACGTGAACGACGGCACCGTGCACGACGAGCCGATCGTGCCCTTCGGCGGCGAGAAGGCCTCGGGCGTCGGCCGCCTGAACGGCGACTCGACGGTGGAGGCGTTCACGACGCAGAAGTGGATCTCGGTGCAGCACGGGCGCTCGCAGTTCCCCTTCTGAGCCACCCCCTGGGGACAAAAAAACATTCGGGCCACTCCCGGACCCTTGCGGACAGAACCTGACCGCAAGGGTCCGTAACGTGCGTGGTGTCGGAAAGCCCGGCAGGCTGCAACTGGCTCTCCAAGAGGCGCCAAGAGAGGCGGACCCCATGGTCACCCACGTCAACGCAGAAGCCCCCGGCGACGAGCGCGGCGCCCTGCTCGCCTTCCTCGAGGCGGAGCGCGGCGGCATCCGGCGGGCCCTGATCGGCCTGACCGACGAGCAGGCGGCCACGAAGCCGAGCGCCAGTGAACTCTCGCTCTCCGGGCTGCTCAAGCATGTCGCGGAGGTCGAGGAGAGCTGGATCTCGCGGGCCATGGGTGTCGGCCCCGCCGTCGAGCGCACCGAGGCGAACTGGGACGAGTGCTTCCGCCTGATCGAAGGGGAGACGGTCGACTCCGCGCTCGCGTACTGGCGCCAAGTCGCCGAGCGTACCGAGGAGTTCATCCGCTCCCGGGCCACGCTCGACGAGACGTTCGCGCTTCCGGACGAGCCGTGGTTCCCGAAGGAGGACGTGTCGATGCGGTGGGTGCTGCTGCGCCTGATCACCGAGATGTCCCGGCACTCGGGCCACGCCGACATCATCCGCGAGACCCTCGACGGCAAGACCGCCTTCGAGCTGGTGGCCCTGGAGCGCGGCGAGAGCTGGGGCTAGGGGCCGGCGGTCAGGGGCCGTCGAGCTGTGCGGCCATCTCCGCCCGCAGGGCGTGCAGCTCCCGCAGCTGGTCGGGGGTGGGGGTGCCGTCGGCGGCGAGGGCGTGGTCGATGATGCGCAGGGCGGCGGCGTGATCCTGCTTGGACTCGCCGAGGAGGATGGCCTGGTGCAGGGCGCGCGCGTACCTCTCCTTCGGTACGGGCGCGTGCTCGAAGGACTCGGCGATGGGCTGCCCGATGCGTACGCAGTTGCCGGCCGGGTCCGACATCAGGAACTGCCGGACGCCGTAGCTCATGTCGCGCACGGTCCCGATCCGGGGCAGGCCACGGGTCGGTATCCGCCCGAGGGTCTCCTTGAGCCCGGTGCGGAAGGCCTCGTGGAGGGCGTCCACGCGGTCGGTCACGATGTAGCAGGTGCTGTAGGAGGTCTGCGGGTCGTAGCCCTTGAGGCGGAAGAACTGCAGCTCCATGTCGTCGCGTCGCACCACGGCGAACGCGTTGGGCGCCTTCTGGTAGAAGGTCACCTCGAAGCCGACGGCCCGGTAGAAATCGAGGGTCTCGTCGAGCTCATGGCAGGGGAGGAGAGGGATCATTGTCTCGGCCATACCGCTACTCTAATCAAAGTTGATTAGAAGGAGGTGGCTTTGATGTCGGCGATCCGACTCCTTGTCCTCGGCGCCGTCCGCCAGCACGGGCGGGCCCACGGCTATCAGGTCCGCAACGACCTGGAGTACTGGGGCGCCCACGAGTGGTCCAACGCCAAGCCCGGCTCGATCTACCACGCGCTGAAGCAGATGGCCAAGCAAGGCCTGCTGCTCGCGCACGAGATCGCCCCGTCGACGGCGGGCGGCCCGCCGCGCACGGAGTACGAGATCACCGAGGCGGGCACCGAGGAGTTCCTGAATCTGCTCCGGTCGAACCTGGTCTCGTACGACCAGCGCCCCGACATGCTCTCCGCGGCCCTCGGCTTCATCGTCGACCTGCCCCGTGGTGAGGCGGTCGACCTGCTGAAGCAGCGGGTGGCGGGCATCGAGGAGTGGCGCAGGTCCGTGACCGAGTACTACACGCCGGAGGAGGGCCCGGAGCAGCTCGGGCACATCGGCGAGATCATGAACCTCTGGGTCCACACGGCCGACGGGGGCGTGGAGTGGACGCGCGGCCTGATCGAGCGGATCGAGGGTGGCGCGTACACGTTCGCGGGGGAGGGTGAGCCCTTCGTCGGCGTCCTCGCCGAGGGTGAGGTGAACCCGTTCGGGGCCGGGGAGCCGCATGCGGGGGACGAGCGCTGAGCGGCGGGCCGTCATCACTGATCAAGTTTGACTAATCCCGGATTCGGGGATACCTTCCCTCGTGTTGGGCTCGTAGTCAAGTTTGACTACGTGGAGCAAGGGCTCGGAGGGAGACGGATGACGGACGCGATCGTCGTCGAGGGCGCACGGAAGCGGTACGGGGAGAAGTGGGCGCTCGACGGCCTTGACCTGACGGTCGGGCGCGGCACGGTGCACGGCGTGCTCGGCCCGAACGGCGCCGGCAAGACCACCGCGGTGCGGGTGCTCGCCACGCTGTTGCGGGCGGACGAGGGACGGGTGGAGGTCGCCGGGTACGACGTGCGGCGCAGTCCCGACGAGGTGCGCAGGCGCATCGGGCTGCTCGGCCAGCACGCCGCCCTGGACGAGGAGTTGAGCGGCCGACAGAACCTGGACATGTTCGGGCGGCTCCATCACCTGGGCGCCCGGCACGCGCGCGTGCGGGCCGACGAGCTCCTGGAGCGCTTCGGGCTCGGGGAGACCGGCCGCAAGGCGGTCAAGCAGTACAGCGGCGGCATGCGGCGCCGTCTGGACCTGGCGGCCTCGCTCATCACGGAGCCCGACGTGCTGTTCCTGGACGAGCCGACGACCGGGCTCGACCCGCGCGGACGCACGGAGGTCTGGGAGGCGGTGCGCTCGCTGGTCGACGGCGGCACGACGGTGCTGCTCACCACGCAGTACCTCGAAGAGGCCGACCAGCTCGCCCACCGTATCTCGGTGATCGACCGGGGCCGGGTCATCGCGGACGGCACGGCGGACGAGCTCAAGTCGAAGACGGGCGGCGACCGCATCGACGTGGTGGTGCGCGACGCGGCCCAACTAGGCCTGGTGGCACGCCTCCTGCCCGGCGACGCCACCGTGGACGCGGACCGCCGCCTGGCCAGCGCGCCGGTGGCCGACCGCATGGAGGCGCTCACCGGCGTCGTACAGGCCCTGCGCGAGGCCGGTGTGGAGGCCGAGGACATCGCGGTGCGCAGGCCGACCCTGGACGAGGCGTTCCTGCGCCTCACGGGCCCCGCGAACGACCAGGAACGCATGAAGGAGACCGTGTGAGCGCGACGACGACAGGCCGTCTGCCGGCGGCGAGCGGCACGCCCCTGCGGTGGGCCGCGATCGACTCCTGGACCATGACACGGCGCGAACTCGCGCACTGGGCACGCCAGCCCGTGCAGGTGCTCGTCGGCCTGGTCTTCCCGGTGATGCTGCTGCTGATGTTCAACTACCTGATCGGCGGCGGGAAGGGCATCGCGGGTGACTACGCCGAGTTCCTGGTGCCCGGCATGTTCGCGCTGACCATGGCCTTCGGCCTGGACGCGACGATGGTCGCCGTCACCCAGGACCTCAACAAGGGCGTGATCGACCGCTTCCGGTCCATGCCGATGACCAACGGCGCGGTCCTGGTGGGCCGTTCGGTCGCGGACATGCTCCAGTCGCTCACCTCGCTGCTCGTCATGATCGGCGTCGGCCTCGCGATCGGCTGGCGCTGGCACGGCTCGTTCGGGGCGGCGCTCGGCGCGGTCGGGCTGCTGCTCCTGCTGCGGTTCGCGATGCTGTGGATCGGCATCCACCTGGCGATGGTGGCGGGCAAGCCGGAGCTGGTCATGGCCGTGCAGATCCTGGTCTGGCCGGTCGGCTTCCTCTCCAACGCCTTCACCGTCCCGCAGAACATGCCGGGCTGGCTCGGCGCCACGGTCGAGTGGAACCCGATGTCGGCGACGGCCACGGCGGTCCGCGACCTGTTCGGCAACGACCCCGGCGTCGTGGGCACTTCATGGGCCGCCGAGCACGCGGGCCTGCTCGCGGTGGTGTGGCCCGTGGTGCTCGTGGGGGTGTTCATGCCGCTCGCGGTGCGCAGGTTCGGGGGCCTGAGCAAGTAGCCGCCAGGGGCCCTAGTGGTGGAAGCTCGTCGCCGCGTCCCTGTCCCGGGTGAAGGGGTGCGGCTGGCGCCGCAGCTCGGGCAGGAGGCTGCTCAGATCCTCCAGGAAGAGCTCCGCGAGGTCTGCCGTGAAGCCGTTGCGGCAGACCACGCGCAGGACCGCCAGATCCTCGCGGTGGGCCGGGAAGGTGTACGCGGGGACCAGCCAGCCGCGCTCGCGAAGCCGCCGGGACACGTCGAAGACGTCGTACGCCTTCACGTCGTCCCGCGTCGTGAAGGCGAACACCGGCAGCTGGTCCCCGCGCGTGATCATCCGGAAGTCGCCGAGGGCCTCGATGCGTTCCGCGAGGCCGCCGGCGACGTCCCTGGCCGCCTGCTGGACGGCCCGGTAGCCCTCGCGGCCCAGACGCAGGAACGTGTAGTACTGCGCGGCGACCTGCGCGCCGGGACGGGAGAAGTTCAGCGCGAACGTCGGCATGTCACCGCCGAGGTAGTTCACCCGGAAGACCAGCTCCTCCGGCAGCGCGTCCGCGTCCCGCCACAGCGCCCAGCCGACGCCCGGGTAGACCAGGCCGTATTTGTGGCCCGACGTGTTGATGGAGGCCACCCTCGGCAGCCGGAAGTCCCACTCCAGGTCCTCGTCGAGGAACGGCGCCACCATCGCGCCGGACGCCCCGTCGACGTGCACGGGGATGTCGAGTCCGGTGCGCTCCTGGAGGTCGTCGAGCGCCGCGCAGAGCTCGGCCACCGGCTCGTACGACCCGTCGAAGGTGGAGCCGAGCACCGCCACCACGCCGATGGTGTTCTCGTCGCAGAGCTCGGCGGCGGCCTCCGGGTCGAGGTGGAAGCGGTCGCCCTCCATGGGGACCTGGCGCGCCTCGACCTCCCAGAAGTTGCAGAACTTGTCCCAGCAGACCTGGACGTTGACGCCCATGACCAGGTTCGGGCGCGCGGTGGGGGAGGGGTAACGGTCGCTGTTCCGCTTGTCCTTGGCCCAGCGGCGCTTGAGCGCCATCCCGGCCAGCATGCACGCCTCGCTCGACCCGGTCGTCGAGCAGCCGACGGCGCCCGCGGGGTCCGGCGCGTGCCACAGGTCGGCGAGCATGGCCACGCAGCGCCGCTCCAGCTCGGCGGTGTGCGGATACTCGTCCTTGTCGATCATGTTCTTGTCCCGGCACTCCGTCATGAGGACGCCGGCCTGCGGCTCCATCCACGTCGTGACGAAGGTGGCGAGGTTCAGCCGTGAGTTGCCGTCCAGCATCAGCTCGTCGTGCACCAGCTGGTACGCCGTCGTGGGCGGCAGCGGCCCGTCGGGGAGGCGGTGCTTGGGCGGGGCCTCGGTCATGCCGCTGACCGGGTTCGTCTCTCCGTAGAAGGGGTTCACCGCGAGGGTGCGCCCCTTGGAGTCGCCGTTCGGGTCCTCGCTGCGGTGGAGCGGCATGGGCGGTCTCCTCGAAGCCGTGAGGTTCTCTGGCGTGCCTTTCATGTCCCCTCTGGCGAGGATATGGGCGGCTGCCGGGGTCTGCACTTGCACCTCACGTGACGTGAGGATCCAGGCTGTGGTGTGTACCGAGAGAGGGGCGCAAGCCATGAGCCACGTGAGCTATTCCGTGGGACAGGTCGCCGGTTTCGCCGGAGTGACGGTGCGCACGCTGCACCACTACGACGAGATCGGCCTGCTCGCACCCGGCGAGCGCAGCCACGCGGGCCACCGGCGTTACAACGACGCCGACCTGGACCGGCTGCAGCAGATCCTGTTCTACCGCGAGCTCGGCTTCCCCCTGGACGAGGTGGCGGCCCTTCTGGACGACCCGGAGACGGACCTGCGGGTGCACCTGCGCCGTCAGCACGAACTGCTGGCCGCGAGGATCACCAAGCTCCAGGAGATGGCCGCCGCCGTCGAGAACGCCATGGAGGCTAAGAAGATGGGCATCAACCTCACGCCCGAGGAGAAGTTCGAGGTCTTCGGGGGCGACCCCGACCAGTACGCGGAGGAGGTCGAGCGCCGCTGGGGCGACACCGACGCGTACAAGGAGTCGCAGCGCAAGGCGGCCTCGTACACCAAGGAGGACTGGCAGCGGATCAACGACGCGTTCAACGCGGTGCACGCGCGCATGGGGGACCTGCTCGCCCAGGGCCTGCCCGCGGACTCCGTGGAGGCGATGGACACGGCGGAGGAACACCGCGCCTCCATCACGCGCTTCCACTACACCTGCTCGCACGAGCTCCACACCTGCCTCGGCGAGATGTACGTGGCGGACGAGCGGTTCACGGCCACCTATGAGGCGATCCGGCCCGGACTCGCCGTCTACATGCGGGACGCGATCGTGGCGAACGCGGCGCGCAACGGCTGAGCGGGGAACGGCTGAGCGGGGGGACGGCTGAGCGGGGGCACGGGTAAGGGGCGTTCACCTTGGGTGGGCGCCCCTTACGCGTCGCGCTGTGCCTCTTGTCCGCTACGTCACGGCTTGCTCGTACGTCACTGCTCCTTGGTGATCACGGCTGCCGTGCCGTAGGCGCACACCTCGGTGCCGACGTCCGCGGCCTCGGTCACGTCGAAGCGCATCATCAGGACCGCGTTGGCGCCTCGCGCGCGTGCCTGCTCGATGAGGCGCTCCATGGCCTGGTTCCGGGTCTCCACCAGCGTCTTCGTGAGTCCCTTCAACTCGCCGCCGATCATGGACTTGAGGCCGGCGCCGATCTGGCTGCCCAAGTGGCGGGAGCGGACGGTGAGGCCGAAGACCTCACCGATAACCTGTTGTACGCGGTAGCCCGGTACGTCGTTCGTCGTCACGACCAGTACGTCGGAGAGCGGATCGGTGCCACCGCCGAAGTCTTCGATACCCATGCACACAGCTTTGCCCCGGAACACACGCAGTGCACCCTGGGAAGAACGCTGGAACCTGGGCACGTCACCTCGCGTTGATAGCTTTGGGCGGCCATCCCCCCCGCCGCATCGCCCTCTCACCCACAGGAGCCCCGAACCGTGACGACGCTTGCGCTCGGACCAAGCTGGCTGGATCCGGATTACCTCCTGAACACGTTCGGGGTCTGGGGTCTGCTCGCGATCGTCTTCGCCGAGTCGGGCCTGCTCATCGGCTTCTTCCTGCCGGGTGACTCGCTGCTGTTCACGACGGGTCTGCTGATCACGACGAAGCAGCTCGACTTCCCGCTCTGGCTCTGCATCGTCCTCATCTGCATCGCCGCGATCCTCGGCGACCAGGCGGGCTACCTCTTCGGCAAGAAGGTCGGCCCCGCGCTCTTCAACCGCCCGGACTCCAAGCTGTTCAAGCAGGAGAACGTGGTCAAGGCGCACGAGTTCTTCGAGAAGTACGGCCCGAAGTCGCTGGTCCTGGCCCGCTTCGTGCCCATCGTGCGGACGTTCACGCCGATCATCGCCGGCGTCAGCGGCATGCGGTACCGCTCGTTCATCACGTTCAACATCATCGGCGGCATCCTCTGGGGTGCCGGTGTCACGCTGCTCGGCGCCTGGCTCGGCAAGATCGACTTCGTGCACAAGAACATCGAGGCGATCCTCATTCTGATCGTCCTGATCTCGGTGGTGCCGATCGTGATCGAGTTCCTGCGGGCGCGCAGCAAGTCCAAGAAGGCCGCGGCCGCCGAGGGCGAGGCCCCCGGGGCGGCCCCGGCCTCACGCGGCCGGCACGCGAAGCGCTAGAGCACCCGCCCGTGGACCCGGGGCTAGAAGCCTCGGGTCCGCTTGGCTGCGCGGCGGTTCGCCGCGGTGGTGGCGCCCGGGATCTTGAGGATCATCCGCGAGACCTCGCTTCCGAGGTTCACGCCGATCGCGATGGCAAGGGCCGTCGCCGCCGCCTTGGTGAGCGAGTTGATGCCCGTGTTCATGTCGTTCTGGGCCAGGGCGAGCAGACCGAAGTACGTGGCGCTACCGGGCAGCAGCGGGCCGATGGCCGCGGTGACGTACGGCAGTGAAGAAGCGAAGCGGTAGCGCGAGAAGAGCTGGCCGAACAGGCCCACGAGCCCGGCCGCGACGGCCGTCGCGGCGACCGGCGAGAGTGCGATCGACGTCTGGGCGAGCGCCCCGTACATGACCCAGGCGATACCGCCGTTGAGGGTCACCATCAGCACGGTGTGACGTTCCTGCTGGAGCAGTATCGCGAAGGCGAGACTCAGCGCCATCGACGCCAGGATCTGGATCACCGGTCGCGAGTCGGTCGCCACGAACGCCGTCTCCGGCTGCAGGCTCGTCGCGTCGAGCATCACGCCGAGTGACAGGACGAGCAGGACGCCGCAGACGATGCCCACGACGAGATAGCAGACCTCCAGCAGGCGGGCGGCCGCCGTGATGTAGTAGCCGGTCAGGCCGTCCTGGACGCCCGCGACCAGGGCTCTTCCCGGGATCAGCGCGAAGAGGCCACCGGTGATCACGGCGGAGGCGTTGACCTCCTGGGAGTGCACCAGGCTGAGCGTGACGCCCATCGCGGCGGGCGGCATCGCGGCGCCCACGAACTGGTAGAACTCCGGGAGTCCGCGGCCCGCGCACAGCCAGGCGAGCCGGTCGCCGAGCATCGCGCCGAACGCCGCGACCAGGAAGACCAGCGCGCCACCGCCGACGAGCACGGATGCCGAACCCGCGAGCAGCCCGCTGGCCGCCGTGAGCGCCCATCCGGGGTACGGGTGACGGTTACGCCGGATCGCCGCCAGACGGCGGTAGGCCTCTTCCAGGGTGATGTCGATGTCCGTGTCGCTGATGTCGTCCACCAGCTGGAAGACGGCCGCGAGACGGGTGTAGTCGGTGCCCCGGCGGCGCACCGTCCTGGAGGCGGTGACCGGGTCCTCCACCAGGGACGGCTGGTGCGAGATCGAGAGCAGCGTGAACGTGACGGTCGGCTCGCAGCGGTCCAGGCCGTAACTGCGGCAGACCGCGAACATCGCCGCTTCCACGTCCTCGGCGCCCTCGCCGCCCGCCAGGAGCAGCTCGCCGATACGCAGCGTCAGGTCGAGCACACGCGGCACCGCGGGCCCGGTCTCGTCCTCGTGCTTCTGGGTGGCCTCCGGAGTGGGCCGCTCGGCGACCGGCATGCGCAGCATCGTGCGCATCTGGTCCTGCCAGGGCGTCTCCTTGGTGAGCTTCACCAGGGGTATGCCGTGCGGGGGCGTGAACGCGGGGGGCGCGTTGCGGGAGCTGTAGGTGTGCGGCGTGGTGAACGCCGACTTCTCCGTCTCCTGCGTGGTCGACGCGGGATTCGCCAGGCCGTTCGGAATCGCGAACTCGGAGGTCGTCTGCGACTCGTCCTCGGGTGGCGGTGGCTGCTGCATCACGCCGGTGGGCTGAGTGAACGCACTCCGTGCCTCGTCCGACTGTGGCTTGCGGTCTTCGGCCTCCTGGTCAGCCACTTTCACTGCCTCGCTCCCACATACGTACCTTGTGCACCTCCAGTACGAACAGTATGCGCACAGATACGCGAACGGGCCGCGCGGTCTTCGTGAAGATCGCGCGGCCCGTCAGCGGAGGGCAGGGGCACTCAGTGGCCCTGGGCCTCCGCACGCTTGTACGACTTCTCGATCTCGGCCTCGGCGTCCGCGCGGCCGACCCAGTCGGCGCCCTCGACGGACTTGCCGGGCTCCAGGTCCTTGTAGACCTCGAAGAAGTGCTGGATCTCCAGGCGGTCGAACTCGGAGACGTGGTGGATGTCGCGCAGGTGCTCCACGCGGGGGTCCGACGCCGGGACGCAGAGCAGCTTGTCGTCGCCGCCCGCCTCGTCGGTCATCCGGAACATGCCGATCGCGCGGCACTTGATGAGGCAGCCCGGGAAGGTCGGCTCGTCCAGGATGACGAGGGCGTCCAGCGGGTCACCGTCCTCGCCGAGGGTGTTCTCGACGAAGCCGTAGTCCGCGGGGTAGCTGGTTGACGTGAAGAGGCGACGGTCCAAGCGGATCCGGCCGGTCTCGTGGTCCACCTCGTACTTGTTCCGCGAACCCTTCGGAATCTCGATGGTGACGTCGAACTCCACGGGTGGCTCCTCCATGATCAGCACATACTTCGGGTGGTTAAGTGTCCCTCACGCAGATGTGTGATCGCGAAAGGGGCTGGTCGTCGTGCCCGAGCTCAAGCCTTGGCAGCAGACCCGGCAGCAGATCGGGAAGCTGCTCGAGCAGCTTCCCAAGCCGTCGGCTCCCAAGATCTCCGCCGCTCTCAAGATTCCTGCGAAGCGCAAGACCTTGCAGCTCACGGCGGGTGCGGCCACCGTCGGACTCGCGATCGCGGCCGGTGCCGTGGCCGCGGCCGGCCCCTGGGACTCCTCCGGTCAGCGTACGGCCGAGCGGGACTGGGCGGCCGCTCAGGAAGCCGGGGGTGGCACAGATCACGGCGGTCGTACGTCCGGACGGGCTCCCGCGGCCGCCCCGAGCGCCCCGTCCGTCCTCAAGAGCCTCGGAGTGCCCGCGGGCACCGCACACGGCGGCTCCGCGCCCGCACCGGACGGCAAGGCGGTGGCGGGCGTCCTCGACCCGCTCCTGAAGGCCGAGGCGCTGGGCCCCGAACGCTCGGCGGTCGTGATCGACGCGGGCACCGGGCGGCGCGTCTACGGCAAGGGCGGCGGCGAGGCCCTGACGCCCGCCTCCACCACCAAGATCGCCACGGCGGTCGCGGCGCTGACCTCGGCGGGAGCGGACCACCGCATCACCACGAAGACGGTCATCGAGCCGGACTCCAAGGAGGTCGTCCTGGTCGGAGGCGGCGACCCCACGCTCACCGCACGCAAGGACGGCCCCTACGCGAAGAGCGCCGCCAGCCTGCGCGAGCTGGCCGAGGACACCGCGCACGCCCTGAAGGAGCGCGGCACCGAGAAGGTGACCCTGACGTACGACACCTCGCTCTACAGCGGGGAGCAGCAGCACCCCATCGGGCCGAACGAGAACCTCACCCTGGTCAGCGCCCTGATGGCCGACGAGGGCCGCCTCGACGACTCCTCCAGCGGCCCCGCCCCGCGCTCGGGCGACCCGGCGGGTGACGCGGCGAAGAAGTTCGCCGGCCTCCTCGAGAAGGAGGGCATCGAGACCGGCACGGGCGGCAAGGACAAGAAGGAGCCCGGCCCGTCCAAGGCGAGCGACCGGGCCGACTCCCTGGCCGAGGTCGAGTCACCGCCCCTCTCGGCGCTCGTCGAGCGGATGCTGACGCACAGCGACAACGACATCGCCGAGGCCCTGGCCCGCCAGACGGCGCTCGCCTCGAAGGAGCCCGCGAGCTTCGACGGCGCGGGCAGGGCGATCGACGCACAGCTCAAGAAGGCGCAGCTGCCGCTCGACGGCACGAAGTTCGCCGACGGCAGTGGCCTGGACCGCGCCGACCGCAGCTCGGCCGAACTGCTCGCCGCGCTCCTGGCCCGCGCCGCCGACCCCGCCCACCCCGAACTGCGCTCCGTGGTGACGGGCCTGCCGGTGGCGGGCTTCACGGGCACCCTGGTGGACCGCTACCCCAAGGACTCCCCGGGCACCGGCGTCGTCCGCGCCAAGACCGGCACCCTGACGGGCGTGAACACCCTGGCGGGCACGGTCGTCGACACGGAAGGCCGCCTCCTGGTCTTCGCTTTCATGACCACCGGCACGACGGACCCGAAGGCGGCCCAGGCGGCACTGGACGCGATGGCGTCGGCGGTGGCGAAGTGCGGTTGCCGCTGACCCCCGCCCCGCCCCGTTGACCCCTACGGGCGCGGAGTGGGGCAATCTCGGGGTTCAACCCCCTCCGCAGGCGGACACGACCACGTACCGTTGACGCATGACGAGCATCGGTGGTGCGGAGATGGTCGACTGGAATCTCGCGGTGGCGACCGCGACCCGGCTCGTGCGGCCGGGTCCAGAAGTGAGCCGGGACGAGGCACGGGCCATCGTCGCCGAGCTCCGGAAGCATGCGAAGTCCTCGGAGGAGCACGTCCGGGCCTTCACCCGGATGGGCACGGAGGACATTCACGACACCCCGGTGCTCGTCGTCGACCGCGCCGGATGGATCAAGGCGAACGTCGCCGGTTTCCGGGAGATCCTCAAGCCCCTCCTGGACAAGATGCAGGACCGCCGCTCCGGCGGCCCGGGTGCCGTGCTCGGCGCGGTCGGCGGCAAGGTCACCGGCGTGGAGCTGGGCATGCTGCTCTCCTTCCTCGCCTCCCGCGTCCTCGGGCAGTACGAGACCTTCGCCCCGGCCACCCGCGATCTCCCGGCGGGGGAGCACGGCGGCGGCAGGCTCCTCCTCGTGGCCCCGAACATCGTGCACGTCGAGCGCGAACTCGACGTGGACCCGCACGACTTCAGGCTCTGGGTGTGCCTGCACGAAGAGACGCACCGCACGCAGTTCTCGGCCGTGCCCTGGCTGCGCGACCACCTGGAGGGCGAGATCCAGGCGTTCCTCTCGGAGACCGAGGTCGACCCGATGACGGTCCTGGAGCGCATCAGGGAAGCGGCGCAGTCCCTCGCGGGCGGCCGCCCCGAGGGCGAGGAGGACGACGGGGGCCGCTCCATCGTCGAGCTGGTCCAGACCCCCGCCCAGCGCGAGATCCTCGCCCGGCTCACGGCGGTCATGTCGCTCCTCGAGGGTCACGCGGACTTCGTGATGGACGGCGTCGGACCCGACGTGGTGCCCTCCGTCGCCGAGATCCGGGAGAAATTCCAGCAGCGCAGGGCGCGCGGGGCGAGCCGCCTTGACCAAGCGCTGCGCAAGCTCCTCGGCCTCGACGCGAAATTGCGCCAATACCGCGACGGCGAGCGTTTCGTGCGCGCGGTCGTCGGCGAGGTCGGAATGGACGGCTTCAACCGGGTATGGACTTCGCCGAACACGCTGCCCACCAAGTCGGAGATCGCCAAACCGGCGGACTGGGTCGCGCGGGTGCACCGTAAGGGAGAGTGAGGGCGGCAGGGGAGCGAGTTGCGGCCGATGGCAGGCGAACGCCCCCGCAATCACCCGTCCGAGGGACCGTGAGCCATGGGTAGGCGTGCAATGCTCGGGGAACGGCTCGGCTCTGTCACCATCGACACACTCTGAGTGACTAACCTCTGGGGATCTGCCTGAGGCCCGATCTCCCGAGTGTGGTCCTGAGTGACAGGTCCGAGGCTCACCCCCGAACTTCATGAAGGGAACCGGACATGGGTCCCCATCCTGCGGTCGCGGCGATACGCCTGGCGGTTCGCCGCGTACTCCACGACGTACTGACCGACGTACAGCGCACCGACGCCCAGCGCGCCGATCTACGGCGCCCCGAAGCACAGCGCACCCCCGAGCTCACCCCCGCACGCCCCGGGCACCCCCACCCTCCACGCGAGCAGGCCACGTCGCCACTCGTGCTTGTCGCCTGCTCCGGTGGCGCCGACTCCATGGCGCTCGCCTCCGCCCTCGCCTTCGAGGCCCCCAAACTCGGCATCCGCGCCGGCGGCGTCACCGTCGACCACGGACTGCAGGACGGGTCCGATCTGCGCGCCGCCGAAGTCGTCTCGCGGCTCACCGCCCTCGGCCTCGACCCGATCGAGTCCGTGGCCGTCGACGTCGGCAGGGACGGCGGCCCCGAGGCCGCGGCCCGCGACGCGAGATACGGCGCGCTCGACTCCGTCGCCGAGCGCCACGGCGCCGCCGCGATCCTCCTCGGCCACACCCGCGACGACCAGGCGGAGACCGTCCTGCTCGGTCTCGCGCGCGGCTCCGGCATCCGCTCCCTGTCCGGGATGGCGGCCGTGTCGGGCGGCCCGGGGGCCGACCGCCGCTACCGCCGCCCGTTCCTGCACATCGACCGGCAGACCGCCCGCAAGGCCTGCATGGTCCAGTCGCTGCCCGTCTGGGACGACCCGCACAACACCGACCCCGCCTACACGCGCTCGCGGCTGCGGCACGAGGGCCTGCCCGCCCTGGAGAAAGCCCTCGGCAAGGGCGTCGTGGAAGCACTCGCCCGTACGGCCCAGTTGTCCCGGGACGACGCCGACGCCTTGGACCACTGGGCCGCGCAGGCGGAAGCTTCCGTGCGCGACGCCGCGGGACTCCTGGAGTGCGCCAAGCTCTACGCCCTGCCGCCCGCCGTCCGCCGCCGCATCGTCCGCCGCGCCGCCATCGAGGCGGGCGCCCCGGCCGGTGCGCTGTTCGCCCGGCACCTCGAAGAGGTCGACCGGCTGATCACGGGCTGGCGCGGCCAGGGAGCCATCAATCTCCCGGGCAAAGTCGTCGCTCAACGCCAGGGTGGCAGACTGGTGATCCGGCAAGGCTGTTGACCGAGGGGCCCCTGGGCTCCGCGCAGCCGGTGTGACGGACGACCGAAAGTGATGCGGGTGGACGCGAAAGACATGGGCACCGACCTTCAGTCGGTGCTCATCACCAAGGAAGAGATCGACGCGAAGCTGGCTGAGCTGGCCGCGAAGATCGACGCGGAGTACGCGGGCAAGGACCTGCTGATCGTCGGTGTGCTCAAGGGCGCGGTGATGGTCATGGCGGACCTGGCGCGTGCGCTGTCCACCCCGCTCACCATGGACTGGATGGCCGTGTCGTCGTACGGCGCGGGCACCCAGTCCTCCGGCGTGGTGCGGATCCTCAAGGACCTGGACACCGACATCAAGGGCAAGCACGTCCTGATCGTCGAGGACATCATCGACTCCGGTCTGACGCTGTCCTGGCTGCTCTCCAACCTCGGCTCGCGCGAGCCCGCGTCGCTGAAGGTGTGCACGCTGCTGCGCAAGCCCGAGGCGGCCAAGGTCGCGATCGACGTGGAGTGGGTCGGCTTCGACATCCCGAACGAGTTCGTCATCGGGTACGGCCTGGACTACGCGGAGAAGTACCGCAATCTGCCGTTCGTCGGCACCCTCGCCCCGCACGTCTACGGCGGCTGATCGCCGGGCCTCCCGGCCCTCTCCCGGCCAACTCGTCGGAGGCGGCCGGGAACCCTCACCCGTTTCCCCGCGTTGAAGCATGCGAAGACGGGTTTGTCAGCCGTCCCGTGCGGCTTCGGGTGACAATGCTGGGGTACCGTCCGAAGAACAGTCTTTATCAAACTCACTATGGCAGGAGGGACGGGGCGTCTTCGCTCCGTATGGATGGACGTGAAGCGATACTTCCGTGGGCCAGTCATGTGGATCGTGCTGGCCGTCCTTGCCGTGGTCGTGTTGATGCAGGTCGTCGGTTCGTCCGGCGGCTACAAGACGGTGGACACCGGCCAGGTTGTGCAGGCGATCAACGACGACAAGGTCGAATCCGCCAAGCTCACGACCGGTGACGAGCGGACCATCAAGGTCGAGCTCAAGGACGGCCAGAAGGTCAAGGACAGCAGCAAGATCCAGGCGAGCTACATCGGCGACCAGGGCGTCGCCATCGCCAACACCTTGCAGGAGAAGTTCGAGGACAAGAAGATCCCGGACGGATACACCGTCTCGGAGTCGAAGCAGAACCCGTTCGTCGGCATCCTGCTCTCCCTGCTCCCCTTCGTACTGATCGTCGTCGTCTTCCTGTTCCTGATGAATCAGATGCAGGGCGGCGGCTCCCGGGTCATGCAGTTCGGGAAGTCCAAGGCGAAGCTCATCACCAAGGACACCCCGAAGACGACGTTCTCCGACGTCGCCGGCTCGGACGAGGCCGTCGAGGAACTCCACGAGATCAAGGAGTTCCTCCAGGAGCCTGCGAAGTTCCAGGCCGTCGGCGCCAAGATCCCCAAGGGCGTGCTCCTGTACGGGCCGCCCGGTACGGGCAAGACGCTCCTCGCGCGCGCTGTCGCGGGTGAGGCCGGCGTGCCCTTCTACTCGATCTCCGGTTCCGACTTCGTCGAGATGTTCGTCGGTGTCGGTGCGTCGCGTGTGCGTGACCTCTTCGAGCAGGCCAAGGCGAACGCCCCGGCGATCGTCTTCGTCGACGAGATCGACGCCGTCGGCCGGCACCGCGGTGCCGGTATGGGCGGCGGTCACGACGAGCGCGAGCAGACGCTGAACCAGCTGCTCGTCGAGATGGACGGCTTCGACGTGAAGGGCGGCGTCATCCTGATCGCCGCCACGAACCGCCCCGACATCCTCGACCCGGCGCTGCTGCGTCCCGGCCGTTTCGACCGTCAGATCGCGGTCGACCGTCCGGACATGCAGGGCCGTCTGGAGATCCTCAAGGTTCACCAGAAGGGCAAGCCGGTCGCCCCGGACGTCGACCTGGGCGCGGTGGCGCGGCGTACGCCGGGCTTCACCGGCGCCGACCTGTCGAACGTGCTGAACGAAGCGGCGCTCCTCACAGCGCGCGGCGACAAGAAGCTGATCGACAACCACTCGCTCGACGAGGCGATCGACCGTGTCGTGGCCGGTCCGCAGAAGCGGACGCGGATCATGTCCGACAAGGAGAAGAAGATCACCGCGTACCACGAGGGCGGACACGCCCTGGTCGCGGCGGCGTCTCCGAACTCGGACCCGGTCCACAAGATCACGATCCTGTCGCGCGGCAGAGCCCTCGGTTACACGATGGTCCTGCCGGACGAGGACAAGTACTCGACCACGCGCAACGAAATGCTCGACCAGCTGGCGTACATGCTGGGCGGGCGCGCGGCCGAGGAGCTCGTCTTCCACGACCCGACGACGGGCGCGGCGAACGACATCGAGAAGGCCACCGCGACCGCACGGGCCATGGTCACGCAGTACGGCATGACCGAGCGGCTCGGCGCGATCAAGTTCGGCGGCGACAACACCGAGCCGTTCCTGGGCCGCGAGATGGGTCACCCGCGCGATTACTCGGAAGAGGTCGCGGCGCTGGTCGACGAAGAGGTCAAGAAGCTCATCGAGACCGCGCACAACGAAGCCTGGGAGATCCTCGTCGAGAACCGCGACGTTCTCGACAACCTGGTGCTGCAGCTCCTCGAGAAGGAGACGCTGAACAAGGAGCAGATCGCCGAGGTCTTCGCCGGCATCGTGAAGCGTCCGGCCCGCCCGGCGTGGACCGGCTCCTCGCGGCGCACGCCCTCGACCCGCCCGCCGGTGCTCTCCCCCCGGGAGCTGTCACTGACGAACGGTGCGAACGGCGCCACGCCCGCGGTGACCGCGGGCCCGACGGAGACGCCGATCGACGTGACCAAGGAGGATCGCCCCGAAGGCTGATCCCCCGGTCGCCTCAACAGGCCCGGAATGGAAGCTGCGCCCCCCTGGTTCTAGCCTGGGGGGGCGCAGTTTTTTCGTACGCAGTAGCGCTTTCGTACGCGGTGACGCATGGAACGCAAGGAACGAGGCACAGATGACCGACCCCGTGACGCTGGACGGCGAGGGCACGATCGGCGTTTTCGACGAGAAGCGCGCCGAGAACGCCGTGCGCGAGCTGCTGATCGCGGTCGGGGAGGACCCGGACCGCGAGGGCCTGCGGGAGACTCCGGGCCGCGTGGCACGCGCGTACAAGGAGATATTCGGCGGCCTGTGGCTCAAGCCCGAGGACGTCCTGACGACGACGTTCGACCTCGGCCACGACGAGATGGTCCTGGTGAAGGACATCGAGGTGCAGAGCTCCTGTGAGCACCACCTGGTGCCCTTCCACGGTGTGGCGCACGTCGGCTACATCCCGTCCTCCGACGGCAAGATCACCGGCCTGTCGAAGCTCGCCCGCCTCGTGGACGTGTACGCACGCCGTCCGCAGGTCCAGGAGCGGCTGACCACGCAGGTCGCCGACTCGTTGATGCAGATCCTCGAACCGCGCGGCGTCATCGTCGTCGTCGAGTGCGAGCACATGTGCATGACCATGCGCGGAGTGCGCAAGCCCGGCGCCAAGACGATCACCTCGGCGGTGCGCGGGCAGTTGCGCGACCCCGCGACGCGCAACGAGGCGATGAGCCTGATCATGGCGCGCTAGCGGACGCGCGGACGCCACGGCCCGCGCCCGGCCGCTTCAGGCGGCCGCGGCCGTTCCGCCGGTCTCGTCGTCGTCCTCCGGGAGCCGGCAGACGCGCTCGAGGAAGAAGGCGGCCGCTATGACCGCGATGCCCGCCACCAGGGAGAAGCCGGCGTAGATCGCCTGGTCGCGGCGGGACGGGACGTCCAAGTACTCCAGGAGGAAGGCGCCCGTGCCGCCGTACATCCCGGCGACCAGGGCGGCCACCAGGGCGCTCGCCTGGCCGAAGACCACCGCGCGGGCGGCCATCATCGGCTCGACGCCCTTGGCTCCCGGGCGTCGCTCGCGCTGAGCGCGCAGCCGGGAGCGCAGGGACAGGGCCGTGGCGAGCAGCACCGCAGCGATCACCGCGAGCACGATGGGCGCGGCCAGCGGGACCCGCGGGAGGGTGCCCACGGAGTCCCACAGCCGGGCGCCCGCCCAGGACAGCACGCCGGCCACCAGGAAGAGGCCGATCAGTGTCCTGATGCGCAGCTGCTTCACGGATGACCCTTCGTCGTCGTACGGACCGCTTCTTGTCGAGCTTCTCGTCGATCTCGATCGTGCGGGTCCGATAGACCCTAACGATTACTCGGGCAGGCGGAGTTCCAGGTCGACGCGGGGCGTGACGCCTTCGCGGGTGACCTTGGCGAGCAGGTCGGCCACATCGCCGCGGCCCGCCAGCTGGGCCTCGGGCTCCACGTCGTGCCAGGGGGCCAGGACGAAGGCGCGTTCGTGCGCGCGCGGGTGGGGGAGCGTGAGGTCGGGGTCGTCCGAGACGATGTCCGCGTACGCCACGATGTCGACGTCGATCGTGCGGGCGGCCCAGCGCTCGTCCCGTACGCGGTGGAAGGCCTCCTCGATGGCGTGCGCCCGCTCCAGGAGCGAGGAGGGCGGCAGGGTCGTCTTCACCACGACCACCGCGTTGAAGTACGACGGCTGCGTGCCGGGGTCGACGCCCCAGGGCTCCGTCTCGTACACCGGGGACACGGCCTTGACGCGCAGGCCGGGGGTGTCCTCCAGGGCGTCGACGGCGCCCTGCAGCGTCTCCAGGCGGTTGCCGAGGTTGCTGCCGAGGGAGATCACGGCGCGTTTCGGGTTGGAGAGGGTGGTGTCGGCGGCGTCGACCTGCTCCACGACGGCGGTGGGCACCGGCTGGACGGTCGGGTCGCTCTGCCCTTGCGTGGAAAACGCGGTCATACTCGGCTCCGGGTGATGGTGACGGTCACGTCGTCGAAGGGGACGGTGATCGGGGCGTCCGGTTTGTGGACGCACACCTCGACCTCCAGGACTCCTTCGTGCTTCAGACACGTCTGTGCGATGCGCTCGGCGAGGGTCTCGATGAGGTCCACCGGGTCGCCTTCGACGGCGGCCACGACCTCCTCGGCCACGATGCCGTAGTGCACGGTCTTCGCCAGGTCGTCGTCGGCGGCGGCCGCACGGGTGTCCAGGCCAAGCACCAGGTCCACGATGAAGGTCTGGCCCTCTTCGCGTTCCCGCGGAAAGACACCGTGGTGTCCACGGGCCTTGAGGCCGCGCAGCGCGACACGATCCACGCGAATCACTCCTGCAATCGTCGTTATCGGCAGGCCTGCACCGAGTGCGGTCGGAACACCGGCCTCGATCGAATCTACCCGCGTGCACTGACAGCCCTCGTCCGCGGGGGCTCCCGGAATCGCCCCTACCCACTCAAGAGGGTGTGTCCTCGCCCTCTTCGTCGTCGGTTTCGGAGAGCACGGGTGAGGCGTGGTGCGACCAGAGCTTCCAGCCGTCGACTGTGCGGCGGAACACATTGGTGGCGACGACGAGCTGGCCGACGAGCGGACCGAGTTCGCCGCCGGCCTCGGGCGGCGGGCCGCCGCTGAGGATGTTCTCCGTGCAGGTCACCAGGGCGGTGTCACCGGCCACTCCGACGTGCACGTCGGTCAGGAAGAACTGGATGTACTCGGTGTTCGCCATGATCAGCGCGTACGACCTGAGGACCTCGCCGCGGCCCGTGAGCACCGGCCAGCCCGGGTGGACGCAGGAGATCGCGGCCTCGGCGCCGTCCTCCGCGATGTCCTCGTCGTCCCGGGCGTCGGGGTCGTGCGCCTCGGGAGCCGCGTCCGCGTCCAGCCAGAGGTCGGAGAGCTCGTCGAAGTCGCCGCGCTCCAGAGCTTCGTAGAAGGCCGTGTTGGCCAGCTCGACCTGTTCGACGTCGGTCCTGGCCCCGGTCACCGAGAACCGCCCGCCGCGCTGGTCACGGCGTGTGCGACACGGACGGCGTCGGCGGTGGCCCGCACCTCGTGCACACGGACCGCCCACGCGCCCTGGTGGGCGGCGATGGCGGAGACCGCGGCGGTGGCCGCGTCGCGCTCGCGGGCGGGCGGCGGGGCGCCCTCGGGCCCTGCGAGGACACGGCCGAGGAAACGCTTGCGCGATGCGGCGACCAGGATCGGGTGGCCGAGCTCGCGCAGGCGGTCGATGCGGGCCAGGAGCGCCAGGTCGTGCTCCGCGTTCTTGGAGAAGCCGAGTCCGGGGTCGACGACGATGCGCTCGGGGGCGATGCCGCCCTCGATGGCCGCCCGCACGCGCGCGTGAAGCTCGTCGACGACTTCGGAGACCACGTCCTCGTACACGGGTGTGGCGTGGATGTCGGCGAGGAAGCCGCGCCAGTGCATCACCACGAAGGGCGCACCCGCGGCGGCGACCGCGGGGACCATGCGCTCGTCGGCGAGGCCCCCGCTGACGTCGTTGACCAGGACGGCGCCCGCGGCCAGTGCCTGCTCGGCGACGGTGGCGCGCATGGTGTCCACGGAGACCGTCACGCCTTCGGCGGCCAGGCCCCGCACGACGGGGACCACGCGCCGCAGCTCCTCGTCCTCGTCCACGCGTGTGGCGCCGGGACGGGTGGACTCACCGCCCACGTCGACCAGGTCGGCGCCCTGGGCGACCAGGTCGATGCCGTGCTTGACGGCGGCCGTGGTGTCGAACCAGCGGCCCCCGTCGGAGAAGGAGTCGGGGGTCACGTTCACGACCCCCATGACCGCACAGCGGCCCCACTGGGGCAGCCCCTCGACCGTTCCCCACCCGCGCAACGTACTCATGCCTCCAGCCTAGGCCCGAGCGGGCGGGCGCTATGCCGCCCGGACCTCACGCTCTGTGGTCCGGTGCGGGCAGGGGCGGCGCTGTGCGCCCGCACGGCGCAGGACGCGGGGCATCGCCAGGGTCACGAAGCCCTCGGCCTGCATGGCGGCGAAGCCGATGCGGGGGAGGTCCTTGGAGGAGCGGTAGACGACGAAGCGGGGCTCCCAGCGGGGGCGGAACTTCGCGTTGAACTTGTAGAGCGACTCGATCTGGAACCAGCGCGAGAGGAAGACGAGCAGGCCCCTCCAGGCGCGCAGGACGGGCCCCGCGCCGATCTTCTCGCCGCGGGCGAGGGCCGCGCGGAACATCGCGAAG
Source organism: Streptomyces sp. NPDC051214 (assembly GCF_040682375.1). Classification (NCBI taxonomy): domain Bacteria; kingdom Bacillati; phylum Actinomycetota; class Actinomycetes; order Kitasatosporales; family Streptomycetaceae; genus Streptomyces; species Streptomyces sp. NPDC051214. The sequence goes on from NZ_JBFBAT010000015.1 coordinate 164,023, forward strand.
TTGAGGGACACGCGCGCGATGCCGAGCTTCGGGGCGGCCTGCAGGGCGGCCACGATGAGCAGCTCGTTCATGCCGGGGTCGGCGGCGCGGTCGCGGCGCATGAGGTCCAGGGAGACGCCGTCCGTGCCCCAGGGGACGAAGTGGAGGACGGCCTTGAGGTCTCCGTAGGGGCCCGGTTCGTCGTCGGCCTTGTGGGCGGTGGCGATCAGACAGCCGCCGTCGTCCGGGTCGCCGATGCGGCCGAGCGCCATGGAGAAGCCGCGTTCGGTGTCGGTGCCGCGCCAGTCGTCGGCGGCGCGCTGTATCCGTTCCAGTTCGCGCTCCCCGAGGTCACGCACCCGCCGTACGCGCGTCTCGTAGCCATTGCGCTCGATCCGCTTGACCATCTGGCGTACGTTGCGCATCGCACGCCCGGACAGGGAGAAATCCACGACGTCCACCACCGCCTCGTCGCCCAGTTCGAGGGCGTCGAGGCCGGTCTCGCGGGTCCAGACCTCGCCGCCGGTCTCGGAGCAGCCCATCACTGCGGGCGTCCAGGAATGGGCCTTGGCCTCGTCCATGAAGCGTTCGATGGCGCCGGGCCAGGCCTCCACGTCCCCGATGGGGTCGCCGCTCGCGAGCATCACCCCGGAGACGACGCGGTAGGTGACCGCGGCCTTGCCGCTGGGCGAGAAGACGGCGCCCTTGTCGCGGCGGAGCGCGAAGTGGCCGAGGGAGTCGCGGGCGCCGTGCTTGTCGAGCAGGGCGCGCAGCTTGGCCTCGTCGTCCTCGGTGAGGCGCGCGGCCGGGTGTTCGGGGCGGAAGGCCAGGTAGATGGTGGTGAGGGCGGTGAGCATGCCGAGCGCGCCCAGCGAGTAGGCGACGGTCCAGGACGTGGTGCCGTAGTAGTCGACCGGGCCCTCGAAGCCGAACAGGCCGTACAGGACGTGGGCGAGGCGGTCCGTGATGCTCGGGTCCCCGATGACCTTGCCCGGGTGGACACTGACGATCACGAGGCCGAGGGCGATCGAACCGGCCCCGAGGAGGACGAAGTTGGCGACCGCGCGCCAGCGGCTGCGCGGGTCGGGCAGCGCGGCGAACTCGCCCCGGTGGCGAAGGAGCAGCGTCAGGAGGGCGAGGGAGATCAGTACGCCGATGACCGAGTGCCGGTAGGCGAACTGCGCGACGGCACCGGCCGGGAGCAGCACCACGGCGGCCCGCCAGGCCCGCCGCTTGTGGCGGCGCAGGCCGTGCGCGAGGAGCAGCAGGAGGACGCCGGAGCTGAGCGCGAGCGCGGCGGCGAAGGGGCCGAGTGCGCCGGGCAGGACCTCGGCGACGGCGTGCATGCGGCTGTGCCGGAAGCGCGGGAAGACGCCGGCCGCTATGTTCAGCAGGCCCACGAGGGTGCAGGCGCGGGCGACGAGGGCCGGTACGGACTCGGGGCGTGGGCCGCGCGGCAGCCGACTGAATCTGCTGTGGATGCCGTCACGGAGCCCGCCGGTACGGCGCCGTCCCTCGGGGCGGCTGCCCTCACTGTCCGGAACCCCACCCGACATTTCCGCATCTATCCTGACAGACATCGCATCCCGTGGTTCTGCGAGAGACCTTGATTCCGGCACCAAAACGGCATCCGGCGACATTGCGCCCTCTAGGACGGTCCTTCTGGGAGTCGGGTTCACTCCCGACCGGAAAACCGCCGGAAAAGAACCACGGAACTGGCAGAAAGCGCAGGCAGGACGTTCCATGGGTCTGACGAGCAACAAGCTCCTCGTGTTGGCGGTTCTCCTCGCCGTCCTGCTGTTCATCGGCACAATCTGGTTCTGGCCGCGCCTGGCCCGCCAGACCTGGCGGTCCGTCATCGGCCGCGTAGGGCTGCTCATCGCCACCCAGTTGGCGATCTTCGCCTCGGTCGGCCTCGCGGCCAATCAGGCGTTCGGCTTCTACGCCACGTGGGCGGACCTCTTCGGCCAGGAGACGAGCCCCGGAGTCGTCGTCGACCACGATCCCGCCGAGGGCGGGTCCCCCGTCGACGTGCGCGGCACCCGGCCCGTGAACGTGCCAGGCGGCGGCAGGCCGTCGACCGGCGGACAGATCCAGAAGGTGGTCGTCAGTGGGAAGGAGGCGGACATAGCGAGCCCCGCGTACGTCTACCTGCCGCCCGAGTACTTCCAGCCGCGGTACAAGAACCGCACGTTCCCGGTGTCCGTGGTGCTGACCGGCTACCCCGGCACCGCCGAGGCGCTGATCAAGGGCCTGCACTACCCGCAGACCGCCCACTCGCTGGTCAGGCGGGACAAGATGAAGCCGATGATCCTCGTCATGATGCGGCCCACCGTGGCGCCGCCGCGCGACACCGAGTGCGTGGACATCCCCGGCGGGCCGCAGGCCGAGACGTTCTTCGCCAAGGATCTGCCCGGCGCCATCTCCGAGCACTACAGGGCGGGCCGCACCGCGGGGAGCTGGGGCGTCATCGGCGACTCCACGGGCGGCTACTGCGCCCTGAAGCTCGCTCTGCACCATCCCGACGTGTACGCCGCCGGGGCGGGCCTCTCCGCGTACTACAAGGCGCCCATCGACGTGACGACGGGCGATCTCTTCCACGGCGACAAGGAGTTGGAGGAGCGTGCCGACCTCATGTGGTACCTCGACCACATGCCGGCGCCCAGGACGTCCCTCCTTGTCACCACCAGCAAACAAGGAGAGGACAACTTCGCGGACACCGAGAAGTTCATCGGCAAGGTGAAGGCGCCCACCAGGGTCTCGTCCATCACGCTCGACAGCGGCGGGCACAACTTCAACACCTGGCGCCGGGAGATCCCCGCCACCCTGGAGTGGATCAGCGGGCGGCTGCACGGCAAGTAGCGACTCGGCAGGTCAAGTGGCTCCTCAGGGCTTGCTGATGGCCGTGACGGACTCCAGCTCGACCTCCTCGCGCGCGATGGCGCGCGCGTCGGCCGCCGTCGACCTGCGCAGCGCCTCGTGCAGCCGGGCCGGGGTGAGGACGCCCAGGAAGCGGCCCTCGCTGTCCTTGTCGATGACCGCGATCCAGCCCGCGTCGTGCTGGAGCATCGTGGCGAACGCCTGCTTGAGGGTGGCGCCCACCGGGAGCCACGCCTCCATGCGGCGGGCGTGATCCCTGACGGTGCCCTTGGCGCCGTGCGCGTGCTCGGCGGAGATCCAGCCGTGCAGGTTGTTCTCGCCGTCCAGGACGACCGCCCACTGGGCGTCGAGCCGCGCGGGCAGCGGGTCGTCCAGGTGCACGACGGGGGGCTGCTCCAGGTCGCCCTCCTCGATGGGCGTCACGGAGAGCCGCTTGAGGCCGCGGTCCGCGCCGACGAAGTCCGCCACGTACGCGTTGGCCGGTGCGCCCAGGATCGTCGACGGGGTGTCGAACTGCTCGATGCGCCCGTCTCCGTAGACGGCCATGCGGTCGCCAAGACGGACCGCCTCCTCGATGTCGTGCGTGACGAAGAGGACGGTCTTGCGGACGGCCTGCTGGAGGCGGAGGAACTCGTTCTGCAGGTGCTCGCGCACCACGGGGTCGACCGCGCCGAACGGCTCGTCCATCAGGAGCACGGGCGGGTCGGCCGCCAGCGCGCGGGCCACACCGACGCGCTGGCGCTGCCCTCCGGAGAGCTGCTCGGGGTAGCGGTCGCCGAAGGTGGCGGGGTCGAGGCCGACCAGGTCGAGAAGTTCGGCGGCACGCTCGCGGGCCTTGCCGCGCTTCACGCCGAGCAGGTGCGGGACGGTCGCCGTGTTCTCCAGGACCGTTTTGTGCGGAAAGAGGCCGACCTGCTGGATGACATAGCCGATACGGCGCCGGAGTTGCACCGGATCGATGGTCGATATGTCGTCGCCCTCGACGCATATCCGGCCCTCGGACGGCTCGATGAGGCGGTTCACCATCTTCATCGTCGTCGTCTTGCCGCAGCCCGACGGGCCGACGAGCGTGACCAGTTCACCCTCGGCGACCTCGAAGGACAGGTCGTCGACGGCCGTGGTGCCGTCCTCGTACCGCTTGGTGACGTGCTCGAACCGGATCATGATTCCCCATTGTTGCGGGCGTTGTGTAAAGCCCATGTTGCGCCAGTACGACGAGTCTCGGCGATTGTCGGTGCTGCGCGTTAGGGTCGCCAGACGGCCTCAGGAAACGGGACTCGGGGGGAGTGGGGCGGGATGAGCGAAGAGAACTGTCTGGTGACGAACGACTGGATCTGCGGGGAGTACGTCCGCTCCCGCAGCCAGGAGCTGATCGACGCCACCGTGCAGCACGTGGGCATCACCGCCGCCTCGGTCGCCATCGGTGTCGCCGTCTCGCTGCCGCTCGCGCTGCTCGCACGGCGCTGGCGCTTCCTGGCGGGACCGATCCTCGGCGTGACGACCGTGCTCTACACCGTTCCGTCGCTCGCGATGTTCTCGCTCCTTCTGCCCTTCTTCGGCCTCTCGGCTTCGCTGGTCGTCACGGGCCTCGTGCTGTACTCCCTGACGATCCTGGTGCGGAACATCCTGGCGGGGCTCCAGGCCGTGCCGGACGAGGCCAGGGACGCGGCCAAGGGGATGGGGTACGGCCCGCTGAGGCTGCTGTGGGAGGTGGAACTGCCGCTCGCGCTGCCCGCCCTGCTCGCCGGAGTCCGCATCACCACGGTCTCGACGGTGGCCCTGACGACGGTGGGCGCGATCGTCGACTACGGAGGCCTCGGATCGCTGATCCTCGACGGCCTCGACACGACTTTCAAGGCCCAGGTGCTCACCGCGTCCGCGCTCTGCGTGGTCCTCGCGGTCGTCGCCGACCTGCTCCTCCTCGCGCTGCAGCGGTGGCTGACCCCGTGGACCCGCGTCCACCGCATACGTACGAAGCGTCCCGCCCCGGCGGACCGCACGGCCAAGGTGGCTGAACCTGCATGAACGCGATATCCGGCGCGTACGACTGGCTGACCACGAGTGCCAACTGGCAGGGCGAGAAGGGGGTGTGGCACCGCCTCGCCGAGCACCTCTACTTCAGCGGGGTCTGCCTGGCCGTAGCGTGCCTGATCGCGCTGCCGATCGCCCTGTACCTCGGCCACATCGGCAAGGGCGGCGCCCTCGCGGTGAACATCTCGAACATCGGCCGCGCGGTGCCGACGCTCGCGGTGCTCGTGCTGCTCACGCTCACCCCGCTCGGCGAGCACGGGGACATCCCGACGCTCATCGCGCTCGTGCTCTTCGCCGTGCCGCCGCTGCTGACCAACGCGTACATCGGGATGCGTGAGGTCGACCGGGCGGTGGTGGAGGCGGCCCGGGGGATGGGCATGAGCGGCCGCCAGCTGTTCGCGCGGGTCGAACTGCCCCTCGCGTACCCACTGATCATGACGGGCGTGCGGTCCGCGGGCGTGCAGGTCGTCGCGACGGCGACGCTGGCCGCGATGGCGGGCGAGGGGGGCCTGGGCCGGATCATCACCGCCGGGTTCAACCTGCAGAACACGCCCCAGGTGGTGGCGGGCGCGCTCCTTGTGGCGCTTCTCGCGCTCTTCGTGGAGGTGGTGCTCGTCGTGGTGGGGAAGGTGTTCAGTCCCATGCGAGGGCGCTCGGGGGTCGCACGGTGATTCCCGAGATCCTCACGTTTTCCAGTTCTACCGGGTCTTTCGAAATGGTGGTTCACCCATGAACAGCACAACGCGTCGCGCGCGACGGATGGCAGGGGCGGCCGTGGCCGTCGTGGCGCTGACCGCGGGGCTCACCGCGTGCGGCGGGGACAGCCTGGAGAAGGACGGCAAGGGCGAAGGGGACAAGGCGGGCGGCAAGGGCAAGATCGTGGTCGGGTCGGCCCGCTTCACCGAGCAGAAAGTGCTCGCCGAGCTCTATGTGGGCGTCCTTGAGGACGCCGGATACGACGCCGAGGTCAAGACCGTCCAGAACCGCGAGGTGTACGAACCCGAGCTCAAGAAGGGCTCGATCGATGTCGCCCCCGAATACGCGGCGACGCTCGCGGAGTTCCTCAACCTCGGCAAGAACGGCCCGAAGGCGAAGCCGGTCGCCTCGAATGACGTCGACGCCACGGTGGCCGCGCTGAAGAAGCTCGCGGAACCGGAGGGCCTGAAGGTGCTGCCCGCCGGCGAAGCGGTCGACCAGAACGCGTTCGCGGTGAGCAAGGAATACGCCAAGGAGCACAAGCTCAAGACGCTTTCGGATCTCGGTAAGTCCGGCGAGAAGGTCAAGATCGCCGCGAGTGACGAATGCGAGTCGCGCCCGTTCTGCGCCCCGGGACTCAAGAAGACGTACGGCATCGATGTCGCGGGAATCGATCCCAAGGGCGTCGGCACCACGCAGTCCAAGCAGGCCGTGAAGAACGGCACGGACCAGGTGGTGCTGACCACGACCACCGACGCGACGCTCGACAGCTTCGGTCTTGTGGCCCTTGAGGACGACAAGAAGCTGCAGAACGCGGACAACATCCTTCCGGTTGTGAACGCGAAGGAAGCGGGCGGCAAGGAGATAGCCGACGCGCTCGGGAAGCTGACCAAGACCCTGACGACGGAAGACCTCGCGGAACTCGACCGGAAGGTCGATGTGGAGCGGCAGAAGGAAGCCGATGTCGCCAAGGAGTATCTGGAGTCGAAGGGATTGATCAAGAAGTAGCGCGGGAAGGAGGAGCATCCTCGAAGTGGCTCGGCCGAAAGTGGAGTTGAGTGGCCGAAGAGGATCGTGAAGGGTGGGGAGTTAGCGCTGTGACGCTCTCATTTTGGCGGGCGGGGCACCATAGTTCGCCTACGCGCGGTAAGTTTCTGGCCATGCCACGTGGACGTCACCGCCATTCCCCACCCCTGCACAGGCTGCTTCCTCCCTCGACGGTCGCAGGCCTCTCCCTTGTCTGCGCCGGTGGCGCCTGGCTGTTCGCGGAACCCGTCGTGCTCCGCGGCCTGGCCGCCGCCGCGGCGGCGGCTGCCGTCGTGGGCTCGGTCGTCATGCGCCGCTGGGACCTGGCGGCCGGCAAGCAGGTCGCCGAGCTGGGCCGGGCCCGCAAGAGCGACGAGTGGCGCTACGAGGAACGCATAGCCGAGTGCGAGTCCGACCTCGACGAGTCCCGCGAGATCCGGGGCCGTCTGGAGACGAAGCTGCGGTCCAAGCGGGCCGAGCTCGCCGCCCTGCGCAACGAACACGCGGCGCTCCTGCGGCGGTACGCGACGGCGGAGACCGAGCGCGCGAGCGCCCTCGAGGGGCGGCGGCTGCTCGCCATCGAGGCGTCCACCCCGGCGCGGGCGTTGCCGCCGGCCCCCACGCGCGCGGAGCCCGCGGCCCGCGCCGATGCGCCGGCTCCCGTCGTGCGCCCGGGGTCGATCGCGCCCCCGTCGCTGTACGACAGGGCGAACATGGCGCTCGACCGGCTGACCCCGAAGCCCTCCCCCGAGGGCGATGCCTCCCGGCAGCGCGCGGACGGGGACGAAGCGCGGGGGAAGTCCGGGGCGGCCGAGGGGTACGGCGGGCATGAGCGCGCGGTGGCCGTCGCGCCGCCCGCGCAGAGGCGACGCCAGCGCGTCCAGGGCGGCTTCGACTTCTTCGGCACGAAGAGCGAGGCGAGCGCCGGTGCGCTGGAGTCCGTGCAGAACGAGGACCTCGCGGACGTCGTGGGCGAGGAGGCACTTGCCGTGCACAAGGCGGAGTCCGAGGCGGAGTTCAAGGACGTGCCGCAGGACGACGCCGCGCGGGGCGTGGGCCAGGTCATCGACCTGACGGCGCATGACGAGACCGAGCAGATCGACGTGGCGGAGCTGCGGACGGCGTTGCGGGCGTAGAGGCAGTCCCTGCGGGGCTCTCCCCCATCCCGCCCCTTCCCGAAACTGGGGCTCCGCCCCAGACCCCGCTCCTCAAACGCCGGAGGGGCTGGAAGTTCTCGGCTACGCCATCCAGCGGTCCGGCCGCGCCGTCCTGCGTCCCGTGCGCGACCTCTCCGCCTGTGCGGACAGCAGCGCGAACGCCTCCTCCGTGGGCCGCAACCGCGCCGTCACCGTCTTGCCGGCGCCCGTGTCGACGTGCACGTCCGCCACTTCCTTGAAGCGCTCCCAGGGCCCCTGTGTGAGCCGCACGCTCTGCACCTTCGCGTGCGGGACCAGGGACAGGCGGCGGCGCAGCAGACCGTGCCGCGCCGCGAAAACCGTGTCCGTCACCGTCAGGCCGTACCCCTTCCACCACACCGGAAGGCACCACGCGGCCCGCGCGGGCGGGCGGACGAGCTCGGCGGCGTCCGGCACCCGCACCCCCGGCAGGATGCGCGCGATCACGGCCTCCGCGACCTCCCGCGGCGCGACCGGGACCAGGACGCCGTTGGACGAGCCCGCGACATCCAGCTCCACCCGCACCCAGCCGCGCCGCCGCCACAGCCACGGCTCCACGACGCGCACCGTCTGCACGCGGCCCGGGGGCACCGTCTCGTGCGCCTTGTCGAGCAGCCCGTGGTCGATGCGCAGACCGTCGGGGGACTCGCCCACCTTCCAGTCGTACTCCCCGATGAAGCGCCCCACGCTGCCGGCGAACGCGCCGCCCAGCATGGGCAGTCCCGTCGCGAGCACCGTCCACAGGTTGTGGGTGACGAACCACAGGAAGGGCGGCACGATGAGCGCGGCGACGAGCATGGCCCACGTCGTGCCGGTCAGGAGCAGGGCGATGGCGAGCATGCGCGGCGGTACGTGCACCAGGTTGTCGACCGGCGCCTCGCCGACCTCGTGCGCCGTCTCGGGAGCGAAACCGGCCGCGCGCGCGAGGAGTTCGGCCCGCAGGAAGGAGGCCTCCTCCTGCCCCAGAAAGGCCAGTTCGTCCTTCTTCTCCGTCCCGACGACGTCCAGCTTGAGCTTGGCGACGCCCGCGATACGGGCCGCGAGCGGCTGCGTCACGTCCACCGCCTGGAGCCGGTCGAGCCGGATGTGCGCGGTGCGCCGGAAGATCAGGCCGGTACGGATGCGCAGTTCGGTGTCGGTGACGGCGAAGTGCGTGAACCACCAGCTCATGAAGCCGTAGAAGGCGCCGCCCAGGAGGACGGCGGCGACGCCGGCGAGCAGCCCGGTCACCGGGAGCTCGGAGACCCGGCGCTGTGTGCCGCCCGGGTCGTGCACCGCGAAACCCACGAGGACCGCGACCGGGGCCCAGGCCCTGCGCAGGGGCGTGACGGGGTGCAGACGCCGCTCTCGCACGACTTCGACGCCAGGGGCCTGTTCCTCCCCCGCCACCTCCCGTACGCCGCTCACAGCCCCGCCGAGCGGGCTTCGCCCAGTTCGGTGAGCCGGTCGCGCAGCCGCTCCGCCTCCTCGGGGACGAGGCCGGGGATGCGGGCGTCCGTGGCGGCGGCCGCCGTGTGCAGTTGGACCCCGGCCAGGCCGAAGTAGCGTTCCACGGGCCCCGAAGTCACCTCGACGAGCTGCATCCGGCCGTACGGGACGACGGTCTCCTCGCGCCAGAGCACGCCCCGGCTGATCAGGAGGTCGTCCACCCGCTCCGCGTACCGCCACGAGCGCCAGTTGCGCCCCAGCATCGGCCAGCCCCACGCGACGAAGGCCAGCGGGACGGTCGCGAACGCCGCCCACGACGGCCCGGCGACCATCCACAGGAGCACCCCGACGGCCGCCGCGAGCGGCACGAGCCACACCACGAGGAGCAGTCGCCGCATCCGCAGGACCCCCCGCGGCAGCCCGGTCCACACCGGCTCCGCGTCTGACTCTCCCGGCTGCGCCGGCCGTGCCGGTCCCGCCGTCCCCGTTTCCATGCCTCAAGCGTACGTAGCCGACGTGACAGTCGCGTAGGAGCGCGCGTACGAGAGAATGCGCGCATGAGCCCCACGACGGAGACCACGCTCGGCATCGGCGGCGCCGCGGAGAGCACCGACATGGTGCTCAACATCGGCCCGCAGCACCCGTCCACGCACGGCGTGCTGCGGCTGCGCCTCGTCCTCGACGGTGAGCGCATCCAGCAGGCCGAGCCGGTCATCGGCTACATGCACCGCGGTGCGGAGAAGCTCTTCGAAGCGCGTGACTACCGGCAGATCGTGGTGCTCGCCAACCGGCACGACTGGCTGTCCGCGTTCTCGAACGAGCTCGGGGTCGTCCTCGCCGTGGAGCGGATGCTCGGCATGGAGGTGCCCGAGCGCGCCGTCTGGATGCGCACGCTGCTCGCCGAGCTGAACCGCGTCCTCAACCACCTGATGTTCCTCGGCTCCTATCCCCTCGAACTGGGCGGGATCACCCCGGTGTTCCACGCGTTCCGGGAGCGCGAGGAGCTGCAGAACGTGATGGAGGAGATCTCCGGCGGCCGCATGCACTACATGTTCAACCGGGTCGGCGGCCTCAAGGAGGACCTGCCCGCCGGATGGGCCGCACGCGCGCGTGCAGCTGTCGCATCGGTCCGCTCCCGCATGGACGTGTACGACAAGCTGGTGCTCGGCAACGAGATCTTCCGGGGACGTACGCGCGGCGTCGGCGTGCTCTCCCCGCAGGCGGTGCACGCCTACGGAGTGAGCGGTCCCATCGCCCGCGCCTCCGGAGTCGACTTCGACCTGCGCCGCGACGAGCCCTACCTCGCGTACGGGGAGCTCCAGGACACCCTGAAGGTCGTCACGCGTCAGGAGGGCGACTGCCTGGCCCGCTTCGAGTGCCTCCTTGAGCAGACCCACAACGCCCTCGACCTCGCCGACGCCTGCCTGGAGCGGCTCGCCGAGCTGCCGCCGGGGCCGGTCAACCAGCGCCTCCCCAAGGTGCTCAAGGCCCCCGAGGGCCACACGTACGCGTGGACCGAGAACCCCCTGGGCATCAACGGCTACTACTTGGTCTCCAAGGGCGAGAAGACCCCGTACCGCCTGAAGCTCCGCTCGGCGTCGTACAACAACATCCAGGCGCTCGCCGAGCTGCTGCCGGGGCAGCTGGTCGCCGACATGGTGGCGATCCTGGGGTCACTGTTCTTCGTGGTCGGCGACATCGACAAGTAGCGGCCCGCCGGGCGCCTCGTCGATCCCCACCGGCTGGATCAGCCACCCGAAGTCGCCGAGTCCGCCCTGAGCGGTCAGTTCGGCCGCCTCCCCCGCGTGCGTGAGGCCGCGTACGTACGCGGCCGGGTCACTGGAGGCCAGGGAGAGCGGCGGGCGGCCACCGCGCACGCCGAGCGCCCGCAGGGCCGCCCGCTGGGTGAGCAGACGGGCTCCGGGCAGCGCGCACGCGTCCAGTGCCACATGGGCGGTGATGTCGCACGTGCCGTCGGGCACGGGAGCCACCTCGCGGCCCCCTCGGAAGCCGGTCAGCGTCCCGAAGGGCGGCCGTGCGGCGCGGTCGTGCGCGTAGTCCACGGCGACCGCGAGACCGCGCGTCAGCGTCGCCGCGGCCGCCGCCCACGCCTCGTCCCGGGGGCGGCCGATCTCCGCGCGCAGGCCGGGCTCCGGGGCGAGCGGCCACCAGCGCGCGAGCCAGGAGGCGTCCGCGCCCTCCACCGTGTCGCCGAAGGACTCGCTGCCGTCGTCGCCGACGAGCACGTGCCGGGCCAGGCCCTCGGGGTCCACCTCGACGACGTCCAGGGGGACGTTGTCGAGCCATTCGTTGGCGAAGAGCAGGCCATGGGCGCCGCTGGGCGGCAGCTCACTCCACTCGACGCGCGGGTCGAGTCCCGCCGGGCGCGCGGCCCGCTCGACCGCGCAGGCACGCACGCGTGGCGCCACGTCGGCGGGCAGGGCGTCGAGGACGCCCGCGGTCAACTCGCCGCGCCCCGCGCCAAGATCGACGAACGCCAACTCGTCCGGGTGGTCGAGAGCCTCGTCCACCCGGCACAGCAGCCGGGCCACCGCGCCCGCGAAATGGGCCGAGGCGTGCACCGACGTCCGGAAGTGTCCCGCGGGCCCCTCGGGGCGCAGATAGAAGCCGCCGGGCCCGTACAGAGCGGCCTCCATGGCCTCCCGCCAGCCACGCCGCGCGTCTTTCCGCTCACCTCGGACCTCGTTCGTCACGCGAGAAGGCTAAGCGGGCCTCCACCTTGGGGAGTACACGCGAGCGGTACGGATCGGACCTCCGGTTGACCCCGGAGGGCCGTCCCGCTGCCTACGCTGGGTTACGTGCAGCGCGTCTATGACTTCCTCCGCAGACACCCGACCGGGGTCGATGGCTTCTGGGCCCTCGTCCTGCTCGGGATGTCCGGCATCGGTCTGGTCTCCATGGCCGAGGGGGAAGGCCGGGACCCGAAGGTCGCGGCCGCCGTCATCGTCCTCGGCATGTCCGTCGTGGTGGCGCTGCGCCGCAAGTACGTCGAGAAGATGCTCGTCCTCGCCGTCGTGCTCGGCGTCGCCCAGCTGATCTTCGACGTGAAGACGATGCCGGCCGACTTCGCGATGCTGGTGATCATCTACACCGCGTCGGCCGACGGCGCGAAGTGGGCCTCGCGGTTCGCCCTCATCGGCGGTCTGTGCGCGGCTCCGATGTCGTCGCTGCGCTGGCCGGAGGAGAGCATAAGCACCTTCGGCAGCATCTTCTTCACGATCTTCCAGATGGTGCCGTTCGCCCTTGCCTGGGTGCTCGGCGACTCCATCCGCACCCGCCGCGCGTACTTCGCGCAGCTGGAGGAGCGCGCCGACCGCCTGGAGAAGGAGCGGGCGGCGCAGTCCAAGGTCGCGGTGGCCGCCGAGCGGGCCCGCATCGCACGCGAGCTGCACGACGTCGTCGCGCACAACGTCTCGGTGATGGTCGTCCAGGCCGACGGCGCGGCGTACGTCCTGGACGCGGCCCCCGAGCAGGCCAAGCAGGCCCTGGAGACCATCTCCGGCACCGGACGGCAGGCCCTGGCCGAGATGCGCAGGCTGCTGGGCGTGCTGCGCACCGGCGAGCACCAGGAGAGCGGTGAGTACGTCCCGCAGCCCGACGTCGAGCAGCTCGACGAGCTCATCGAGCAGGTGCGCACGGCAGGCCTCCCGGTCGACTTCAAGGTCGAGGGAACCCCGCGCCCGCTGCCCAGCGGCGTCGAGCTCACGGCGTACCGCATCGTGCAGGAGGCGCTCACCAACACCCGCAAGCACGGCGGCGAGAACACCGGCGCGAGCGTGCGCCTCGTCTACTTCGACGACGGCCTCGGGCTGCTCGTCGAGGACGACGGCAAGGGCGCGCCGCACGAGCTGTACGAGGACGGCGGCGCGGACGGCAGCGGGCACGGCCTGATCGGCATGCGGGAGCGCGTCGGCATGGTCGGCGGCACGCTGGACGCGGGACCGCGGCCGGGCGGCGGCTTCCGCATCAGTGCGCTTCTCCCGCTCAAGCCCGCAAACTGACACCTGTCACCGAAACGAACACGTCACCGAAACGAAAGGGCCTTTGATGTCGATCCGCGTCATGCTCGTCGACGACCAGGCGCTGCTGCGCACGGGGTTCCGGATGGTGCTCGCCGCACAGCCGGACATGGAGGTCGTGGCGGAGGCGGGCGACGGGGTCGAGGCGCTGCAGGCGCTGCGGACGACCGAGGTCGACGTGGTGCTCATGGACGTACGCATGCCGAAACTGGACGGCGTGGAGACGACCCGGCGCATCTGCCAGGACGCGAACCCGCCCAAGGTCCTGATCCTGACGACGTTCGACCTCGACGAGTACGCCTTCTCGGGGCTGAAGGCGGGCGCCTCCGGCTTCATGCTGAAGGACGTGCCCCCGGGTGAGCTGCTCGCCGCGATCCGCTCCGTGCACAGCGGTGACGCGGTGGTCGCGCCGTCCACGACGCGGCGCCTCCTGGACCGTTTCGCGCCGATGCTGCCGAACGCAGGCGGGCAGCCCCAGCACAAGGAGCTGGAGCGGCTCACCGACCGCGAGCGCGAGGTCATGATCCTGGTCGCCCAGGGGCTGTCGAACGGGGAGATCGCGGCGCGGCTCGTCCTGTCGGAGGCCACAGTGAAGACCCATGTGGGCCGCATCCTCACGAAGCTCGGTCTGCGGGACCGGGTGCAGGTGGTCGTCCTGGCGTACGAGACGGGTCTGGTGCGGGCGGGCGGCGGCGGGGCCTGACGGCTGCCGCGTCCCGCGGGGTCAGCGCAGGATGCCCTCCAGGAAGTCGCTGCCAAGGCGGGCCACCACGGAGACGTCCAGCTGGTGCATCACGTACCGCCCGCGCCGAGTTGTGGTGACCAGGCCCGCCTTCTTGAGCAGGGTGAGGTGCCGGGAGACCTCGGGGGCCGTCAGGCCGACCGCGTGGGCCAGCTCCCCGGTGGTGAAGGGCGCGCGGGCCATGTCCCGGCACAACCGCAGGCGCACGGGGTGCGCGAGGGCCGTGAGCCGCTTCTCCAGGGTCTCCACCGAGGTGGGCCTGGCCAGGTCCGGCGCGGACACCGGGTAGTGGATCACCGGGCGCCAGCCGGGCGCGTGCAGGACCATCAGGTGCGGCCAGGCGAAGTGCGACGGCACGAACGTGAGCCCCGCGCCCAGGGAGTGGTCAAGGGCGGTCGTCTGGCCCGGCACGAGCTTGTCCGCGGTGATGCGCCGGCTGTCCGCGTCCACGGAGAGGGCCGCCGAGACTGAGGTCAGGACTTCGGCGAGGCCCTTGTGGCGCAGTATCTCGGTCTTGTGCCGTGCGTCGGCGGCCAGTTGGACGCGCACTCGCCGCCAGGTGTCCGCGAAGAACGCCTCGTCACAGTCCTCCAGGAGGCGGCGCAGCCAGGCCCGGACGGTGTGCGGGTCGCTCAGCAGGCGCCGCGCGAAGTCCAGTTGGCGCGTGCCGCGGGTGGCGGCGAGCTCCAGGGCGCGCGCTCCCCGGGCCGGGTCGGTGAGCGGCGAGGGGCCGCCTTCGTTGTAGGTCGTGCCGCAGGTGAACTCCAAAGCCGCCATGACGAATCGCTCGTCGTCCAGGCGGTCGAGCAGGTCCAGTTCGTCGGTGAGGGTGGCGCCCGGCCTGCCGTCGCCGTCGACGAGCCCGGCGAACGGCATGAAGACGTCCGAGAACGTGTTCCGCCACAGGAAGTCGGCCTCGCACAGCCGGTCGGCGAGGTCCGGCTTGAGGCAGGCGGTCGTCGCTGTGGCCCAGCCGTGCAGCCCCGGATGGTGGCCGGGCTCGGCCAGCGCGTGCAGGGCGACGCCCAGCTCCGCCAGGGGCGAAGGGTCGAAGAAGATCCGCTCCTGCGGCAGGCCCGCGATCTCGATGTGCACGCTCATGGACCCATCGTGCACCGCGCCACCGACATCCCGGCCGCCGATTGACGCCCGGCGTCAATCGGCGCGACGGCGGCGTGACGGCGGGAGCAGTCTGTGGTGACAGGGCCGGGCGACGACACCACCGGACCCGGACAGCACCCCCTTGCGCCGACGCTTCTTCCCGTCGACCCAAGGGGGCCCGATAAGTAACATTTGTCCTGAGAGGCGAACCCGTCATGAGCATCACCCAGCAGTACCTGCTCGACAGCTACCGCGCCGCCCAGCACGACGAACGCACCCCGCCCGCCCCCGGCCGGCAGGACTGGCAGGTCCTGCGCGAGATACGCGACTACGGCCGCTTCCGTGCCGTCGTCGAGGAGCGCCCCGCCCGCGGGAGGGTCCGGGCAGCCGTGGCCCGGCTCATCCGGGGATCCGTCGCACGAACTCCGCGACCGCATCATTGACGTCGTCGGACGTCCACTCCAGGCCCGCCTCGGTCACGGTGACCTCCGTGACCGAGAGGCCGGGCGGCCCGTCCGGGAACCAGCGGCCGAACAGCTGGGTCTTGGTCTCCTCGGCCTGCGAGAGCGCCGCCTCGGTGAGGACCTCGGCGTCGTACGGCAGCCAGACCTGGAACTGATGGGTGTGCGGCCGCTCGGGGTGCACGCGCGACCAGGGCACCCCGGCGGCCGCGAACCCCTCGCGCAGCGCGTCGGCGACCACGCGCGCGTGGGCGACGTAGTCCGGCAGCCGGGGGAGGGTGTTCTTCAGGCCGAGCAGGGCGGCGACGGCGGCCGGGAACTGCTGGAAGACCTGGCCCCCGTAGCGGTGGCGCCAGGTCCGCGCCTCGTCGACCAGGGTGCGCGGGCCCGCGAGAACCGCGCCGCTCAGAGCGTCAAGGGACTTGTAGAACGACACGTACACGGTGTCCGCGAGAGCGGCGATCTCCGCCAGGGGGCGGCCGAAGTGCGGTGTGCACTCCCACAGGCGCGCACCGTCGAAGTGCACGACGGCGTCACGTTCCCTGGCCGTTTCCACGACCTCTTCGAGCTCCTCCCAGGACGGCAGCGCGAAACCGGCGTCCCGGAGCGGCAGTTCGAGCATCAGCGTCCCGAAGGGTTCCTCGAAGTCCCGCACCTCGTCGGCCGTGGGCAGCCGCGGCTCCCTCGTCGGATGCACCGTGCGCAGCCCGCTCACCGCGGAGAGGGCGCCCCCTTCGTGGACCTCGGGGTGCGCCCTGGGATGCAGGGCGACCGTCGCGTTGCCCGTGCGGCCCGCCCAGCAGCGCAGGGCGACCTGCTGGGCCATCGTGCCGGTCGGGAAGAAGGCGGCCGACTCCTTGCCGAGCAGCCGTGCGACCTCGTCCTCCAGGCGCGCGACGACCGCGTTGCCGTAGATGTCGATGGGCTCGTCCGGGCCCACGACCTCCGGCGCCGCGTCCGCGAGCGCGGAGAGCCGCGCCGCGAGCGGGAGGTGCGCGGACCAGCGGTGCAGGGTGCGGGTGGCGCCGAGGGCGGCGGACCGGCGGCGGGCGGCGAGCAGGTCCTGCTCGCTCACCTCGGATTCTCCGTCGTGTGCAGTCATCCCCCGAGCATGGCGTGCCCTCGGCCGCCGGTCATACCAATACCCACAGCCTGTGGACAGCCGAGGACGCGGCAGCGACCAATCGCGTTAGCATGACGAGAAATCGTCCGGTACCCCGAGCGGACTGGAACGGGAAGGCGTCATCGCGTGAACGCACCTCATCAGCCAGACCCGCGGGACCGCCCCGCGAGGCTCACGGTGGGCGTCGTGGGAGCGGGCCGTGTGGGTCCCGCGCTCGCCGCGGCACTCCAGCTCGCCGGGCACCGCCCGGTCGCCGCGTCCGGTGTCTCCGACGCGTCCGTACGACGCGCGGCCGCCCTGCTGCCCGACGTCCCCCTCGTCCCGCCCGCCCAGGTCCTGGAGCGCGCCGACCTGGTCCTCCTGACCGTTCCGGACGACGCCCTCGTGGGTCTGGTCGAGGGCCTCGCCGAGACCGGGGCCGTCCGCCCCGGCCAGCTCCTGGTGCACACGTCCGGGCGGTACGGCACGCAGGTCCTCGAACCCGCGCTGCGCGCCGGCGCCCTGCCGCTCGCGCTGCACCCCGCCATGACGTTCACCGGCACCCCCGTGGACGTGCAGCGCCTTGCGGGCTGCTCCTTCGGTGTGACCGCCCCCGAGGAGCTGCGCCTCGCCGCCGAGGCCCTGGTCATCGAGATGGGCGGCGAGCCCGAGTGGATCGCCGAGGAGGCCAGGCCGCTCTACCACGCGGCGCTCGCGCTCGGCGCGAACCACCTGGTCACGCTGGTCGCCGAGTCCATGGACCTGCTCAAGGAAGCGGGCGTCTCCGCCCCCGACCGGATGCTCGGCCCGCTGCTCGGCGCCGCCCTGGACAACGCCCTGCGGTCCGGCGACGCCGCCCTCACCGGGCCCGTCGCGCGCGGGGACGCGGGCACCGTCGCCGCGCACGTCGCCGAGCTGCGCAAGCACGCCCCGCAGACCGTCGCCGGCTATCTCGCGATGGCCCGCGCGACCGCCGACCGCGCCCTCGCCCACGGACTGCTCAAGCCCGAGCTCGCCGAGGACCTCCTGGGGGTCCTGGCCAACGGCGGGGGCGGGACCGGGACCGGCGACGCCGAGGGAGGAGCCCGATGACCCGCCTGGTGCACACCGCCGAGCCGCTGCGCGCGCGTACGCGTACCGGGCGCCGCGTCGTCGTCATGACCATGGGCGCCCTGCACGAGGGCCACGCCACCCTGATCCGCACCGCGCGCCGCATCGCGGGCGACGAGGGCGAAGTCGTCGTCACGGTCTTCGTGAACCCCCTCCAGTTCGGGGCGAACGAAGACCTCGACCGCTACCCCCGCACCCTGGACGCCGACGTCAAGATCGCCGAACAGGAAGGCGCGGACTTCGTGTTCGCCCCCTCCGTGGACGAGGTCTACCCCGGCGGCGAACCGCAGGTCCGGATCAGCGCAGGACCCATGGGCACCCTCCTCGAAGGGGCCACCCGCCCCGGACACTTCGACGGCATGCTCACGGTCGTCGCCAAGCTGCTGCACCTCACCCGGCCCGACGTCGCGCTGTACGGCCAGAAGGACGCCCAGCAGCTCGCCCTCATCCAACGCATGGTGCGGGACCTGAACTTCGGGGTCGAGATCGTCGGCGTACCCACCGTGCGCGAGGACGACGGCCTGGCCCTGTCCAGCCGCAACCGCTACCTCTCCCCGGCCGAGCGGCGCACCGCGCTCGCGCTCTCCCAGGCCCTCTTCGCGGGCCGCGACCGGCACGCCGCGCAGGAGGCCCTCCACGCGCGGGCGGCGCTCGCCCCCGTCACGCACGCGCGCGCCGACGCCCTGAACGCCCTGGGGGAGTCCCGCGCCGCGGCCGACACCCACGCGCTCGCCCAGTCCGTCACGCCGTCCGTGCCCGGCGGTCCCGCGGCCGTCCGCGCCGCCGCCCGCCACGTCCTCGACCAGGCGGCCCGCAGCAGGCCCCCGCTCGAACTGGACTATCTGGCGCTGGTCGACCCCGCCGACTTCACGGACGTCCGGCCGGGCCACACCGGTGAGGCGGTCCTCGCCGTCGCGGCGAAGGTCGGCGCGACCCGGCTGATCGACAACATCCCGCTCACGTTCGGAGCCACCCCATGAGCGCCACCGGAATACGGCTGCACGCCCCCGCGCCCGGCTGGTCCCTGGAAGCCGACATCGTCGTCGTCGGCTCCGGAGTGGCCGGTCTCACCACGGCCCTGCGCTGCTCGGCGGCGGGCCTGAAGACCGTCGTGGTCACCAAGGCACGCCTGGACGACGGCTCCACGCGCTGGGCCCAGGGCGGCATCGCCGCGGCACTCGGCGAGGGCGACACCCCCGAACAGCACCTGGACGACACCCTCGTGGCGGGCGCGGGCCTGTGCGACGAGGAGGCCGTGCGCACCCTGGTCACCGAGGGCCCCGACGCGGTGCGCCGCCTCATCGAGACCGGCGCCCACTTCGACACAGGACCCGAAGGCGCCATCGAGCTGACCCGCGAGGGCGGCCACCACCGCCGCCGCATCGCCCACGCGGGCGGCGACGCGACCGGCGCGGAGATCTCCCGCGCCCTGGTCGAAGCGGTGCGCGCGCAGGACATACCGACCGTCGAGAACGCCCTCGTACTGGACCTGCTCACCGATGCCGACGGCCGCACCGCCGGTGTCTCCCTGCACGTCATGGGGGAGGGCCAGCACGACGGCGTGGGCGCGGTGCACGCCCCCGCGGTCGTCCTCGCCACCGGCGGCATGGGCCAGGTCTTCTCCGCGACCACGAACCCCTCCGTGTCGACGGGCGACGGCGTCGCGCTCGCCCTGCGCGCGGGCGCCGAGGTCAGCGACCTGGAGTTCGTGCAGTTCCACCCCACCGTGCTCTTCCTGGGCGCCGACGCGGAGGGCCAGCAGCCGCTGGTCTCCGAGGCGGTGCGCGGCGAGGGAGCCCACCTCGTGGACGCGGACGGGGTGCGCTTCATGGTCGGCCAGCACGAGCTCGCGGAGCTCGCGCCCCGGGACATCGTCGCCAAGGGCATCACGCGCCGCATGCAGGAACTGGGCACCGAGCACATGTTCCTGGACGCCCGGCACTTCGGCGCCGAGATGTGGGAGAACCGCTTCCCGACGATCCTCGCCGCCTGCCGCGCCCACGGCATCGACCCGGTGACCGAGCCCATCCCCGTCGCGCCGGCCGCGCACTACGCCTCCGGCGGCGTCCGCACCGACCCGCACGGCCGCACCACGGTCCCGGGTCTGTACGCCTGCGGAGAGGTCGCCTGCACGGGCGTGCACGGAGCGAACCGCCTGGCCTCCAACTCCCTTCTGGAAGGCCTGGTCTACGCCGAGCGCATCGCCGACGACATCGCGTCGTCGCACGCGGTGTCGGCGCACGCGGAGTCGGCGCACGCGGGCAGGACGCTCCACGCGCGCGTGCCCGCACCCGTCTCCCACCCCGACACCCCCGCGCACCCCCTGCTGCCCCCCGAGGCCCGCTTCGCCATCCAGCGCGTGATGACCGAGGGCGCCGGAGTGCTCAGGTCCGCCGACTCCCTCTCCGGGGCCGCGGCCCGGCTCGCCCGCATCCACGCCGAGGCCGCGGGCGCGCTCGCCGAGGACGGCAAGACCGCCGAGCCGGGCGTCGACACCTGGGAGACCACCAACCTCCTGTGCGTCGCCCGCGTCCTGGTGGCCGCCGCGCAGCGCCGCGAGGAGACCCGCGGCTGCCACTGGCGCGAGGACCGCCCCGACCGCGACGACGAGGCCTGGCGGCGCCACATCGTCGTACGCCTCAACGCGGACCGGACCCTGGCCCTGCGCGCGACCGAGACCGCAGACTTCCCCCCGACGACCAGCCTTCAGGAGAAGTGACCGTGAGCACCCCCGACGACCTCCCTCTCGCCCCCACCGGCGGCTGCGGCGATGCCTGCGGCTGCGGCGGAGACGACGCGTACGACCCCATGGAGTGCGGCCTCGACCCCGCTCTCGCGCAGCTCCTGACCGAGGCGGGGCTCGACCCCGTGCAGGTCGAGGACATCGCGCACATGGCGATCGAGGAGGACCTGGCGGGCGGCGTGGACGTCACCTCGGTCGCCACGATCCCCGAAGAGGCCGTGGCCACCGGAGACTTCACCGCGCGCGAGGCCGGCACCGCGGCGGGCCTGCGCATCGCCGAAGCCGTCATCTCCATCGTCTGCACGGACACCTTCGAGGTGGAGCGGCACGTCGAGGACGGCGACCGGGTGGAGGCGGGCGACAAGCTGCTCAGCGTCACCACCCGCACCCGCGACCTGCTCACCGCCGAGCGCAGCGCGCTCAACCTCCTGTGCCGCCTCTCCGGCGTGGCGACGGCCACGCGCGCGTGGGCCGACGCACTGGACGGCACCAAGGCCAAGGTCCGCGACACCCGCAAGACGACGGCGGGTCTGCGCGCCCTGGAGAAGTACGCGGTGCGGATGGGCGGCGGCGTGAACCACCGCATGTCGCTCTCCGACGCGGCCCTGGTGAAGGACAACCACGTGGTGGCCGCCGGAGGCGTGGAGCAGGCCTTCAAGGCCGTCCGCGAGGCCTTCCCCGACGTGGCCGTCGAGGTCGAGGTCGACACCCTGCACCAGCTGCGCGAGGTCGTCGACGCGGGCGCCGACCTGATCCTCCTGGACAACTTCACGCCGGGCGAGACCGCGGAGGCCGTGGCCCTCGTCGACGGCCGGGCGATCCTGGAGTCCTCCGGCCGCCTCACCCTGGAGAACGCCAGGGCGTACGCGCAGACCGGCGTCGACTTCCTCGCGGTGGGCGCCCTCACCCACTCCTCGCCGATCCTGGACATCGGCCTCGACCTGCGCGCGGCGGAGTGACGACGACATGCTGCTGACCATCGACGTCGGAAACACGCACACCGTCCTCGGCCTCTTCGACGGCGAGGAGATCGTCGAGCACTGGCGCATCTCCACCGAGGCCCGCCGCACCGCCGACGAACTCGCCGTCCTGCTCAACGGCCTGATGGGCATGCACCCGCTGCTCGGCGACGAGCTGGGCGACGGCATCGACGGCATCGCCATCTGTTCGACCGTCCCCTCCGTCCTGCACGAGCTGCGCGAGGTCACCAGGCGGTACTACGGAGACGTGCCCGCCGTCCTGGTGGAGCCCGGCATCAAGACCGGCGTGCCGATCCTGATGGACAACCCCAAGGAGGTCGGCGCCGACCGCATCATCAACGCGGTCGCGGCGGTCGAGCTCTACGGAGGCCCCGCCATCGTCGTCGACTTCGGCACGGCGACGACGTTCGACGCGGTCTCCGCGCGCGGGGAGTACACCGGAGGCGTCATCGCCCCCGGCATCGAGATCTCCGTGGAGGCCCTCGGCGTACGGGGCGCCCAGCTCCGCAAGATCGAGCTGGCCAGGCCGCGCAGCGTCATCGGCAAGAACACCGTGGAGGCCATGCAGTCGGGCATCCTGTACGGCTTCGCGGGCCAGGTCGACGGCGTCGTGCAGCGCATGGCCCGCGAACTGGCGGGTCCGGGCGGCGACCCGGACGACGTGACGGTCATCGCGACCGGCGGCCTCGCGCCCATGGTGCTCGGCGAGGCCACGGTCATCGACGAGCACGAGCCGTGGCTGACCCTCATCGGCCTCCGCCTGGTCTACGAGCGGAACGTGTCCCGGAGTTGACGTCCCGCCGTTGAGCCCCGCCGGAGCCGTCGGCTCATAACCGGCGGCTCATAAGCGGGGCTTGCGCACACAACCCTGCGCCCCATACAAGAGTCTGCGCAGGGACGGGACTTGAGCAGGTTCGAGCGGGCGTGGAGCAAATGGGGCGTAGGGGAAGACTGGCCGCGGCAGTGGCGGCCGGGGTGCTGGCCGGCCTCGCCGGTCCCGCCGCGGCGGCGCACACGGCCACCGGGTTCGACGAGGGGCGCCCCGCGTACGCGGTGAGCGTCTCGGCGCCGACGGCCTCACCCTCCACGACCTCCAGCACCGCGCCTTCGGGGGTGACCCCCACCTCCACCACGTCACCGGACACCCGCGAAGTCCCTGACGGCAAGATGGCCGACACCGGCGCGAACGTCCTGCCCTGGATAGCCGCCGCCGCGGCCGGCGCCCTCGGGGTCGGCGCGGTCGCCTTCGCGATGATCCGCCGCCGCTCGGACTAGACACGCGAGCGGGCAGAGCCACGCCACATATTGGCGTTAAGCGGATTTTGTCCACTTTGCACGTATTGTCAGGCCATGCCCACGCCATACGGATCTCGCGGCGGCATGGCCTTCGGTGCGGAGGAACTGCGTGTGCTCCGCCGCGCTCTGGCCCTCGCCCTGCATCCCAGCCCCGTCTCCGACGAGGACGTCAAGGACTGCCTACGCCTAGCCGACGCCGTGGACGAGGCGGTGAGCGAGGGTGCCAGGCTCCGCGCCTTCCTGCTGGCCGACCTCGCCCGCTACCGGACGGCCCTGCCCGGCACCGCCACCGGCTACCTCGCACTCCTCGAGGACGTCCTCTCCACCGGCTACCAGCCCGGCGCCGACGATCTCGCCGCGCTGCGCGCCCTGCGCGGCAACCCGGTGGCCGCCGCCCTCCTCGACCGCTGCCGGACCGTCGCCGAACAGGCCGTACGCGCCCGTCTCGCCGGCCGGTCCCATGCGGGCGTCCCGGCGCCCCGCCCCCTCGTCCCCGCCTCGCGCACGCGCCTGCTCGCCCTCCCCGGCGGCCGGAGCGAGGCCGGTGACCGGGCGGCGCCCAAGCCCAAGACGCCGAGCTCCCCGCCGGCGAAACCGGCCGCCCCGGAGCCGCCACGCCCCGTGCCGACCCCGGCCGAGGTCTTCCCTCCCAAGCGCCGCCCGACGGACCCGCCGCACCAGCTCGCCGCGGGCTAGCTACTCTGGGGGCATGGAATACGTCTCCGCGCTCCTGCCCCCCGTAGTGATGGCCGTGTTCTTCGGCGGTCTCATCGTGACGATCGTGAAGACCCAGGGCGGCGCCAACAAGGCCAAGGAGGACGCGGCCGTCGACGCCGTGATCTCCAGCGCCGAGGGCGCCCGGCAGACCCCCAAGGCCTGACGTCTCCGATCTCCGGTGACCTGAGGTCACCACTCGCGCACTCTTGGCGTACGACTCGCTCACATTCCGAGTCGTACGCCCTTTTTGTTGGGGAAATGGCGCCTCCGCCACGTCCGTCACGTCATTAGTGACATCTCCCACTATTGTTCTCGTGTGCCTCGCCCCTTGGGAGAACTCGAAGACTCAGTCATGACACGGGTGTGGAAGTGGAACCGCCCCGTGACCGTTCGAGAAGTCCTGGAAGACCTTCAGCAGGAACGGTCCATCGCGTACACCACCGTCATGACCGTTTTGGACAATCTTCATCAGAAGGGCTGGGTGCGCCGTGAAGCGGAAGGCCGTGCCTATCGATATGAGGCGGTCTCCACTCGGGCCGCCTACGCCGCCGCACTGATGAACGAAGCGTGGTCGCAGAGCGACAACCCCGCGGCCGCTCTCGTCGCGTTCTTCGGGATGATGTCGGCACAACAGCGCGAAGCGCTGAGTGACGCGATGCGGATCCTGGGCCCGATCTCGCAGCCCTCGATCTCCGAAGCACCGATCTCCGAAGCACCGATCTCCGAAGCACCGATCTCAGAAGCACCGATCTCTCAAGGCCCCGCCACTCAAGCCCCGCAGAACCCCGGCGAGGCGGAGCCCGAAGCAGAGCGATAGCGTCCGGTCATGCCAGCAGAACCCCCTGAACTCAGCGCTAAAGCAGTCTCCGTACGCCGGGCGCGCACAGCCGATGTGCCGGTCGTACGCAACCTCCTGGACTCCTACGCCCGTCAGGGGATCCTGCTCGACAAAGCGACGGTCGCCCTTTACGAGTCCATCCAGGAGTTCTGGGTGGCGGAACGCGACGACAACGCCGAGGTCGTCGCCTGCGGTGCACTGCACGTGATGTGGGAAGACCTCGCGGAAGTGCGCACTCTCGCCGTGAACCCCGACGTCAAGGGCGTCGGAGTGGGGCATCAGGTGTTGGGGAAGTTGCTGCAGACCGCTCGCTGGCTCGGTGTCCGCAGGGTTTTCTGTCTCACCTTCGAAGTCGACTTCTTCGCGAAGCACGGCTTCGTGGAGATCGGTGAGACACCTGTCGACGGAGATGTCTACAGCGAGCTGCTGCGTTCCAAAGACGAGGGCGTCGCGGAGTTCCTGGGCCTCGAACGAGTGAAACCGAACACCTTGGGCAACAGCCGGATGCTTCTGCATCTGTGATCGTCGCCGGTATTCCGGGCTGCCTGCTGCCCCGGTTCCCTATGTCCGAAACGCGCATGTTTCCTGGGTTCTCGGGGTCCCCGGTCTCTCCCGGGGGTTTGTGTTTTCCCAGCAAAAGCGGTTTGCTTTCCGACGTACTGCAGTACTGCATATAACAGGGGGCGGCGATTCTGCGGCTCGCGCCGTGCGATCCGGCCCTAAGTTATCGATGAAAGGAAATCCGGTGGCACAGAAGGTTCAGGTCCTTCTTGTCGATGACCTCGACGGTGGCGAGGCAGACGAGACCGTGACGTTTGCGCTGGACGGCAAGTCGTACGAGATCGACCTCACCACGTCGAACGCGGACAAGCTCCGCGGTCTTCTTGAGCCTTACCTCAAGGGTGGTCGTCGCACCGGTGGCCGTGGTTCGGCCGGGCGCTCCAAGGCCCGCGCCTCCGCCACGAGCGGCGGTCAGGACACCGCGGCGATCCGCGCCTGGGCCAAGGACAACGGCTTCGAGGTCAACGACCGCGGCCGCGTCCCCGCGTCCATCCGCGAGGCCTACGAGAAGGCCAACGGCTGACGACGGGTTCGTCGCAGCCGGACCCGGTGGCATTGCGTCGCCGCCGTGTCCACGAGTCGTACGAGACCGGAGCCCACGGCGGGGTCGCTGTGAGGCATGGCGCCACCCCCCACGCAGGACAGGGACGGCAATGCCGGCAGCGTCGGCTCCACCTCGCACCCGGGCTCCGGGGGTCGCAGCCACACGGCGGCCCCCTGCGTGCCGGACCACCCCGGAGGCGTGGGCGCGTCGATCCGTCCGCCCGCACCGACGGCCGTGAGGTCCAGGGGAATGCCGCCCCACTCCAGCCAGTCCAGGAGCCCCGGCAGCTCGTCGGCGCTTCCCGCGGCCACGAAGAGCCGCATCGATTCTCCTCGCAGGGCCACCGGCGCCTTCGGCCCGAGGTGCCTCAGCGCGGCGAAGCCGGCCTCGGCGGGCAGCTGCAGTACGTCGAAGCGGAGCCCCGTCAGGAGCTGCACCGGCAGCCCCGGACGGCGCTCGTCCGTCGCCCAGCCGAGCTCGTTCGCGTACCACTGCCGCACCGGGTCGCTCTGCTCGACCGGTACACGGGGCTGGGGAACGGTGAAGGCCATGCATGGAGCAACCGGCCGGAAGCGTCTCGGGTTACGCAGAGTGCCCGCGTGATTGCTCTCGGTGCCCGGAAAGAGGGCGTAAAAGCGTGTTCGGCCGCGCAAGGGTGTTCGCCCGTAGCGGAGGGAACCGGCGCGCGCCGCATGGAGTGTCAGTCCTTACGGGTAAGACATCCCTAGTGGGGAGGGGCGACACACGCGCGAGGCCGTCTCACGTTCGCCATCGGCGTAGTGGTGGTGAGGGTAAGTGCTTGGCCTGCGGGAACATCGTCTCGCACCATCGGGTTGGAGCAGTTGTCGGCGTTCGGGGTCAGGAGGCACCTCTTGTTCTCGGCCGGGTGTCGGCAGTTGGAATGAGCGGTCCCCGCTTGCGGGACTAAGCTGCGGAAGGACAGGGAGGGGACAGCCCCCTTACTGCCTGACCGCTCTGAGGAGCGATTAACGATGTTCGAGAGGTTCACCGACCGCGCGCGGCGGGTTGTCGTCCTGGCTCAGGAAGAAGCCCGGATGCTCAACCACAACTACATCGGCACCGAGCACATCCTCCTGGGCTTGATCCACGAGGGCGAGGGTGTCGCCGCTAAGGCCCTGGAGAGCCTCGGGATTTCGCTCGAGGCGGTCCGCCAGCAGGTGGAGGAGATCATCGGTCAGGGCCAGCAGGCCCCGTCCGGCCACATCCCCTTCACCCCCCGTGCCAAGAAGGTCCTGGAGCTTTCGCTCCGCGAGGCCCTTCAGCTGGGCCACAACTACATCGGCACGGAGCACATCCTGCTCGGCCTGATCCGCGAGGGCGAGGGCGTCGCCGCCCAGGTCCTCGTGAAGCTCGGCGCCGATCTCAACCGGGTGCGGCAGCAGGTCATCCAGCTGCTCTCCGGATACCAGGGCAAGGAGACCGCCACCGCCGGCGGTCCTGCGGAGGGCACGCCTTCCACGTCCCTGGTGCTCGACCAGTTCGGCCGGAACCTCACCCAGGCCGCTCGTGAGTCCAAGCTCGACCCGGTCATCGGGCGCGAGAAGGAGATCGAGCGGGTCATGCAGGTGCTGTCCCGCCGTACGAAGAACAACCCCGTGCTCATCGGCGAGCCCGGCGTCGGCAAGACCGCCGTCGTCGAGGGCCTGGCGCAGGCCATCGTCAAGGGCGAGGTGCCCGAGACGCTGAAGGACAAGCACCTCTACACGCTTGACCTCGGCGCGCTGGTCGCCGGCTCCCGCTACCGCGGTGACTTCGAGGAGCGCCTGAAGAAGGTCCTCAAGGAGATCCGCACCCGCGGCGACATCATCCTGTTCATCGACGAGCTCCACACCCTGGTGGGTGCCGGCGCCGCCGAGGGCGCGATCGACGCCGCGAGCATCCTCAAGCCGATGCTGGCGCGAGGCGAGCTGCAGACCATCGGTGCCACGACGCTGGACGAGTACCGCAAGCACCTGGAGAAGGACGCGGCCCTCGAGCGCCGCTTCCAGCCCATCCAGGTCGCGGAGCCGTCCCTGCCGCACACCATCGAGATCCTCAAGGGTCTGCGCGACCGTTACGAGGCCCACCACCGGGTCTCCATCACGGACGAGGCGCTGGTCCAGGCCGCCACCCTGGCCGACCGGTACATCTCGGACCGCTTCCTGCCGGACAAGGCGATCGACCTGATCGACGAGGCCGGTTCCCGGATGCGCATCCGCCGGATGACCGCGCCGCCGGACCTCCGCGAGTTCGACGAGAAGATCGCGGGCGTGCGTCGCGACAAGGAGTCGGCCATCGACTCCCAGGACTTCGAGAAGGCGGCCTCTCTCCGCGACAAGGAGAAGCAGCTGCTCGCGGCGAAGGCCAAGCGCGAGAAGGAATGGAAGGCCGGCGACATGGACGTCGTCGCCGAGGTCGACGGCGAGCTCATCGCCGAGGTCCTGGCCACGGCCACCGGCATTCCGGTCTTCAAGTTGACCGAGGAGGAGTCCTCGCGTCTGCTGCGCATGGAGGACGAGCTCCACAAGCGGGTCATCGGCCAGAAGGACGCCATCAAGGCGCTTTCGCAGGCGATTCGTCGTACGCGAGCGGGTCTGAAGGACCCGAAGCGTCCCGGTGGCTCGTTCATCTTCGCCGGCCCGTCCGGTGTCGGTAAGACGGAGCTTTCCAAGACGCTCGCCGAATTCCTCTTCGGTGACGAGGACGCCCTGATCTCCCTCGACATGTCGGAGTTCAGCGAGAAGCACACGGTCTCGCGTCTCTTCGGTTCGCCGCCCGGATATGTCGGTTACGAAGAGGGCGGTCAGCTGACGGAGAAGGTCCGTCGCAAGCCGTTCTCGGTCGTGCTGTTCGACGAGGTCGAGAAGGCGCACCCGGATATCTTCAACTCGCTGTTGCAGATCCTGGAGGACGGTCGTCTGACCGACTCGCAGGGCCGGGTCGTGGACTTCAAGAACACGGTCATCATCATGACGACCAACCTCGGCACGCGTGACATCTCCAAGGGCTTCAACCTCGGATTCGCCGCGTCGGGTGACGTCAAGACGAACTACGAGCGCATGAAGACCAAGGTCAACGACGAGCTGAAGCAGCACTTCCGCCCGGAGTTCCTGAACCGTGTCGACGACACGGTGGTCTTCCACCAGCTCACCGAGGAAGACATCATCCAGATCGTCGACCTCATGATCGCCAAGGTGGACGAGCGTCTCAAGGACCGCGACATGGGCATCGAGCTCAGCGGTGACGCGAAGAAGCTTCTGGCCAAGAAGGGTTACGACCCCGTCATGGGCGCCCGGCCGCTGCGCCGGACGATCCAGCGCGAGGTCGAGGACATCCTGTCGGAGAAGATCCTCTTCGGCGAGCTCCGCCCCGGCCACATCGTGGTCGTCGGCACGGAGGGTGAGGGCGAGGAAGCCAAGTTCACCTTCCGCGGCGAGGAGAAGGCGGCGCTTCCGGATGTGCCGCCGATCGAGCAGGCGGCTGGTGGCGCCGGGCCCAACCTGAGCAAGGAGGCGTAGCCCTCCGGGCTCGCCGTCACACTGGCTCACTGGGGCTGCCCCGGACCGTTTTCCACGGTCCGGGGCAGCCCCTTTTGCTTTGACCTTTGACCTTTGGCCGCGGGTGCTTCGTGGCTTGTCGCGCAGTTCCCCGCGCCCCTGGCGGGGCGCACCCCCCGGTTATGAAGTGATCGTGACGCCCTCCGGGACGTTGCGTACGCGGCGCAGGCGTGGGTTCACCCGGAGCACGCTCAGGTTGGGGAAGCGGGCGAGCCAGGACATGTCCGTGTCGGCCAGCTCAGCGGTGATCCACAAGTGGGTCAGCTGGTCGTGCTCCAGGCCGTCCAGGAGTTCCTCGGTGCGCATCACGCCCACCACCTGGATCCACGGCCGGCCGCCCAGCTCCCGTAGCGCCGCGAGTTCGGCCGTGTCGGACACCGGGAAGTACAGGCCGAGCGGATCGAGGTGGGCGATGATCTCGCGTGCGTACCGCTCCGTGTCGAAGTGCCGCCACGGGCGGACCAGCTCGGCCCGGATGGACAGGGCCGAGCGGTGGCGCATACGGGCGAGGTAGTCGATGGCGGCGTCGTCCTGGACGCGGGTGGCCGTGATCGCCAGGAGCAGCGCCTGCTGGTCGCTCGGCACCTGCTCGGGGTCCGGCAGCTGCTCCAGGACGATGGGGCCGACCCAGCCGAGGCTGCGGGCGGCCAGTTCCGTGGTGGGGCGCACCAGGTGCTTCGTACGGTCGTGGACGAGCTGCTGCACCTGCGGGTCGAGCTCGGTGACGTGCTCCAGGCAGGCCGCGGCCATCAGGCGCCGGTGGTTCACGTGCGGGCGGCGCAGGTTCGGGGCGGCGGCCAGGAGCCGCTCGAGGAAGTCGGCGCACTCCTCGGGGCGAGCGTGGGCGGCGGCCATGCGGATGACCTCCTCCCACTCGGCGCGGTGCGCGTGCTCGACGAGGGTGCGGAACTGGCCGCGGGCCACTATCTCCTTCGCGGCGAGGTAGTCCTGGAAGGTGCGGTGGATGAAGTCGACCGAGAGGCCGGCCTGTTCGCGCAGCAGGCCCGTGCGATGCAGGAGGTGCCGGAAGATCTTCTCGCCGTCGCCCTCGGCGCGTGCGGACGGGATGGCGGGCAGCGCGCCGTCCAGGATCGCGACCACGCGCTCGCGCGGCAGCTCCGAGACGCCCTCCTCCACCATCGCGTGGGCCAGCTTGCGCAGGAGCAGCTCCCGGGGACCCTGCTGGAGCCGCACATCATCGGCGTACAAGACATCGCGCTCGGGGTCGCGGCGCTGCAGGAGCATCTCCAGGGCCGCGTCGTACAGCTCCTTGCGCCCCTTGGGGAGCGAGCCGGAGCGGTCGCGGTTCAGGGCGCAGATCAAACCGCACATCAGGGGGTTCGTGGCGAGCTGGCGCAGCTCGCGGTAGATGCGGACGGAGTGCAGAAGCCGCTGTTCGTACTCCCTGAGCTTGTCGCGCTCCGACTGCTCCTTGCACTGGTCGTCGCTCATCGCGGCGGCGTGCCAGTCGTGGATGAAATGGGTGACCTGGTCGCGGGACATCGGCGCGAGGGAGAGTTCCTTGAAGCCCTCCTCGGCGAGGCGTTCCTGGGCGAGCCAGCCGTCCTCGACGGCGGAGGGGCGGGACGTCACCAGGCAGCCGTTGCCGGAGAAGATGCGAAGGAGGCGGCGCAGTTGGTTGCGCAGCTCGCCGCGGGTGGCCTCCGGGGCCTCGTCGATCCCGTCGACCAGGAGCATGGCGCGGCCGGCGAGGAGGGTGCGCACGACCCATCCCTCGGGTGCCTGGTCGGCCAGTGGGTGGCTGATGGCGTGCAGGAAGTCGTCCGGGGCGGGGAAGCCCTCGCGGGCGAAGCGGCGTACGGGCAGGACGAAGGGCACGCGGGTGCCCTCGCGCGACGCGGCCACGGCGAGCCACTGGACGAGGGTCGTCTTGCCCGAGCCCGCGACACCGCGCAGCAGGACCCGCTCGTGCCCCTCCAGCGCCCGGTCGGCGAGCAGCACGGTGCGCGGCTCGCCCGGTACGCCGCTGCCGCTGCTTTCCTCGGCCTCCAGGCTGAGGTAGGTGTCCTCCAGGGGCCAGCGGTCCGGCGCGTTGGAGAGGTCCACGCCGACGATGGTGAGCCAGCCGTGCTGGCGTACGACCTCTTCGGCGTACGCGGCCTCGAAGTCGCGGTCCTCCTGCGAGCGTTCGGGCTGGCGGGCGGCGGCCTCCGCGTCGTTCAGGTCGATGAGCTGGCGGATGCGGCTGGCCCGCTCGGCCATGTCCCGCTGGATGTGCGGGGAGCGGCGGACGAAGTGGTACAGGAGATGCAGGCACACGGCCACGAGCAGCTCGTCGTGGAACGACGCGGCGCCGGGGGACAGCGCGCGGTCCGCGCCCTGTACGGCGCCCCTCAGACGCCGCGCGTAGTCCTGCGGGCCGAGGCGCACGGCGTCCACGTCGGTGAGGTCGAGCTCGCCGACCGCGAGGAGGGTGCGCGTCAACACATCGATGACGGAGCCGAGTTCGGCCGTCGGGGCGGGTCGTGCCTCGGCGGCGAGGTGGACGAAGTCCGCGGCGGTGCGGTGTACGTCGTCCGGGGTCGCGGGGGCGTCGGCGCCGCGCCAGGTGGTGAGGGCGGCGATCAGGCCGGGCGCGGCGGGCGGCTGTGGCGGGGGCGTGCGGATGAGCCGTTGTACGAGGGGTGCTGCGAGCGTCGAGGGGATGCGGACAACGGGCTCCATGGACATAGGGGGTCCCTGCGGGTGGGATTTCGTGTGTCGTGGAGGGCCAAGGGTAGGTCAACTGGGGGGTGGGGGAGGGGGCTTGGGGGGTGTTGGAGGGGGCGGCTGCAGGAAAATCCCACCGGGGACGGCGAGGCGTCACGGTCGGTGGGATTTTCCTGCAAGGCGTACGCCGATGGGACGGGCGACGGGCGGCGGGCGACGGGCGTGCGCCTGGGGGTAGGCGAGGCGAGACTCAGTCGAGCTTCGTGCCGTACACCTTCTCGACCGTCAACGTGATCAGCACCCGGCGGTCGGCGACCATGACGCGGCGGTACTCGTCCCAGTCCGGGTGCTCACCGGCGGCGGCACGGTAGTAGTCGACAAGGGCCTGCACCTCAGGGCCTTGGGGGTCGGTCCCGGGCCCGATGAGGGTGGCGTCGCCCTCGGCCGTGGCCCAGGCGCGGCCGTCGGCGCTGGTCACCTCCAGCGCGGCGCGGGGGTCGCGGCGCAGGTTCGCGAACTTCGCGGTCTTCGCGGTCGTCGAGATGCGGATGACGCCCGCGGAGCGGTCGTACGACGGCATCACGGGCGAGAGCTGGGGCCGCCCGTCGGCCTTGATGGTCGCCAGCACGCCGAGGCTGGCGCCGCTGAGCAGGGCGTGCGGATCAAAGGGTGCGTCAGTCGTCATGTGGGGCCAACCCGGGCGTGGGGGTGGGGTATTCCGTGGCGGCGGGCACGGGGAGGCCCGGGGCGTTACAGCGACTTTCCGACGCCTTTTCGCAGCTCAGCAGGGTTCGTTAGGCGGATGTTAGTCGGGTGGGAGTTCGGCATTAGTGGGCTCGACCAGAGTCGGTCTTGTTCCCGAGGAGGGGACGCCACCTACTACCTACGGGGGATCCCGCCATGCGTTCCAACACCACCACCGCCGCTCGTCGCCGCACGCTCCGCATCGCCGCCGCGGCCCTGACCGTCGCCGCGAGTCTCTCGCTCACGGCCTGCAACGGCGACGACGTCACGGGGCAGGGTGACCCGTCGGCCGCCTCCAGCTCGTCCTCCACGGGCGGCTCCGGTTCGGGCGGTGGCTCCGGTTCGGACGGTGGTGCGGAGCAGGGCGGCGGGAAGGAGTCGGCCGGCAAGGAGTCCGGCGGGCAGGGCACCGCGGCCGGGAGCGGCGCGGGCAACGTCGAGCGGGCCGAGAAGTGCCGTACGGATGACCTCGACATCTCGGCGACGGACAGCACCATCGACGGTGACGACAAGGGTTCGGTCGCGGTGGCGTTCGCGAACCCCGGTGACCGGGCCTGCCTGCTCTCCGGGTTCGCGGGCGTCGACCTGAAGACCAACGCGGGGAACCTGTCCGCCACGCGCGAGGGCAAGCCCGCCGAGGAGATGCTCCTCACGGACGGGGAGTCGGTGTCCTTCACGGTCAGCTACCCGATGAACGACACGGGCGGCTCCGGTGTCCGTGTCACGGGCCTCGTGGTGACCCCGCCCGGTGAGACGAAGTCGTACTCCCTTGAGTGGCCGGGCGCCGCCACGCTGCCGGTCAGCGATGGCACGGGCTCCTCGGTCAAGGTCGGCCCGATCGGCAGCGCGGGCCAGGGTGGCGCGCAGTAATCCTGCCGGTGGCCTCGGCCACCGGCTCCCTGGCGGGTACCTCCGCTCCCGCCAGTACCGGCGCCGCCGGTTCGCGGGTGGCGGCCACGTAGACGCAGTTGGGGCCTGCCGCCTCGCTGAAGGTGGACTTCTGCCAGCGGAGTTCGCTCACGGGCGGGTCTTGGTGAGGGTGCGTATCAGGGCGGCGAGGGCCTCGGGTGTTGTGCTGAGGATTGCCTCCGGGGTGTCGCTCTCCCGGAGGTGGATGGTGGCGGTCGGTTCGCGGGTGGCGGCCACGTAGACGCAATTGTCTCCACCCCCCTCGCTGAAAGTGGACTTTTGCCAGACGAGTTCAGTCATGGTGAATCTCCTGGTGGGTGTAGAGCAGATGTTGGATCAGGCCGCAGGAGTCCCGGTGCTCACGGGAGTCGGTGGGCACGGCCGGTGGGAGAGCGTTGTGGCACAGGTCGGCGAACGTGGTCCGATAGCGCGCCAGGCTCTCCTCGTCGTCGAGGACGACTCGCGCCGCCGGGTGCTCCAAGAGGACCGTGCCAAGTTGCGCCACGACTGGTTCGACGTGCAGGAAAGGTGCGCTCAGCCAAGTCCCTGGTCCCGCTTCGAAGGGCAGGACTTGGAGAGTTACGTTGGGCATGGCCGCAGCACTCAGCAAGTGCGTCAATTGCTCGCGCATGACCCGAGCATCGCCGACGACCAGTCGGACGGCGGCTTCGTGGATGACGGTGTGCAGATGAGGCCCGGGTGGTTCGAGCACCGACTGTTGGCGGGCGAGTCGGAATGCCACCAGGTTCTCGATCTCATCGGGCCGCGCTGTCGGTCGGGAGCTTTGGAAGAGGGCCCGCATGTAGGCCTCCGTCTGGAGGAGGCCCGGCAGGACGAGGGTTTCGTAGCTGTGGATGTGGACTGCGCCGGACTCCAGTTCCGCCAGGTCCAGCGTGCGTTGGGGGAATGAGCGCCGGTACGCGGACCACCAGCCCTTGCCGTCGCTTTCCGCCAGCGAGGCCAGCGATGCGGCGTAGGGCTCAGATCTGACGCCGTAGGCGTACAACAGTGCGGTGAGACGGTCGGCCGCGATCGCTGTGCGGGCGGCTTCGATGTGACTCAGGTGAGGGGCGCCCATGCCGATCTGTGCACTGGCCGCGTTCACCGAAAGGTTCGCGGCTTCTCGCAGTCTGCGCAGTTCGGAGCCGAGACGCCGCTGCCGTTCCGTGATGTGCGTGCGCAGTGCCATGTGGACCTTCCCGGTGGTTGGGCCACAGTTTGCCGCTAACGCTCGGGGTGGGTCCATCAATCGCAGAGATCCTGTTGCAGATCTGAGCACCTGACCGCTACTTTAAGTGCGGCGGCGCTCACGCAGAGATGCCGGAAGCCTCGCTGTAGACGCAGTAACCCCTGCTCAGCCGCAGAAGCGCACTGTCCGATCCAAGTTCCCGTTCCGGGCGGTGACTTGTTCGCGAGGGACAGTAGGCCACTGCGGCCGGGCCACCCCCACCCATCACCGTCACAGCGAACGCACCCCTACGCGCGCCTTGGAGGCGTCTCATGGGCGTTACCGTGCATGACTCCGTATGCGAGCCCGAACGGCCCGAGCGGCCCGAACTCCCGCTCGCCTACACCCTCTTCGCCCCCGCCGACTCCAGCTCACCCAAGATCTGCCGCGACTTCGTACGCAGCGCGCTGCTCACGCTGGGGCTCGGGCACCTCGCCGAAGCCGCCGCGCTCTGTACGTCGGAGCTGGTGACCAACGTGCATCAGCACACGAAGGGTGACGTCCACCTGAGAGCGGCCATCGCGGACACGCACGTACGGATCGCCGTGTATGACGGCAGCGATCAACTGCCGTCCCCCCGAAGGGCTCCCGCCGAGGACGAAGGCGGCCGGGGGCTCTTCCTCGTGACCGCGCTGTCGGACGTGTGCGGGGTGACGCCCACCGGGGCCGGCAAGGGGGTGTGGTTCCAGCTCAATCGGTGAAGAGGGGGCGGGGCTCTCGTATCTCGACGTGCGGGGGAAGGGCGTCGATGTCCGTCACGTGGCGCGTGGAGATCGTCAGATGCCGCAGGGCGGTGAGCGACGCCAAGGGGGCGACGCTGATTCGCTCCCGGCCGCTGAACCCGTACACGGACAGGTGCGTGAGGTCAGGGAAGAGCCGCGTGACGTGCGATGCCGTCGAAGACCAGTCGACGGTGTCGTGCAGCCCCTCGTGCAGCAGGGACAGCTCCGTCACACCGGACAAGGTCAGCCCCTCCGGCGCGTGAGGAAGTGCGCCGGATGTCAGGTCCAGCCGGATGAGGTGAGGGAGGCGTGTGAGAGCTTCCCAGACGGCGGGTGACCTGGGACCGTCCGTTTCGCCGAAAAGGACCCACTCCAGTTCCTGCCACTTGTCCAGGCCGTGGACATCGTCCGCAGCTTCCGTGCTGTCGAACATACCCAGCGTGCGCAGCGGAGCATCGGCGGGGAACAGGTCGAGGCTCCAGCGCTCGGTGATGTCGGCGAGGCGGAGCTGATCCAGGTCGCGCAGCCCGTGGAGCGCGGCTGGGGAGAGCCGAGTGGGCGGCACCTTCATGGCGAGGAACGAGGGGGTGCACGCCGCGATCAGCCGGGAGGCGGCTGCGGGGGACACGTCCTCGCGGATGTCCAGCAGCTTCGGGCGGATCTGCAGCCGTTCCAGCTCCATGACCTGATCGTCGCTTCGGAGCGTGAAGTGGGTCTCGCCGTCGTTCAGTTGAGCGACCACTGCTTCCGCGTACCTACGGCAGTCGTAGCGACTCCACCCCCAGATGAGCTGGCTGCGTACCCCGAGTGCGGGATGACGGGCGAACCGCGCGAGGAAGGGGATCGCGGCGTCCGACGGGATACTCGTCGCGGTGATCGCGACGTTGCTCGCCGCCTCCTCGTCCAGCCCGTCCGGGCCCGGCAGCAGGTCCAGGACCATGGGCCCGACCATCGCCAGCTCGCGGGCGTCCTCCGGGGTGCGGGGCGGAATCACCTCCGCCACCCGTAGCTCCACCTGCTCACGCACCTCCGGTGCGAGTTCCGCGGCGTCCTCCAGGCAGGCTGCCGCCAGCAGATGGACTCGCTCTCGCTCCCGCTCCTGAGCGCGACCATCACCGAATGCGAGCAACTCCCGGAAGACTTCGATCCGTTCGCGAGGGCGCGCATGCGCCACCGCCATGCGGATGACGTCCTCCCACTGGTCGTCCGCCGCGTGACGTGCCAGCACGCCGAAGTCGCCCTCGTCGACCGCTGCCCGCGCGCCCAGGAAATCCTGGAACGTGCGGTGGATGAAATCGACCGTGCCCGGCCCTGGTTCGCGGAGCAGACCGCTTCGGTGGAGGAAGTGCTCGAAGACTGCTCTGGCGTCTCCGAGTGCTGCCACCTCCGGGACCGCTGGGAGCAGGTCCGCGATGATCGCCTCAGCCCGCTGACGGTCCATGGTCGTACGGCCGTTGCGGATCAGCCAGTAGGCGAGACGCTGGAGGAGCTGGAGCTGCGGCTCCTCCCGCAGGTCCGGCACGTCCATGTGCCGTTCGCGGTCCCGGCGGATCAGGAGCATGGACAGGGCCGCCGTGTAGAGATCCTTGCGGCCGAGGGGGAGGAAGCCCCTGCGGTCACGGTGCAGCGCACAGATCAGGCCGCACATGAGGGGGTTGGTCGCCAACAGGCCCAGGTCGGGCTTCGTGTGGACCGCGTCGAGGAGCTGGCTCTCGTACGAGACGAGCGCGGCGTCCTCGTCCGCCGCACCCGTGCGTGCGGCCACGTGCCAGCGCTTGATGAACGCCGCGGCGTCCGCCCTGCTCATCGGGGAGAGCGTCAGCTCGGTGAAGTCCTCGTCGGCGAGCCAGTCCTCGCGTACGGCTGAGGGGCGTGACGTGACCAGCCAACGGTTGCCGGGGTAGGCGTCGATCAGGTCGCTGAGCCAGGTGCGGGTGCGGGAGCGCTCGGCTTCGGGGACCTCGTCGATGCCGTCCACCAGGATCAGCGCGCGGCCCGCCGTCAGTACGCGGGACTCCCAGCCCTTGGGCTGCGTGCCGGCCAGCGGGGAGCCGACCGCCGAGAGGAAGTCCGCGGGGGCGGGGAGGCGCTCGCCGTGCCGGGTGAGGGTGCGCAGGGGCAGGACATAGGGGATGCGGTCGTAGAGGTACGTCATGTGGTCGTCGCCCGGTGCCGCGCGCGCGGCGCTCACCGCCAGCCACTGGATGAGCGTGGTCTTGCCGGAGCCTGCCTCGCCCCGCAGGAGGACGCGATCGTGGGTGGCGAGGGCCTGATCGGCGAGGAGTGGGGTGGGGGCGGCGGCCGCCCGGATGTGGGCGGATTCCGCGGCTCTGCGGGCCATCCCCTCGGCATGAGCGGGGGTGGATGTTGCCAGGGGGCGCTCGGTCCCATCGGCTTTGTGGGCCGCCTCGGCCTGTGACTGCACCAGAAATACGGGCCGGTGCCTGGCCGGCACGGCGTCCGGGGCCTGTGCGGCAGCCCGCACGTCGTCTCTCCAGTGCGACAGGGACGTAGTCGCCTCCAACCGCATGTATGCGGCATCCAGAGGCCACCGCCCGGGCGAGTTGGAAAGATCGATCCCGAAGATCGTCAGCTTTCCGTGCTTCTTCGCCACGTACGCCAGATACCGCTGCTCGAAAGCCACGTCCTCCGCCCCGGGAAGGGGACTGCGGGCGATCAGTTCGTCGATCTTGGTGATCAGTTCCGACTGGCGGCGGCTCTGTTCCACCAGGGTCCTCGCCACGAAGGCCGAGCGTTGCGTGAAGAAGTGCAGGATGTGCAGGCACGTCATGTCGAGCAGGCGGTCGTAGAAGTACGCCGCGTCGGCGGACAGGTCACGGTCGGGGTTGCCGCTCGCCCGGCGCAGGCGAAGGGCGAGGGCGTTGTGGCCGAGCTCGACCGCCTGGACGTCCGTGAGCGTGAGGTCGCCCAGCGCGTGCAGGGTGCGGGCCAGCGCGTCGACCACCGCCTGCTCCTCGTCCACGGCGACGGCGCTCTCGCCGGAGGCCCGTACGGCCTGGCGCACCAGCTCCGCCGCGAGCCTCGCCAGGTCCTTGTCGGTCAGCTTCCGCTTCTCGCCCCGGAAGGACACGAGCCCCGAGAGACGGACGGGTTTCTCCACCAGGCCCGCGCCCGGCCCCTCCCGCACGAAAAGGCGCTTGACCAGGGGAGTGACGACGCTCGACGCGAGTCGGGTGACGGAGCCTATGGCCGCGGGATCCATGCGCCGCAGCGTAGCGCCGGTCACATTCGGGAGGTTGTGGATCTCGGGGACCGGTGACATGACGCACAGGCGTTATGTCCGGTACTAGGCGGAATAGTGGTACCGGGCCGAGGGGTGCTCGGGACCTTCGGCACGCAACCCACGGGACCTTGGGCGCGTCGGGAGGGTCCATCCGCCGAACGTGCCAGTGCTGGCCCAGGCTGCCCTTTCGAAGTGGGGTTAAACCTGCCTCCGAGCGTCAATTCCGGCAGATGGTTGAAGGGGGAATTGTCGGAATTTGTCGGTGTCAAGGGGTCGAAAGAGGGGCGGTTGGCTACGGCATTAGGTAGTAGATGGGGTGTTTGAGCAGGAGGCGGGGTGCGGGTTACCAAGGTGGGGCCCCGGCGGAAACGCAGCGAAGCGTGTGCCGGGTCCCTCTGTGTCTCGGAGTCCCAGACGCAGTCCCAGCCCCACGTGCCACGCAGCGACAGCGGCGGTGTCACGTACACGCTCCCCATCCCGGAGGTCATCCGCCATGTCGAAGCGCGCCACGTCCACCCAGTCCGGCCTGTCCCTGCTCCGTACGCGGACGGCCGTCATCACCGCCGCCACCGTCGGGCTCGGCGCCTCCGCCGTCCTCGGCACCGGCATCGCCGCCGCGGCCGACACCAAGGGCGGTGCGCTGCCCGGCGTCTCCGCCAACTCGATAGCCGCCCAGGCCGACGCGCAGGCCAAGGCCGCGTCCAAGGCCAAGCAGGCCGCCACCAAGAAGGCCCAGCAGGCCAAGCAGGCCGCCGCCAAGAAGGCCGCGAGCTGGCAGGACCCGGTCGACAAGTACACGCTCTCCGCGTCCTTCGGGCTCGGCGGCAACATGTGGTCCAGCAAGCACTCCGGCCAGGACTTCGCCGTGTCGATCGGCACCTCCGTCGAGGCCGTGCACAATGGCACCGTCGTCAAGGCCGGCGGCAACGGCGCCGGTGACGGTCCCGCGTACGGCAACGCCATCGTGATCAAGCACGACAACGGCACGTTCTCGCAGTACGCGCACCTGTCGAAGATCGACGTCCGCGTCGGCCAGAGCGTCGGCACCGGCCAGCACATCGCCGCGTCCGGCAACACCGGCAACTCCAGCGGCCCGCACCTGCA
This sequence comes from Streptomyces sp. NPDC051214, assembly GCF_040682375.1. Lineage (NCBI taxonomy): Bacteria > Bacillati > Actinomycetota > Actinomycetes > Kitasatosporales > Streptomycetaceae > Streptomyces > Streptomyces sp. NPDC051214. The sequence goes on from NZ_JBFBAT010000015.1 coordinate 203,651, forward strand.
CTTCGAGATCCGTACGACCCCGAACTACGGCTCGGCGGTCGACCCGGTCGCGTTCCTGCGCTCCAACGGTGTCACCGTCTGACCCGGAGCCGACAGCTGGCAGCTGGCTGCCAGTAGCTCCTAGGCGCCTTCGTGCGCCTGTGTCACCAGATCGATGGCGACCTCGAGGATGGCCTTGCGCTTCTCCTCGGGGTCGCCTTCGACGTCCTTGAGCACGAACATCCCGCCGTGCATCGTGAACAGCGCGCTGAAGCAGCGCACCTGCGTCGTCATCGGCGTACCCGGCTCCCTGAGGATGTCGAGCAGGCCGAGCATGCGGTCCTTGAAGGTCTCGCCCGTCTTCAGGTCCCGCATCGTCGCCTGGTTCTCCTGCATGAAGCGGAAGAGCGGCGCCGCGCCCTTGAGGATCTCGCTGTAGCGGGTCAGGATCTCCCGCTTCGTCTCCAGCGTGCGCGGCTGCTCCCTGCCCCACTCCATCAGCTCGTCGATGGGCCGGGTCATGTCCTCGAAGATGCTGGTGAGGATGTCTTCCTTCGTCTTGAAGTGGTAGTAGAGCGCCGCCTTCGTGACGTCCAGACGCTCCGCGATCTCCCGCAGTGACGTCTTCTCGTACCCCTGCTCGGCGAAGAGTTCGAGGGCCACGTCCTGGATGCGCTGGCGGGTGTCCCCGCGGCGCTGCTGCTTGCCCGTGACCATCTCTTTGCTCCTCGGCTCCCTCTCGGCTCGAATCCTTGGATCCGATTTTACTTACTTGACGCCCGGCTAGTTGGGGGTCTAGTTTCCCCCAGTGTAGTCAGCTTGCCGGTCGGCAAGTAAGTAGGAGCGCGAAGTGGGTAACCGGGGAGTGGGGAACATGGCCGAGACCAAGGAAAAGCCGGGGGAGCAGGCGATACCAGCCGGATCGGAGAAGGAAGCGCCTCAGCCGCGCAGCGTGCGCGTCGTGATGATGGCGCTGATGGTCACCATCCTGCTCGCGATGCTCGACAACATGATCGTCAGCCCCGCGATGCCGACAATCGTCGGCGACCTCGGCGGCATGGAGCACCTGTCGTGGGTCGTCACCGCGTACATGCTCGCGACCGCCGCCTCGACCCCCATCTGGGGCAAGCTCGGCGACATGTACGGGCGCAAGGGGGTCTTCCTCACCTCCATAGTGATCTTCCTGCTCGGTTCCGTTCTCAGCGGAATGGCGCAGGACATGGGTCAGCTGATCGGCTTCCGAGCCGTCCAGGGGCTCGGCGCGGGCGGTTTGATGGTCGGGGTCATGGCGATCATCGGTGAGCTCGTCACGCCGCGGGAGCGCGGCAAGTACATGGGCATGATGACCGGCGTCATGGCGGTCGCCATGATCGGCGGGCCGCTCGTCGGCGGCACCATCACCGACCACCTCGGCTGGCGCTGGGCCTTCTACATCAACCTGCCGCTCGGCGCCGTCGCGCTCGCCATGGTCACCGCCGTCCTTCACCTGCCGAAGAAGAAGGCGAAGGGGCGCATCGACTACCTCGGCGCGGCGCTGCTGACCGTGGGCATCAGCGCGCTCGTGCTCGTCACCACGTGGGGCGGCACGGAGTACGCCTGGACCTCGACCGTGATCATGGAACTCATCGCGATCGGCGTCGTCTCGCTCATCAGCTTCGTCATCGTGCAGAAGAAGGCCGCCGAGCCGATCCTGCCGCTGCACATCTTCCGCAGCCTCAACTTCACGCTCATGTCGGTGATCGGCTTCCTCACCGGGTTCGTGATGTTCGGCGCGATGCTCTTCCTGCCGCTCTACCAGCAGGCGGTGCAGGGGGCTTCGGCCACCAACTCCGGGCTGCTGCTCCTGCCGATGCTGCTCTCGATGATGGTCGTCTCGTTCTTCTCGGGGCGGTTCACCACATCCACCGGCAAGTACAAGATCTTCCCGATCGCCGGCACCGTACTGATGGTCCTCGGGCTCTTCCTGCTCTCGCAGATGGACACCGACACCTCGCGGTTCACCTCGGGCCTCTACATGGCGGTGCTCGGTGCGGGCATGGGCTGCCTGATGCAGATCACCATGCTGGTCGCGCAGAACAGCGTCGAGATGAAGGACATGGGCGTCGCGTCGTCCTCGGCCACGCTCTTCCGTACGCTCGGTTCGTCGTTCGGCGTCGCGATCATGGGCGCGCTCTTCAACAGCCGGGTCGAGGACACGATGGCCTCCCGCGCCGGGGAGCTCGGCGGCAAGGTCACCGAGCAGTCGGCGCAGCTGGACGCGAAGAGTCTGGAGAAGCTGCCGGACGTGGTGCAGGCCGCGTACCAGCACGCGGTGTCCGCCGGTACGCACGCGGCGTTCCTGCTGGGCGCGGTCATCGGGGTCGCCGCCTTGATCGCGGCGTTCTTCGTCAAGGAAGTTCCCCTGCGGGGGGCTGGGCCGAAGGACGCGGAGCCTTCGGGCTCCGGGGATTCCGGGGGCTCCGAAGCGAAGAAGCCGGCCGGGGGCGCGGCTGGGGACGCCGCGGGGGGTCCGCGGGACGCGGTTGCGGAGACCGTCTGACCTGCGGTCCTGCTCCCTCGGGACGGGCCCCCGGCACCTTCTGGTGCCGGGGGCCCGTTGCTGCGCGTGCCGCTGCCCTGCTTATGCGCGCCCCGCGGCTTCGGTGTTGTGCCCACCCTCCCCCACTCTCAACTGCGTTCGAGCGGGGGGACCCCCATCGCCCTGCGGAACGCCTGCCCACAACAGACCGGCTACTTGTACTTGTCCGGCAGCTGCAAAATCGGGAAGCTGCCCGTGTTGGTCGGGGCGTGTTCCGGGAGCCAGAGGACTGCCACCGCGCCCTCCGCCGGATCGTCAGGGCCCGCGCCCGCAGGGGTCACGTTGCGGAAGGTGAGCCTCGCGCCGAGCACTCGCGCCTGGCCCGCCGCGATCGTCAGGCCCAGGCCGTGGCCGACGCCCGCGCGGTCCGTGCTGCCGGTGCGGAAACGGCTCGGGCCCTCCTCCAGGAGACCCGCGGGGAACCCGGGGCCGTGATCGCGGACCCGCACGACGCGGCCCTCGACGCTCACCTCGACCGGCGGCTTGCCGTGCTTGGCCGCGTTGGCGAGGAGATTGCCCAGGATGCGCTCCAGACGGCGCGGATCGGTGGTCACCTCCGACTCGTGCACCACCGTCACGCTCACGTCCGCGTTGAGGACCGCGATCCGCCGCGTCACGAACTCGCCGAGCATCAGGTCCTGCAGCTCGGCCCGCTCGGCCGCGCTGTCCAGACGCGCCACTTCGAGCACGTCCTCGACCAGCGTGCGCATCGCCTGCGCCCGGTCCCTGACCAGCTCGGTCGGGCGGCCCGGCGGCAGCAGTTCGGCCGCTGTGAGCAGGCCGGTCACCGGCGTACGCAGCTCGTGCGCGATGTCCGCCGTCACCCGCCGCTCCGCTTCGAGGCGCTGCTTGAGCGCGTCCGCCATCGCGTCCACCGACCGCGCGAGGTCATCGGTCTCATCGCGTACGACGCCGCCGATGGCATCCCGTACGCTCACGTCCGTCTGCCCCTGGGCGACCTCCTGCGCCGCCGTCGCCGCCTTGCGCAGGCGCCGCGAGAGCTGGCCGCCGATGAGCACGCCGAGCGCGCAGCCGCCGAAGACGACCGAGATGGAGCCGATGACCAGGGCCTGGTCGAGGTCCTTCATGACGGTGGCGCTGCGGTCGGTGAAGCGGGTGTGCAGCGACAGGATGTGGCCGTCGCTCAGCGGCACCGCGGCCCAGATGTCCGGCACACCGCCCTCGTGGTCCTCCACGTACGTCGCGCGACGCCCGGCGAGCACCTTCGACAGAAGGTCCTTGGGCATCTCCGGGTCGTCGATCTTCATGCCGAACTGGCCCGTGCGCCCGGACGTCTCGTAGATCCGCTGGGCGTACAGAATCCGCTCGTCCTGCACGTCGCGCGCGTTGTCCAGCATCGACACGCGCGCCGCGTTGTGCACGACCAGGCTCAGCGCCACCGCGACGAGCGCGCCGACCAGCGCGATCGCCGCGCTGATCTTCCAGCGCACGCCGGTGCGCAGGCCGGAGCCAAGGCGCCTGCGCAGCGCGGCCACCGTCCCCCTGCTCATATGTGTCCCCCGAAACGCACCGGACCGTTGGACCCGTTCGGTGCTTCAGCCATGCGGTCAGCCATGCCGTCAGCCATGCGATCGGCTCACGCCTTGAGCTTGTAGCCGAAGCCGCGGACCGTCTCGATCCGGTCCTGGCCGACCTTCGTACGGAGGCGCTGCACGTGGACGTCGACGACGCGGGTGTCGCCGCCCCAGCCGTAGTCCCACACGCGCTCCAGGAGCTTGTCGCGGGAGAGGACCGTGCCGGGCGCGGACGAGAACTCGAGCAGCAGGCGCATCTCGGTCGGCGTCAGCGCCACCGGGGCGCCGTCCTTGCGGACCTCCATGCCCTCCGTGTCGATCTCCAGGTCGCCGAAGTGCAGCACGCCACCGTCCGGGGAGCCGCCCTCACCGCCGACGGGCGCCCCCGTGTCGGGGCCGCTCGCGTGGCCGAAGCGGCGCAGGACGGCGCGGATCCTGGCGACCAGGACGGCGCCGTCGAAGGGCTTGGTCACGTAGTCGTCGGCGCCCGCCTCCAGGCCGAGCACGACGTCGATGGAGTCGGCACGCGCCGAGAGCATGATCACCGGAACCGTCGACTCGTCCCGGATGCGGCGGCACAGCGAGACGCCGTCGAGGCCCGGCACCATCACGTCGAGCAGCGCGATGTCGGGGCGGTCGGCGCGGAAGGCCTCGAGGCCCTTCAGGCCGTCGGGCATCGCGGTGACGACGAAGCCGTCCCGTTCGAGCGCGAGCTGCGTCGCCTCGCGGATGACGTCGTCGTCCTCGACGAACAGGACATGGGTGTGCTCTGCCATCGGGGGCTCTCAGTTCTCTCAGTTCTCCGACGGAGCGGGTGCGTCGCCGCCCGCCGCGCTGCTGTAGTGACTGCGGGTGCGGTCCGTCTCGGTGAAATGGTTCGAGGACCAGCGGTACGTGATGACTTCCTCGCCGGACGGATACGACACCGGGTCACCCTTCTCGTACACCTGCTTGGTCACCACCAGGTCGCCCCGGTCGATCTCCGCGTAGACGGGCGGCTCCTCGTCCTGGAAGACATTCTCGTACTTCTTGCCTTCGGCGCGATACACGTAACTGCTGGTGCCGACCGCATCGCCGCAGGTCATGATGTTCACGACGACATCGGAGGCAGATCCTCCGGTCAGGCTGCCGTACGAGACGTCGACCGGATACTCGTCGGCCACGCAGGGCTTGAGGTCGCGCTTGACCGTCCGGCTCACCTTCGGGTCGTCCTTGACGAGCTCGACCGCCTCCAGGCTGGAGGGCGGCGAAGGCGCGGACGTCGTCGACGGTGTCGGGGACGGCGAGGGGGTCATCACCGTCTCGCCGCGGTTGCCGGGGCCCTCGTCACGGGCGCCGGAGCCGCCGGTCGAGCAGGAGGTGAGGAAAAGGCCGATGGCGGCGAGTGCGACCGCCGCCGCGCTCCCCGCCTTGATCGTCCTGCCGGCCTTGCTGCCGGTCTTCCTGCCAGCCCGGGTGGTTAGGCCGCGCAACGCTCCCGCTCCTCACGTTCGAGCGCGCCGGTGGCGGGCTCCTCGCGGTCCCGGCTGTCGCGGTCCCGGCTCTCCAGCTCCTGGCGGAGGCGGGCGAGCGCTCGGTGCAGGGTGCTCTTGACCGTTCCCGCGGACATGCCGAGTGCCGCGGCCGTCTCCTCCGTGGACATCTGCTCCCAGTGTCGCAGCACGACGACGCTGCGCTGCTTGGGTGCGAGGACCTTCATAATGTCCATCAGGAGGGCGCGGTCCGCGTGCTGTTCGGTGGAGTCTTCCACGCGCGCGTCGGGCATCTGCTCGGTGGGGACCTCTTCGAGCTTGCGGGCCCGCCACCACTCCGTACGCGTGTTGATCATGACGCGGCGCAGATAGGCGTCCGCGAGCCGCTTGTCGGCTATGCCGTCCCAGCGGCCGTACGTCCGCACGAGCGCCGTCTGCAGCAGGTCCTGCGCGTCGACGGGGTCGGGGACCAGGCGCCGGGCACTGCGCAGCAGGGCGTCCTGCCGAGTGCGGACGTACTCTTCGAACTCGAGCACCTCGCCGTGCGCCATACCCAACCGCCTCCGTTCACCGACCACCGCTGCTTGTGCGGTACGGCTATGAAGCTACGGAGGCGTTGTCACGAGGCTGTGCGGAGCAGCCAGCGGAGGGCGCACGGCCTTCCGTCGGTTGTGTAACAGAAGTAGGCGCGGCGTAAAGCTAGGTCAGCGGGAGCCGGTAGAGCCCCTCGGGGAGCGGCTCCACGAGACCGTCGGAGACGAGTCCGTCCAGGGCGCGGGCCCGCTGCACGGGCTCGCCCCAGACGCGGTCGAGGGACGCCTGCGGCACGGGGGCGACGGCCTCGCGGAGCACCGCGAGCAGCTTCCCGCGGACCTGGCGGTCCGTGCCCGCGTATGTCTGCCCCCGCCGGGCGGGCCCCTGATGCGCCGGCTTCCCGGCCGCCTGCCACGCGCACTGCGCGGCGATGGGGCACCGTCCGCAGCTCTCGTTCTTCGCGGTACAGACGAGGGCGCCGAGCTCCATGGAGGCGGCGGCCCAGCGGGATGCCGTGCGCTCGTCCTCGGGGAGGAGGGCGCGGGCCAGCTTGCGCTCGGCGGCAGTGGTGGCGTTCGGGGGGTACTGCACGCCGGTCACTGCGCGGGCGAAGACCCTGCGCACATTCGTGTCGAGGACGGCGTGCCGCTGCCCGTACGCGAACGACGCCACGGCCGCGGCGGTGTACTCGCCGATGCCGGGCAGCGCGAGGAGCTGCGCGTGCTTGGCCGGTACGTCGCCGCCGTGCCGTTCCGTTATGGCGACGGCGGCGCCGTGCAGGCGGAGCGCCCGGCGGGGGTAGCCGAGGCGTCCCCAGGCGCGGACGGCCTCACCCGGGGCTTCCTTGGCGAGGTCGGCGGGGCGGGGCCAGCGGGCGATCCACTGCTCGTACACGGGCAGGACGCGGCTTACGGGCGTCTGCTGCAGCATGAACTCACTGACCATCACGCCCCAGGGCCCGGCGTCGGCCCGACGCCACGGCAGATCACGGGCGTTGGCGTCGAACCAGGCGATGACGGGACCGTGCAGGGCCTCGCCGGCGGGCTCGGGACTGTCGGACATGGGCATGGGCTTCGTGGGCGCAGTCATGGCCCCCCGATCCTGCCACGGGCCCACCGGGGGGTGGGCCAGGCGGGGCCGCTTTCTCCGCTTTACCGGGGGCGAGGCCCTGGTCTTAGACGAGCTGGCCTTGCCTTGGTCGCGCCTGTACGCGATTTCCTCCCACCCTCACTGCCCGCCCCGCTTGGCACCGCGGGGGAATCGGGTGGGTGGGAAAGGTTTGTTCGTTCCGGGTGGATGCGGGTCCCAAGGAGAGTGCCGCGGGCGGTGAGGACCTGACGATCGGCAGGGGTGGACGCCGGGTAGGGGGAAGTAGCTTCGGGGGGTGAAAAGTAGTTGGGGACGTGGCGCCCTCCTCTGGGTGGCCCTCGCGATACCCGCCGCCAGCGCGGGCCCACTGGGATTGAGCGAACCCCGCCCCGCATGGCTCCAGGCAGCCGCAGCCACCGCCCTAGCCCTCGCCGTAGCCACCCGCCACTACCGCCCCGCCACAGCCTTCGCGGCAACCGCAGCGCTGGGGCTCGCCACGGCACCCTCCCTGTTCACCGTCTCGTACGGCCCCGCCCTCGCACTCTTCGCGCTCCTGATGGGCCGCAGGTCCACCCGAGTCCGCCCCGCGGCCCTCGCCTTCGGGGCCACCGCACTCATCGGCACAGCCAAGATCGTCGTACGCGGCGTGGACCCCGTCGTGGAGTGGCTCGTCCTTATGGGGACCCTCCTCTTCGGAGCCGTCTTCCCCTGGCTCACCGGGCGCTACCTCCGCCAGGCCCGCGAACTCTCCGCCGCGGGCTGGACCCGCGCCGCCCACCTGGAACGCGAGCAGCGCATCGTCGCCGACCGCGCACGGCTACGGGAACGGGCCCGCATCGCCCAGGACATGCACGACTCCCTCGGCCACGAGCTGAGCCTCATCGCGGTGCGCGCAGGTGCCCTCCAAGTGGCCGCCGACCTGCCGGAACGGCACCGCACCGCCGCAGCCGACCTTCGCGCGGCCGCGTCGGACGCCACCGACCGGCTGCACGAGATCATCGGGCTGCTGAGGGAAGAGGGTGACGAGGCCGCCCCCCTCGGCCCGGCGGGCGAAAGCCTGCGATCCCTCGTCGAACGCGCCGCCGATTCAGGACTGCCGGTCCGGTACACGCAGGCCGGCGAGCAGAGGAAGCGTACGGAGGTGAAAACGATCCGGCCGCAACCGGCGCAGTCCGCGCAGTCCGCGCAGTCCGCGGAGCCCGCGGAGTCTGCGGAGCCCACGCAGTCCGCGCAGCTCGCGGAGCCCACGCACCCCGCCGAGCCCACGCAGTCCGCGCAGCTCGCGCAGCCCACGCACCCCGCCCAACCCACAAGCTCCGACGAAGCCACCGCGCGCACCCTCTACCGCGTCGTCCAAGAAGCCCTCACCAACGCCGCCAGGCACGCCCCCGGCGCCCCCGTCACCGTAGAAGTGCACGAAACGGCGGTCGTCGTCACCAACGGAGCGTCCCAGCGCCCGGGTTCCGGCCCCGGCGCCGGCTCCGGTCTATCCCATCTGCGGGCCAGGGTCGAAGACCTCGGCGGCACCTTCGACGCGGGCCCGCACGCCGGCGGCTTCCGCGTCGAAGCCCGGCTCGGACCTCGGCTCGAAGCCCGCGCCGAGCCCCGAACCAAAGCACCGCGCCCACGCCCCCCACACCCCACCGGCCCCGGACGACTCGCCTACGCCCGCCACCGCACCCTCCTCGCCTTCGGCGCCGCCCTGGCCACCGGAGTCCTGCTCGTCGGCGGCGCCTTCGCCTGGTACGCGTACTCGCGGTCGCACGCCGTCCTGCAACCCGCCGACTTCGCACGCCTGTCGCTCGGCCAGACCCAGGCCGACGCCGAACGGCTGCTCCCCGACCTGGCCGCCTCCGACCCGCCCGCGGAACGCGCCCCGACCCCGCCGCCCGAAGGAGCCGACTGCCGCTACTACCGCGCCAGCGGTGAACTCTTCGTCGCCGTCCGGCACTTCAGGGTCTGCTTCAAGGCCGGAACCCTCGTGGAGAAAAGCGTGATCCCCAAGGCGTCAGCAAGAACAGCAACCGAGCACAAACACGCGAAGGAGTGGATGGCGTGATCCGCGTACTGCTGGCCGACGACGAGGCCATGATCCGCGCGGGCGTCCGCGCGATCCTCGGCGCGGGCGAGGACATCGAGGTCGTCGCGGAGGCGGGCGACGGGCGAGAGGCCGTCGCCCTGACCCAGGCCCACCGGCCCGACGTCGCGCTGCTCGACATCCGTATGCCGGGGCTCGACGGCCTGGCCGCGGGCGAGGAGATCGTACGGACGATGCCCGGCACCGCGGTCGCGATGCTGACGACCTTCTCCGAGGACGCGTACGTCGCGCGAGCGCTCAGCGGGGGAGCGACCGGCTTCCTGCTGAAATCCGGCGACCCGCACGAACTCATCGCGGGCGTACGCGCGGTGGCCGGCGGCGCCGCCTTCCTCTCGCCCAAGGTGGCCCGCCACGTCATCGACGGCTACGGCGCCCAGCGCATGGGCCGCGGCGCCGACGCCCGCGCGAGGACCGCGGCCCTCACCCCGCGCGAGCGTGAAGTGCTCGGACTCGTCGGCGAGGGCCTGTCCAACCCGGAGATCGCCGCGCGGCTCCATCTGGTGGAGGGCACGGTCAAGGCGTACGTGAGCGCGGTCCTCGACCGGCTCGGGGTCAAGAACCGCGTCCAGGCCGCGATCGTGGCCTACGAGGCGGGACTTGTACGCCCCTGACGCCCCATCACCGAGACCCCCCACCGACCTCAGCGGCGATGCGACGCAGGCCGCCGGTGCGCCCCTCCCCGCGAATCCGCCCGCGAATCCGCCAGAGACGCTGAAACCGGGTCACCCGGCCCCGCGAACCACCTGACCACGCCCGTCGACGAACCACGCATCGTCTCGACGACTCGCGCCACGGGACGGGTCGCCAGACGTACGAGGAGGAGGGCGAGCACGGCGCCCAGGAGCAGGCCCACCGCCACGTCATGCGGATAGTGCACGCCCACGAACACCCGCGAGAACGCCATGAGAACGGCCATCGGCAGCGTCAGCGCCGCGATCCGCGGCCAGGCGAGCGCCAGGCCCACCGCAGCGGCGCCGGCGATCGTCGAGTGGTTGCTGGGGAAGGACCAGTCGCCGTACGCGGGACACTCGACGATCGAGGTGACCGCACCGGCGACGGCCCGGCACGGACGCTCCTCGTCGACCGCGGACTTGAGGGCCTCGCTGCACACGTAGGCCACCGCCGTGACGAGGGGCGCGAGAACAGCTATCGCGAGGGCGCGGGGGCCCGAGCGCCGCGCCCGCCACCAGGCGACGACGAAGAGCGCACCGAAAAGCAGCAGGCCGAGTTCCGTCCACACCTCGGCGAGATGCTGGAACCAGGTAGGGGTGTCGTTGGCGAAGTCGGTGACATCGCGATAGAGATCGTCGGTCATGGTGTCCATGATTACGGACGGTACGTAGTGGGTCCGAATCGTCACACCCGGCGATCGACCCGTCACACCCCCTGACGAAAGACAGGGGCAGGAAAGCGGAACTATTCGTTCCGGGATGATGATCCGCAAACTTTGTGACTCTGGGCGGCGGGTGGGGCAGGACAAGGCCCGGATCTCTCGTAAGGTTTGGGCCGTGGGATCTCTGCGCAATCCGGTCGGGCCGCTTCCCTCCACCATCTACTGGCGTCGGAGGGCCGTTCTGCTGTCCTTGATCGGACTGCTGGCGCTTCTGGCCGTGTGGGTGATCACCATGGGCGGTGGGGGCAAGAAGGACGGCGCCGACGGCCCGTCGGGCTCCGGGCCCGCCACGTCCATCACGCCAGGACCTTCCGGCTCCGGGCCCGCCATCAGTCAAAACCCGGGCGGGCGCGAGGAGTCGGGCGACGAGGGCGACTCCGGCTCGGGCGGCTCCGGTGGCTCCGGCGGCGGCTCGGGTGACTCCAAGGGGTCCGACGGCTCGGGCGGCTCCGGTGGCTCCGGCGGCGGTGACGGCAGCGGATCGGACGACGGCGCCAAGGGCGGCGGCGGTGCGGGCGGACAGCTGCCCGCGGGGTCGAGCCTGCCCAACTGCGTGCGCGGCGACGTGAAGTTGAAGCTGAAGAGCGTCCACAACCGGTACGAGGTCGGCGAGAAGCCGAAGTTCGAACTCGTCGCCTCGAACAGCGCGGGCAAGGCCTGCAAGGTGGATCTCGGCGGCAAGAAGACGGTGCTGACGATCACTCAGGCTGACGGCGACAAGGAGATCTGGTCCTCGGCGGACTGCCCCGCGGGCGGCGGAAGCCTCCTGCTGCGGGTGCCGGGCGACGGACGCGTCACGCACACCGTGGAGTGGGACCGCCGGGGCAGCGAGCCGAACTGCGCTACGCCTTCGGCGGGCAGCGCGGCCCCCGGCACGTATCTGGTGGAGGCCAAGTCCCCGGGCCTCGGTTCGGTGAAGACGTCGTTCGTACTCGAGGACAGCTGACCGCTGAGTGACGGGTGGGTGGGCGGGGCAAAAAATCCCACCCACTCAGCAGCACCCACTCAGCAGCACCCGCTAGACGTACCGCTCCAGGATCGACGACTCCGCCAGCCGCGAGAGTCCCTCCCGGACACTGCGGGCCCGCGCTTCGCCCACGCCGTCCACGGTCTGCAGGTCGTCCACGCTCGCGGCGAGCAGCTTCTGCAGGCCGCCGAAGTGCTCGACCAGGCGGTCGATGATCGCGCCGGGAAGACGCGGCACCTTGGCGAGCAGGCGGAAGCCCCGCGGGGAGACCGCGGAGTCCAGCGCCTCGGGGGAGCCGGTGTAACCCAACGCCCGTGCCACGGTGGGCAGTTCGAGCAGCTCCGCGTGGCTCAGCGCGTCCAGCTCGAAGAGCGCCTCCTCGACCGTGCGGGAGCGCTTGGCGGTGGGCTCGGGCACGTAGTCCCTGACGACCAGCTCGCGCTCGGGCTCGACGCCCGCGATCAACTCGTCCAGCTGGAGGGCGAGAAGGCGGCCGTCGGTGCCCAGCTCCACCACGTACTCGGCGATCTCCGTGGCGATGCGGCGCACCATCTCCAGGCGCTGGGCGACGGCGGTGACGTCCCGCACCGTCACCAAGTCCTCGATCTCCAGGGCGGACAGGGTGCCCGCCACCTCGTCGAGGCGCAGTTTGTACCGCTCGAGGGTCGCGAGGGCCTGGTTCGCGCGGGAGAGGATCGCCGCCGAGTCCTCGAGGACCTTGCGCTGCCCGTCCACGTAGAGCGCGATGAGGCGCATCGACTGGGAGACGGAGACGATGGGGAAGCCCACCTGCTTGGACACGCGGTCCGCGGTGCGGTGCCGGGTGCCCGTCTCCTCGGTGGGGATCGTCGGGTCGGGGACGAGCTGCACGCCCGCCCGCAGAATCTTGGTGATGTCCTTGTCGACGACGATGCCGCCGTCGAGCTTGCACAGCTCGCGCAGCCGCGTCGCCGTGAACTCGACGTCCAGGATGAATCCGCCCGTACACATCGATTCGACTGTCTTGTCCCAGCCGAGGACGATGAGCCCTCCGGTGTTGCCGCGGAGGATGCGCTCCAGTCCGTCGCGCAGGCCCGTGCCGGGCGCGACCGCGCTCAGGGAGGCGCGCATCAGCCCGTCGGCGCCGGAACTCCCACCGGGCTTGCCGGGAGCTGACGCCCGGTCGTTGGCTGCCACTGCACTCCTCGGGTCGCGGGTTGTCCAAGCCCCGGTCCGTACGACCGCTTCGTACGGATGGGCGAGACCAGGGCAAAGTCTACCGGCGCTCTTCGGCCTCCCGTGGGGCCTCTCTGCGACGCGACCTCGGAAGGACCCGCAGCGCGTCCCCCATGTCGGCGACTTCGGTGACCTTCATACCGGCCGGGATCTTGCCCGGGTCGGCCGGGACAAGGGCGTGCGTGAAGCCCAGACGGTGCGCTTCGGCGAGTCTGCGCTGGACTCCCGTGACCCGTCTGACCTCGCCCGCCAGGCCCACTTCGCCGATCGCGACGAGATTTTTCGGCAGCGGGGTGTCGCTCGCCGCGCTGGCCAGGGCGAGGGCGACCGCGAGGTCCGCGGCGGGCTCGGAGAGCTTCACGCCGCCGACCGTCGCGCTGTAGATGTCGCGCTTGCCGAGTGCGGTGATGCGGCCCCGCTGTTCGAGGACGGCCAGCATCATCGAGACGCGGGAGGTCTCCAGGCCGGACGTGGTGCGCCGGGGCGAGGGGATCTGCGAGTCGACGGTGAGGGCCTGGACCTCGGCCACCAGGGGGCGGCGGCCTTCGAGCGTGACGGTCAGACAGGTGCCGGGGACCGGTTCCGTGCGGCGGGTGAGGAAGAGGCCGCTGGGGTCGGCGAGGCCGGTGATGCCCTCGTCGTGCAGTTCGAAGCAGCCGACCTCGTCCGTCGTCCCGTACCGGTTCTTGACGCCTCGGACCAGGCGCAGGCGCGCGTGGCGGTCGCCCTCGAAGGACAGGACGACGTCCACGAGGTGTTCGAGGAGGCGGGGGCCCGCGATGGCGCCGTCCTTGGTGACGTGGCCGACCAGGAGCGTGGACATGCCGCGCTCCTTGGAGGCGCGGATCAGGGCGCCCGCCACCTCGCGGACCTGGGCCATGCCGCCCGGCGCCCCGTCGATCTCCGGGGAGGCGATCGTCTGGACCGAGTCGAGGATGAGGAGCGAGGGCTTCACCGCGTCCAAGTGGCCGAGCACGGCGGCCAGATCGGTCTCCGCCGCGAGATAGAGGTGGTCGTCGATCGCCTTGATGCGGTCGGCGCGCAGCCGTACCTGGCTCGCGGACTCCTCGCCCGTCACATAGAGCGTGCGGTGCTCGTCGCTCGCCGACTTCGCCGCGACGTCCAGGAGCAGCGTCGACTTGCCGACGCCGGGCTCGCCGGCGAGCAGGACCACGGCGCCGGGCACCAGGCCGCCGCCCAGGACGCGGTCGAACTCGGGGACGCCGGTGGAGCGTGCGGTGGCCCGGCGGCCGTCGACCTCGCCGATGGGCAGGGCGGTGGAGGTGACGCGGCCGGGGGCGGTGGTGCGGACAGCGGGCGCGCCGTACTCCTCGACCGTGCCCCAGGCCTGGCACTCGGGGCAGCGGCCGAGCCACTTGGCCGTCTGCCAGCCGCACTCGGTGCAGCGATAGGACGGCCGGTCTTTGCCGGACTTCGTACGGGCAGCCATGAACCGAACCGTAGCGGGCGCCACTGACATTCACCGACTGCGGCCGGGCGTGCGAGAGGCGAACCGTTTCGGGCGCGTGCGCGGGTCACGGAATCATGGGTTCCTGTCCCCTTTTGAGGGATCTGTTCACCCGTAAGGATTAAATGTGCTCAAGTGGGAGGAGGGGCCCGGCATCATCCGCCTAACTTCGCACGGGTGATGAGCAGCAGGCCGGAGACCCCCACCCAAGCAACCGGCGCACACCGGGCGCAGAGTGACGCGCGCCAGCGCGTTGTGCCCCGCTCGGTGCCGCAGGCGCCGCCCGCACGCTATGAGCCCTGTCTGGACGGACTGTTCACGTACTGCCTGTCCGTGCTCTGCGATCACGACACCGCGACCGCCGCCCTGGGCGACGTGCTCGCCATCGCCGAGCGCCGCGGCTCACGCGGCCCCGCCACCGAGGCCGAACTGAAGTCCTGGCTGTACGCACTCGCCCGCTGGGTCTGCCTGCGCGCCCTCGCCGAGGCCAAGCGCAAGCGGCAGGGCGGCGCCCACGCCTCCGGAGCGGCCCCACGCGCCCCGAAGCAGGACGGCCCCGACGCGCCCCCGGACGAGACGGAGCGGCGGCGGCGCCGCGAACTCGCCAAGCTGGCCTGGCCCGAGGCCGCGGGGACGACGCCCGAACAGCGCGAGGCCCTGGAGCTCGCCGTACGCCACCAGCTCAGCGCCAAGGAAGTCGCCGCGGTCATCGGCATGGACCTCGTGAAGACCCGAGACCTCCTCGCGTCCGCCGCCTGCGAGGTGGAGCGCACCCGGGCCGCGCTCGCCGTCGTGGAGACCGGCACTTGCCCGATCGTCGCTCGCCTCACCGGCGACAACCAGCTCCTCCTCGGCACGGCCCTGCGCCGCGAGCTCGTCCGGCACGTCGACGACTGCCCGCGCTGCCGCCGCACCGCCGAGCGCGCCGGCTCGTCGGCCTGGCCAGGCACCGCGGCGTCCCCGGCCGCCCTGCCCGTCATCGAGGCCCCCCGCGCCGCCGTGCACGTGGCGATGGCGCACGTCCCGCGCGCGAGGGGCGGCGGTCCGCGCTTCGACCGGCACGGATTCCCGATGGACCCCAAGGACCACGCGGCCCGCCGCGACCGGATGCGCGCGCGAGCCGTGACGACGACGGTCGTCGCCACCGTGGTGGCCGCCCCGGTGCTCGCGCTCTGGGCGGCCTACCGGGGAGCGCCGCTGACCGGCGAGGGCCAGGACGGCCGCTCGGTCAGCGCGAGCGAGGCCGGAGCCGACGGGATGAACGGCGACGAGAAGCGCGAGGACTACGAGAACGCGGGCAACGCCCACACCCCGCCCGACCCCCGTTTCACCGCGGGCAGCCGCTCACCGGACGTCTCCGTGGAGGTCATCAGCGCCGGATCCCCCTCCTCCCGTTCCGGGACCGGGGCAGGCCGCCTCACCGTCCGGGCGCAGCCCAGCGGCGGCACGACCTTGATCACGCTCTCCGCGTCAGGAGGCGAGCCGGTCCACTGGTCGGCGAGCACGGGGGCGTCCTGGCTCTACCTGAGCCGGTCGTCCGGAACGCTCGCGCCGGGGGAGACGTTCACGCTCCGGGTGTACGTCGACCACGCACGCGAGCCGGCCGGGCACTGGAGCGCTCGCGTCTCCATCGCGCCCTCGGGGGCGATCATCTCGATCAGCGGGTACGGCAGCGGTTCGGGCAGCCCGACCCATCCCGGCCCCCGGCCGACCCCGAAGCCGACCCCGCCGAAGCCGACGCCGTCGACCCCCGACCCGACCCCCACACCATCGGACCCGGACCCGACCCCGAGCACCCCGGACCCCACGCCCACCCCGTCGGACCCGGGCAACTCGACACCCCCGCCTAGCAACAGTGGCGACCCGAGTCCGAGCGAGGGCTGACCCCGCTACCTCGAGGGATCCGCCGGATGCGGTGCAAGCAGAGGCAGCTGCGAGGCCAGTCGTTCCTCGCAGAGCTCCGCGAGCCGGTCGTAGCCCTCCTTGCCCATCAGCTCCGTCAGCTCGGGGCGGTAGGACACGTACACCGGATCGCCGGCACCGTGCGCCGAGGTCGCCGACGTGCACCACCAGTGCAGGTCATGGCCGCCGGGGCCCCAGCCCCGCCGGTCGTACTCCCCGATGGACACCTGCAGGATGCGCGTGTCGTCGGGCCTGTCGATCCACTCGTACGTCCGGCGCACCGGCAGCTGCCAGCACACGTCCGGCTTCGTCTCGAGCGGCTCGCGGCCCTCCTTCAGCGCCAGGATGTGCAGCGAGCACCCCGCGCCCCCGGCGAAACCGGGGCGGTTCTGGAAGATGCAGGAGCCGTTGTACGGGCGGGTCTGGCGCTCGCCGTCGTCGTCCGTCGACACCCAGCCGCTCACCGTGCCGATGTCGTGGTGCTGCCAGATGTCCGGCGTGAGCCGCGCCACGGACTCGGCGACCCGCTTCTCGTCGTCCTCGTCCGAGAAGTGCGCGCCCAGCGTGCAGCAGCCGTCGTCCGCCCGGCCCGCCTGGATGCCCTGGCAGCCACTGCCGAAGATGCAGGTCCACCGAGAGGTCAGCCATGTCAGATCGCAACGGAAGACCTGCTCGTCGTCCGCGGGATCCGGGAACTCCACCCAGGCGCGGGCGAAGTCGAGGCCCTTCTCGTCCGGCAGCACCTTCCCCGGCTTCCCCGACATCTTCTTTGACTTCGTTTTGTCGGTCTTCGCCTTTTTCGTCTTTGGCACGTCTCCAGGGTATGCGCGCGGTACCCGGTCCGAGGACCAGCGACCGCCGTACGCGCAGTAGCGTTCCGTATATGAGACTCGGTGTCCTCGACGTAGGTTCGAACACGGTGCATCTGCTGGTGGTGGACGCCCACCCCGGCGCGCGCCCCCTGCCCGCGTACTCGCACAAGGCGGACCTGCGCCTCGCCCAACTCCTCGACGAGGCCGGGGCGATCGGTCCCGAGGGCGTCGACCTGCTCGTCGGCACCGTCCGCGACGCGATGGAGGCCGCGGAGGACAAGGGCGTGGAGGATCTGCTCCCGTTCGCCACCTCCGCCGTGCGCGAGGCCAGCAACGCCGATCAGGTCCTCGCCCGCGTCAAGGAGGAGACCGGCGTCGATCTGCAGGTTCTCACCGGCGCCGAGGAAGCCCGCCTCACCTTCCTCGCGGCCCGCCGCTGGTTCGGCTGGTCGGCGGGAAAGCTCCTGGTCATCGACATCGGCGGCGGCTCCCTGGAGATCGCGTACGGGATAGACGAGGAGCCGGACGCGGCGGTCAGCCTGCCGCTCGGCGCCGGCCGCCTGACGTCCGCCTGGTTCCGCCAGGACCCGCCGGACCCGGCCGACGTGAAGGCCCTGCGGCGCCACGCGCGCGCCCAGATCGCGCGCACGGTCGGCGAGTTCAGCCGCTTCGGCGCCCCTGACCACGTCGTGGCGACGTCGAAGACGTTCAAGCAGCTGGCCAGGCTCGCGGGCGCCGCACGCTCCGCCGACGGCCTCTACGTCCAGCGCGAGCTGAAGCGGAAGTCCCTGGAGGACTGGGTCCCGCAGCTCGCGGCGATGACCACGGCCGAGCGCTCCGAACTGCCCGGAGTCTCCGAGGGACGGGCCGGGCAACTGCTCGCGGGGGCGCTCGTCGCCGAGGGCGCCATGGACCTCTTCGGAGTCGAGACGCTGGAGATCTGCCCCTGGGCCCTGCGCGAGGGCGTGATCCTGCGCCGCCTCGACCACCTCCCGGCGACGCAGGTGGCCACCACCGACGACGGTGCGTAGACGTAGCGTTCGGCGGTCGTAGACATACGTCACATACGACCCGGGTGTGGGGGAGACCACCTCCCCCGCGCCCAGGCGTGGCCCGTACGCTGTCCCTCGTGGCAGAACCAGTGGTGCGCATCCCGGATGCGAAGGTCGCCCTGTCGACGGCCTCGGTCTATCCGGAGTCGACGGCGACGGCCTTCGAGATCGCCGCGCGCCTCGGCTACGACGGCGTCGAGGTCATGGTCTGGACGGATCCCGTCAGCCAGGACATCGAAGCCCTGCGCAGACTCAGCGACTACCACCAGATCCCGATCCTCGCCGTTCACGCGCCCTGTCTCCTGATCACCCAGCGCGTGTGGTCCACGGACCCCTGGGTCAAGCTCCAGCGCGCGCAGACCGCCGCCGAGAAGCTGGGCGCGTCGACCGTCGTCGTGCATCCGCCCTTCCGCTGGCAGCGGGGGTACGCGAACGCCTTCGTCGACGGCATCTGGCGGATGGCCGACGAGACGGACGTGCGATTCGCCGTCGAAAACATGTACCCGTGGCGTTATCGCGACCGCGAGATGCTCGCCTACGCCCCCGACTGGGACGTCACCAAGGACGACTACCGCCACTTCACGGTCGACCTCAGCCACACCGCGACCGCCCGCACGGACGCCCTGCAGATGATCGACCGCATGGGCGACCGCCTCGGGCACGTCCACCTCGCCGACGGCAAGGGCTCCGCCAAGGACGAGCACCTGGTGCCGGGCCGCGGCACCCAGCCGTGCGCCGAACTCCTGGAGCGCCTCGCGACGAGCGGCTTCGACGGCCACGTCGTCATCGAGGTCAACACACGGCGCGCGATGTCCAGCGCCGAACGGGAGGCGGACCTCGCCGAGGCCCTCGCCTACACGCGGCTGCACCTGGCGTCCGCGGTGCAGGTGCCCCGCTCGTGACGGCTCAGGCGCCCGGCGGTGCGGCACCGCGCCGCAGGGGACGTCCCTCCCGTACGCAGTCGGCCGAGGGCCCCGCGATGCGGGACCGCATCCTGGAGGCGGCCCGCACCGAATTCTCCGCACGGGGGTACGAGAAGACATCCGTGCGCGGGATCGCCAAGGCGGCCGGGGTGGACTCGGCGCTCGTGCACCACTACTTCGGCACGAAGGACCAGGTCTTCGCCTCGGCGATCGAGGTGGCTCTCGCGCCCGCGCTCGACGCGCCGTCGGCGATCGCGGACGGCCCGCTCGACGGCGTCGGCGAGCGCCTGACCCGCTTCATCTTCGGCGTCTGGGAGAACCCCGCCACCCGCGTCCCGCTCCTCGCGATCGTGCGCTCGGCAGTGAACAACGACACGGCGGCGGCCGTCTTCCGCCGCCTCGTCGCGACGCAGCTGCTCGGCAGGGTGGCGAGCCGCATCGACCAGCCGGACGCCGAGCTGCGGGCGGAACTGGCGGCCGCGCAGCTGGTGGGCACGGCGATGCTGCGTTACGTCATCCAGGTGGAGCCGCTCGCGTCGGCGGACCCGGAGGCGATCATCGCGCGGCTCGCACCGGTGGTGCAGGGGCACCTGACCGGGCCCTGAGCGCCTTTCGGCAGGCCCGCTCACCGCTCCTCGGCAGGCCCGCTCACCGAGACGGCCGTCCCGCCATCCGGACAGCCTGTCCAGATCGTGGAGCGTCGGCGTACGCTCGAGAACAGTCGATCCTTATGTCTCTCCCGATCCTGAAGGAGCGAGCGACGATGCCCGAGCTCAGGTCCCGCACAGTCACCCACGGCCGCAACATGGCGGGCGCACGCGCCCTTATGCGTGCCTCCGGTGTACCCGGCGCGGACATCGGGCGTAAGCCGATCATCGCCGTCGCCAACTCCTTCACGGAGTTCGTCCCGGGCCACACCCACCTGCAGCCGGTCGGCCGCATCGTCTCCGAGGCGATCACGGCGGCGGGCGCCATCCCCCGCGAGTTCAACACGATCGCCGTGGACGACGGCATCGCGATGGGCCACGGCGGCATGCTCTACTCCCTGCCCTCCCGCGACCTGATCGCGGACTCGGTGGAGTACATGGTGGAGGCGCACTGCGCGGACGCGCTGATCTGCATCTCCAACTGCGACAAGATCACCCCCGGCATGCTGAACGCGGCCCTGCGCCTCAACATCCCGACGGTCTTCGTCTCCGGCGGCCCGATGGAGGCCGGCAAGGCCACGCTGGTCGACGGCACGGTCCGCAAACTCGACCTGGTCAACGCGATCAGCGACGCGGTCGACGAGAACGTCTCGGACGAGGACATCCTCCGCATCGAGGAGAACGCCTGCCCGACGTGCGGCAGCTGTTCCGGCATGTTCACCGCCAACTCCATGAACTGCCTGACCGAGGCCATCGGCCTCTCCCTGCCGGGCAACGGTTCGATGCTCGCCACGCACACCGGCCGCAGGGCGCTGTACGAGAAGGCGGGCGCGACGGTCGTCGAGATCGCCAAGCGGTACTACGACGGGGACGACGACTCGGTCCTGCCGCGCAACATCGCCACCCGCGCCGCCTTCGACAACGCCATGGCGCTCGACATCTCCATGGGCGGCTCCACGAACACGATCCTGCACCTGCTCGCCGCGGCGCAGGAGGCCGAGCTCGACTACACCCTGGCCGACATGGACGAGGTCTCGCGCCGCGTCCCCTGCCTGGCCAAGGTCGCCCCGAACGTCGCGCCCGGGGGCACGTACTACATGGAGGACGTGCACCGCGCCGGCGGCATCCCCGCGATCCTCGGCGAGCTGTACCGCGCGGGCCTCCTGAACGAGGACGTGCACACCGTCCACTCCGCGTCCAT
This sequence comes from Streptomyces sp. NPDC051214, assembly GCF_040682375.1. NCBI lineage: Bacteria > Bacillati > Actinomycetota > Actinomycetes > Kitasatosporales > Streptomycetaceae > Streptomyces > Streptomyces sp. NPDC051214. The sequence continues at coordinate 224,516 of NZ_JBFBAT010000015.1, forward strand.
CAAGGACTGGCTGGACACGTGGGACGTGCGCGGCGGCTCCCCGTCGGACGAGGCGGTCGACCTCTGGTACGCGGCTCCGGGCTGCGAGCGCTCGGCGACGGCCTTCTCCCAGTCGAAGCGCTGGGACTCCCTGGACACGGACGCCGCGGGCGGCTGCATCAGGGACGCGGCCCACGCGTACTCCAAGGACGGCGGCCTCGCGGTCCTCAAGGGCAACCTCGCCGTGGACGGCTGCGTCGTGAAGACGGCGGGCGTCGACGAGTCGATCTGGACCTTCGAGGGTCCGGCGGTGGTCTGCGAGTCGCAGGAAGAGGCCGTCGACAAGATCCTCAAGAAGCAGATCAAGGAAGGCGATGTGGTCGTCATCCGCTACGAGGGCCCCAAGGGCGGCCCCGGCATGCAGGAAATGCTCTACCCCACGTCCTTCCTCAAGGGCCGCGGCCTCGGCAAGGCCTGCGCGCTGGTCACCGACGGCCGCTTCTCCGGCGGCACGTCGGGCCTGTCGATCGGCCACGCGTCGCCCGAGGCGGCGTCCGGCGGCACGATCGCCCTGGTCGAGGACGGCGACCGCATCCGCATCGACATCCCGAACCGCGGCATCGAACTCCTGGTGGACGATGCCGAGCTGACCCGCCGCCGGGAGGCCCTCGGCGGCATCTACGCCCCCAAGTCCCGCGAACGCAAGGTCTCGGCAGCACTGAGGGCGTACGCGGCCATGGCCACGAGCGCGGACCGCGGCGCGGTGCGGGACGTGTCGAAGCTGGGCTGATCGGCAGGGCATTCAGCCCGTCCGGCGTTTGAGGACGAACTCGGCGGAGCCGGTGATGAGGGCACGTACAAGGCAGTACAGGGCCCTCGCGCCGAGCGAGTTTTCGGGAAGGGGCGGGGTCGGGGAAAGGAACTCCCGACTCCGCAACCACCCCGCCACCCTCACGCGTCCCCCCAGTGACGAACATGCACAGGGCGGCCACCACAGGTCATGAGCCGCCGCTTCACGGGGGAGAGAAGCATGAGCGAGCACGTCATCGCGCCGGAATCCGCGGAGGAAATCGAAGCCGCGGCGGCAAGAACGTACCCGATCGTCGCGGACGTCAACGTCCGCTCCGGCCCGGGCACGTCGTACGGCAAGGTGGGCCGCCTCACGGCGGGCACCCGAGTGACGATCCACTGCCAGAAGCCGGGCGAGAAGGTCACCGGCCCGACCGGCACATCGAAGCTCTGGGACCGCATCGGCAGCGGCCGCTACATCTCCGACACCTACGTCCGCACGGGCAGCGACGGCTACGTGGCACCCCGCTGCTGATCCACCGCACGCGACAAGCAGCGCAAGCCGCCGAAGTTCACCCGGACTTCGGCGGCTTCGTCGCGTCGAACGAGAACACGGTGTTCTTGGCCGCCGCCACAAAGATCACCCGCCCCGAGACCGCGACCCGCGGACTCGCGTTCACCTCACCGCCAAGACCCTCGGCCCGCGGATCGGTGCTCCACAGAGTCCTGCCCCGCGGTGACAGGGCGACCACCCGCCCGCTGGGCGAGCTGAAGTACAGCGCACCGCCGCTCGCGGTCGGCCCGGAGGCCCCTTCCACACCGGTCTGCCGGGACCACTTCTTGCGCCCGGTCGCGGGGTCCACCGCGCTGATCCGCCCGGTCGGCTCCGCGAAGTAGACCGTGCCGTCGGCGACACCGGTCGTGGCGTTGTACGTCGACTTCAGCGGCCGGGTCGAGACGCGGCCGCTGCCCGGCTCGACCCGCAGCACCTTGTCGTACCCGAGGAACTCGGGCCCCTTCAGCCGCTGATGCAGGAGCACGAGCCCGCCCTCGTCCCCGCCCACCGGATGCACGGGCCCCTCGACCGGGATGCCCTTGCCGAACGTCCCCGACTTGAGGTCGACGGTGTGGAGAACGGGATTGCGCACCTCGACGTTCGCGACCTGGGCGGACGGCGCGCACATCGCGTACATCCGCTGACCGGCCGGCACCGGCGTGCACTCCGAGCCCGCGGGGAACGGCGTCGACCAGAGCATGCGCCCGCTGTGCGCGTCCCTCGCCTCGACCCGCGTACGGCCCGGCTCGACCGACAGGACCGTGGAGCCGGAGAGCACCGCGTCCTGCGACCGGCCGGTGTAGATCTGGGACTGGCCGCTGATCGGGCGGGACCACAGCTCCTTGCTGGTCCTGGCGTCCAACGCCACCAGCTGGACGGGCTTTCCGGAGGAGGCGACCTCCGGCGGGATGCGGTAGCCGAGGACGGTGTCGTTCGTGGCGCCCACGATGTGCATGCCCTGCATGGGCACGCCGGGGCTCTTCACCTTCCAGATCTCCTTGCCGTCGGAGATCCGCAGCCGGGTCGCGACGACTCCGCCGCCCCCGCAGAACAACGCGTCACCGCGGGGCACGCAGCGCACCTCGTCCGGGATGCCCTTGTCGTTGGGCACACTCGTGCGCCACGGCCGGTAGCCGTCGGGCAGGGGCGCCTCGGCGGCCGCGACCGTGCGGTCCTTTCCGCTGCCACCGTCGTCACCGTCGGCGCCGGTGGACTCCTCGGACGAGCCGAGCTGGAGCGCCGCGATCCCACCCCCGAGGGCGGCCACGGCCACGGCGGCGGCGAGCACGGTACGCCAACGGCGCCGCGGCCGGGGACTGCCGGGGCTGCTCTTGCTCCCCTCGCTCCCCTCGCCATAGGAGGACTGATGATGCTGCGTATCGATGTCCCGCATACGACCGGCCCGCACCCCCGCCGCGTCCCCCATCTCGACCGGCAGGTCCCGCAACCGCTCGAGGAGCTGGTCCGCCGAGGGGCGCGCGTCGGGGTCCTTGTCGAGGCACGGCTCGACCACGGCCCGCAGGGCCGCGGGCACGGCATCCAACGCCGGCGCCTCGTGCACCACTTGATACGCCGTCATGTACGGGCTGTCCGCGTCGAACGGCCCCTGTCCCGTCGCCGCGTACACCAGCAACGTGGCCAGCGAGAAGACGTCGGAGCGTGGCCCGACCCCGCGCGGCGCCTGCAACTGCTCCGGTGACATGAACGGCGGCGTACCGATGACCCGCCCCGTCATCGTCAGCGTCTGCTGGTCCGCGGCGCGCGAGATGCCGAAGTCGATGACGCGCGGCCCCTCGGGCGAGAGCACGACGTTGGAGGGCTTCAGGTCGCGGTGCACGACACCCACGCGGTGGATGTCACGCAGCGCCTCCGTCAGACCGATGGCGAGCGTGCGCAGCTCCGCGCCGGACAGCGGGCCCTTCTTGGCGATCTCCTGGGCGAGTGTGTGCCCCTCTATATAGGCCGTCGCCATCCACGGATACTCGGCCTCCGGGTCGGCATCGACCACGGCGGCCGTGAACGCGCCGCTCACCCGCCGCGCCGCGGCCACCTCCTGCCGGAAGCGGATGCGGAACTCCTCGTCCCCCGCGAACTGCTGGTGGATCAGCTTGATCGCCACGGGGCGCCCCGAGGCCGTACGCGCCAGATAGACCGTGCCCATGCCGCCCGAGCCGAGGCGCGCCTCGAGCGGGTAGCCGCCGATCTCGGCCGGGTCACCTCCGCGGAGCGACACTCTCTCGACCTCCTCGTCCCGCGTGCACCAGTTTTCGCAGGTCTCGCATGAGCCCGTTTGCATGTCTCGCCCCACAAACTAGCCGCCGAGTGGTACGGCAGGGCAAGGCGGGGGACGAATAGGGCGCGCCTGCCCGGCACCGCACCCCCGCGACCGCCCCGGGCGATACTCGAGGGGTGAGCGCAGATTCCAGCACCCCCGACCGCACGGACGCGAAGGCCGCGCCGCCCCCGTCGGCCGCGACGGCCCCCGGCCCGCAGCCCGAGCCCCTCCGCTTCTTCGGCACGACCTGGGTCGGCCACGACAACGGCTACGGGGCGCGCCGCGCGGGCGTCGCGGTGGGCTCGCTGCTCGCGGCGGCGGCCGGCTGCTTCGTGCTGCGGTTCGCGTACGAGGGCATGGCCGTCGCGGACGTGGGGTCGTTCGTGAACTTCCTGGTCCTCATCATGTTCTCGATCTGCAGCGCGATCGCCTTCCGCCGCACCTGGGAGGGCTTCACCCGCCGCCACGACCCGGCGTCCCAGTCATCGATGCGCGGCCTGATGACGATCGGCTTCGTCGGCGTACTCCTCGCCTACTTCGTCCGCTCCCTCACCGAGGCCCCCGGCGAAGAACTCCACCGCGAGGAGTACGAGGCGGCCCGCCAGCAGTACGCGAAGCGCACATCGCGCCGCACGGGCAACCCCTCCCGCAAGAAGAAGAGGGCCTGACCCCGACCACCCGCCGTCCCCCCTCAGAGCCACGCACGCAAGGTGCGTGGCTCTCCTCTTGACGGTCCAGGCATCCGAGGCGCCATAATCATCACATGATGAATATAAAGGAGCCCCCCGCCATCGAGGCCCGGGACCTGACCGTCGTCCGAGGCCCCCGCACCGTCCTCCGCGGCCTGCACTTCACCGTCCCGAAAGGCCAGATCACCGGCCTCCTCGGCCCCTCGGGCTGCGGCAAATCCACCCTCATGCGCGCCACCGTCGGCACCCAGGCCAAGGTCACCGGCACCCTGAACGTCCTCGACCAGCCCGCCGGCGCCCCCGCCCTCCGCTCCCGCATCGGCTACGTCACCCAGAGCCCCTCCGTCTACGACGACCTGACCGTCCGCCAGAACCTGGACTACTTCGCCGCCGTCCTCGACCCCGGCCGGGGCCCCGCCGCCCACCGCCGCGACGAACACGTCACCCGCGCCATCGCCGACGTCGACCTGACGACCCACGCCGACGCCCTCGCGGGCAACCTCTCCGGCGGCCAGCGCAGCCGCGTCTCCCTGGCCGTGGCCCTCCTCGGCGCCCCGGAACTCCTCGTGCTCGACGAACCCACCGTCGGCCTCGACCCCGTACTCCGCCGCGACCTGTGGAACCTCTTCCACTCCATCGCCGCCGACCGAGGCACCACGATCCTCGTCTCCTCCCACGTCATGGACGAGGCCGAACGCTGCCACCGCCTCCTCCTGATGCGCGAAGGCGAACTCCTCGGCGACGACACCCCCGAAGCCCTCCGCACCCGCACCGCCACCCCGACCGTCGAAGCGGCCTTCCTCCACCTCGTCGACGAGGCCGCCGCCGCACAGGGCGACACCCCCACCGGCAGCACCACCCCCACCGGGAGCCCCCGATGAACGCCTACCGCACCCTCGCCACCGCGGCCCGCGTCCTGCGCCAGCTCCGCCACGACCCCCGCTCCATCGCCCTGATGCTGCTCGTCCCCTGCGTGATGCTGCTGCTCCTGCGCTACGTCTTCGACGGCAGCCCGGACACCTTCGACTCCATCGGCGCCTCGCTCCTCGGGATCTTCCCCCTCATCACGATGTTCCTGGTGACCTCCATCGCCACCCTCCGCGAACGCACCTCCGGCACCCTCGAACGCCTCCTCGCCATGCCCCTCGGCAAGGGCGATCTCATCGCCGGCTACGCCCTCGCCTTCGGCTTCCTCGCCGTCATCCAGTCCGTCCTCGCCACCGGCCTCGCCCTCTGGGCCCTCGGCCTGGACGTCACCGGCTCCGCCTGGCTGCTGCTCCTGGTCGCGCTCCTCGACGCCCTGCTCGGCACGGCACTCGGCCTCTTCGTCTCCGCGTTCGCGGCATCCGAGTTCCAGGCCGTCCAGTTCATGCCGGCCGTGATCTTCCCCCAGCTCCTCCTCTGCGGCCTGTTCACCCCGCGCGACAACATGGCCCCCGCCCTCGAAGCGATCTCCAACGTCCTCCCCATGTCCTATGCCGTGGACGGCATGAACGAAGTCCTGCACCACCCCGACATCACCGGCGACTTCGTACGCGACGCGGTCATCGTCGCGGGCTGCGCCGTACTCGTCCTCGCCCTGGGCGCCGCAACCCTCCGCCGCCGCACGGCCTGACCCACCAATGCGAGGATGACCCCACCTGGCCGAGGCGCTGCCCCGCCCCGACCGAAGCGCCGACCCGCACCCGGAGGGTGACCACACATGCCCCAGCCCGTCGCAGTCCTCGGCACCGGCAAGATCGGCGAAGCCCTCCTCAGCGGCATGATCCGGGCCGGCTGGGCGCCGGCCGACCTCCTGGTCACCACCCGCCGCTCCGAACGCGCCACGGAACTGCGCACCCGCTACGGCGTCGACCCCGTCAGCAACGCCGAGGCCGCCAAGCAGGCCGACACCCTGATCCTCGCCGTCAAGCCGCAGGACATGGGCCGCCTCCTCGAAGAGCTCGCACCGCACATCACCCCCGATCGCCTGGTCATCAGCGCCGCCGCCGGCATCACCACCTCCTTCATCGAGGAGCACCTCGCCGACGGCACCCCTGTCGTCCGCGTCATGCCCAACACCCCGGTCCTCGTGGACGAGGGCATGTCCGTCATCTCCGCGGGCAGCCAGGCCACAGCCGCCCACCTCGCCCACGCCGAGGAGATCTTCGGCGCCGTCGGCAAGACCCTCCGCGTCCCCGAGACCCAGCAGGACGCCTGCACCGCCCTCTCCGGCTCAGGTCCGGCGTACTTCTTCTACTTGGTCGAGGCCATGACCGACGCGGGCATCCTCCTCGGCCTGCCCCGCGACAAGGCCCACGACCTCATCGTCCAGGCCGCGATCGGCGCCGCCGTGATGCTCCGCGACAGCGGCGAACACCCCGTCAAGCTCCGCGAGAACGTCACCTCCCCCGCCGGCACCACCATCAACGCCATCCGCGAACTCGAGAACCACGGCGTACGAGCAGCCCTCATCGCCGCCCTCGAAGCCGCCCGCGACCGCAGCCGCGAACTGGCCTCCGGCAACAACAGCTGACCCCCCGGGTGTGGGGGGGGGGGGGGGCCCCCCCCCCCCCCCCCCCCCCCCCCCCACCCCCCCCCCCCCCCCCCCCCCCCCCCCCCCCCCCCCCCCCCCCCCCCCCC
>NZ_JBFBAT010000016.1:0-211101 GCF_040682375.1 Streptomyces sp. NPDC051214
AAGCCTCCATGTCATCGCCCTCCTCCCTCCTGCACTGGACCCGCAGGATGATCGAGATCCGCAAACAGAACCCCGCCTTCGGACTCGGCTCCTACCTCGAGCTCGCCTCCTCCAACGCCGCCGTCCTCGCCTTCCTGCGCGAGTACAAGGACGACCTGGTCCTGTGCGTGCACAACTTCTCCCGCTTCGCGCAGCCCACCGAACTCGACCTGCGGGCCTACGACGGCCGCAGCCCCGTCGAGCTCATGGGCGGCGTCCGCTTCCCCGCCATCGGCGAACTTCCCTATCTCCTGACCCTCGCCGGGCACGGCTCCTACTGGTTCCGACTCTGCGAAAGAGCGCCTAGGACCGTGCGTTCCACAAAGTGATCGGACGTGACGTCATGTCTTCGCCCCTGCTGCTGTCGTACGGCACCAAGCCTCATCCGCTCGCCGGCCCCACGCTGGCGACCCTGCTGAGTCGCTGGCTGCCACGGCAAAGATGGTTCGCCCACCGGGAGCGTGCCGTGACCGGCGTCTCCGTGACGGCCGCGACGGAGCTGACCCCCGACGTCTTTCACCTGCTGGTGCGGGTCGAACAGACCGGACTCCCCCAGGACACCGCCTGTTACCAACTGCTGCTCGGCGCCGTCACCGACCTGCCGCCCCGCCTGAAGGACTGCCTCCTGGGCCGCATGGAGGGCTCCCAGGGACAGGATCTGTGGGTCTACGACGCGCTCTACGACCCCCGGGCCACGATCCTGCTCCTCGACCGGATCCGGCGCGGCGGCGTCATGGGGGACCTGCGCTTCGAGTCCTTCCCCCGCTCAGCGGTCCCGGCGGGTCTCATGCCGCGCGTCCTGGACGTCGAGCAGTCGAACACATCCATCGTGTACGGCGACGAGATCATCCTGAAGCTGTTCCGCCGCATCCAGCCCGGCATCAACCCCGACCTGGAGATTCCAGGGGTGCTGGCCCGGCACGGGTACACCCGCGTTCCCGAGCCCGTCGCCTGGTTCCACACCTCCCAGCCGTTCTGGGGCACCTTGGGCGTCGTGCAGCGCTTCCTGCCCGGGGCGACGGACGGCTGGACCCTGGCCATGCAATCAGCCGTCGCGCAGGGCAACTTCTCCGACCAGGCATACGAACTGGGCTGCCTGACGGGCGAGTTGCACGTGGCGCTCGCCGAGTCGTTCCCGGTGGCCGAGCCCACCGCGGACCACCACACGCGGCTGGCCGACCAGATGACCCACCGGCTTCTGCAGGCGGCGGCCAGCGTGCCGGCCCTGCGCTCGCACGTGTCGGGCCTGCGGGAGGTCTTCATCAGGCTCGCCGCGACGGACGGCGGTCTGCACCTGCAGCGCATCCACGGCGACCTCCATCTGGGGCAGGTGCTGCGGGCCGACGGCCGCTGGCATGTCGTCGACTTCGAGGGCGAGCCCGCCAAACCCCTGGCGGAACGGCGCGCCGACCGCTCCCCGATCCACGACATCGCCGGCATGCTGCGCTCCTTCGACTACGCCGCCCACGTCGAGAAGGCGGCGCGCCCGGAGTGGGCCACGCGCTGCCGCACCGCGTTCTGCGACGGATACGGCGCGACGGGCCTCTTCGATCCGCAGGACATCCCGGTGCTGCTGCACGCACACGAGGCGGACCGGGCCGTCTACGAGGTTCTCTACGAGGCGACGCACCGCCCCGACTGGATCACCGTCCCTCTCCGGGCCGTCGCCCGGCTCGCCCGTCACCACTGATCGCCCCCACCACTGATCACCCGCCACGGTTCGTCCGCCGGGTTCGAGGAGCAGTACATATGTCCGTCACCGAGGTGTCCCCAGCCGCCACCCCCGCAGCAGCCGTCCGCGGGGCATGCGCGCTGCCCCCACTGGCCGCCGACGACCGGGCCCGGCTGTTGCGCGGCGCACATCACGACCCGCACGCGGTCCTGGGTGCGCATCCCGTGCCCCACGGCGTACACCTGCGCTGCCTGCGCCCCGGCGCCCAGGCCGTGTGCGTGGTGCTGGACGACCTGGTGTGGGAGCTGCACGACGAAGGGGACGGCCTGTTCTCGGGCGGCATCCCGGTGCAGCCGACCGCTCCCCACCAGCTGCGGGTGCGCTACCCCGAGGCCGTCGTGGAGACGGAGGACCCCTACGCCTTCCTTCCCACCCTGGGCGAACTGGACCTGCATCTCATCTCCGAGGGCCGCCACGAGGAGCTCTGGACGGCCCTGGGCGCACACGTCAGTGAGCACCAAGGGGTACAGGGCACTCGATTCGCTGTATGGGCCCCGAACGCGATCGGCGTGCGCGTCTGTGGCGACTTCAACCACTGGGACGGAACATCGCTGCCCATGCGATCCCTGGGGTCATCGGGCATCTGGGAACTCTTCGTGCCCGGCCTGGGCGAAGGGGCCATGTACAAGTTCGAGATCACCCGGGCCGACGGCTCCCGGACGCAGCGCGCCGACCCAATGGCGCGCGCCACCCAGACCCCTCCGGCGACGGCTTCCGTGGTGACACACAGCCACCACGTGTGGGGCGACGCCCACTGGATGGAACACCGGGCCGACCGCCCGACCCACGCGGCCCCCATGTCCGTCTACGAGGTCCACCTCGGCTCGTGGAGACCTGGCGCCACCTACCGTGAGCTGGCGGTGGAACTCACCGACTACGTACGCATGTTGGGCTTCACGCACGTCGAGCTGATGCCCGTGGCCGAGCACCCCTTCGGCGGCTCGTGGGGCTATCAGGTCACCGGGTTCTACGCCCCCACGGCCCGCCTCGGCACACCCGACGACTTCAAGTACCTCGTCGACACACTGCACCAGGCGGGCATCGGCGTCCTCCTCGACTGGGTCCCCGGCCACTTCCCCCGCGACGACTGGGCGCTGGCCGCGTTCGACGGCCAACCCATGTACGAGCCGCAGGATCCGCGGCAGGCCGAGCACCCCGACTGGGGCACCCTCGTCTTCGACTACGGGCGCAAGGAGGTGCGCAACTTCCTCGTCGCCAACGCGACGTACTGGTGCCAGGAGTTCCACATCGACGGCCTGCGCGTCGACGCCGTCGCCTCGATGCTGTACCTGGACTACTCCCGCGAGGACGGCTCCTGGTCACCCAACGCCCATGGCGGACGCGAGAACCTGGACGCGGTGGCTTTCCTCCAGGAGATGAACGCCACCGTCTACCGTCGCTGTCCGGGCGTCGTCACCATTGCCGAGGAGTCCACCGCGTGGGACGGGGTCACCCGGGCCACGGATGACCCCTCGGCGGCCGGGCTCGGCGGCCTGGGCTTCGGGCTCAAGTGGAACATGGGCTGGTCCCATGACTCCCTGGGCTACATCGCCCATGAACCCGTGCACCGCAAGTATCACCATGACGAGATGACGTTCTCGATGGTGTACGCCTACAGCGAGAACTACGTCCTGCCGCTCTCGCACGACGAGGTCGTGCACGGCAAGCAGGCACTGGTGTCGAAGATGCCCGGCGACTGGTGGCAGCAACGCGCCAACCACCGCGCCTACCTGGCCTACATGTGGGCGCACCCGGGCAAGCAACTCCTTTTCATGGGGCAGGAGTTCGCCCAGGGCGCCGAGTGGTCGGAGGCCGAGGGACCCCAGTGGTGGGTGCTGGAGGAGAACAACCCCGCCCACCTGGAACACCGCGCGATCCAGCACCTCGTGGCCGACCTGAACCAGCACTACCTCGCGGCACCGTCCCTGTGGGAGCAGGACACCTCCCCGTCCGGCTTCCGCTGGATCACCGCCGACGCCGCCGAGGACAATGTCCTCGCCTTCCTGCGCCACGCCTCCGACGGCAGCCCGCTCCTTGCCGTCTTCAACTTCTCGCCGGTGGTGCGCCACGACTACCGGCTCGGCGTACCCCCCGAGGCGGGCGAGGCCTGGGAGGAGATCCTCAACACCGACGCGTCACGCTACGGCGGAAGCGGCATCGAGAACGCCGCGCGCCCGCAGGAATCCCAGGCGGGCCACGGCTTCGCCGCGTCCATCAGCCTGACGCTCCCGCCCCTGACGGCCCTGTGGCTGCGGCCGGTCGCGGCTACTCCTGTGGCTCCTGCCCCTGCGGATCCTCGCTCAGGAACTCCGTGACCAGCTCGGGCGGGTTCGCGGCACGCGTCAGGGCGAACATCGCGTCGCGGTCGACCATGTCGTAGAGGATCACGGGCACGGGCCGCCCGAGGACGCCGACGAGCCGGCCGTCGGCGTGGAGGCCGCGGGCGAGGTCGACGCAGAGCTCGTGGAACTGTTCGGCGAGCGCCTCGCCTCGCTCGTCCTCCTCCTGCTCGGTGAGGTCGTCCTCGTACCAGAGGCCTTGGGCCACCGACTCGGCCCGGTGCAGCTCGGAGCCGGCCGGATCGTGCGCGGGATCGTGGCCGATGACGCGGATACCGTCCAACCCCACGGGCCCGAAGTAGGCGTAGTGCCAGCGGCTCTCCCATGGCTCCGTGCCACCCCCCTGGGCGAACTCCCGGGCCACGTCGATCTCGGTGTTGTAGCCGATCGCCAGGTACGGGAACCTCGGGTCCTGGTCGACGCTGTCGATCCGGAACGTGACCGCGTAGATCTCGGCGGTCACCTCCTGCGAAAACTCCGCCAGGGCACGCGCTGCCATCTCCGTCATGTGCTGCCGGAAGGTCGTCAACGGCTCTTCTCCTCACCGGGAACTCCTGCCGATCACCCTAGTTCAGCAGGTGGTTCAGTCGATGACCGCGGTGGCCTCGACCTCCACCAGGTGCTCGGGGACATCCAGGGCCGCCACGCCGATCAACGTGCCCGGCGGCACCGGCGTGACCCCCAACTTCGCGGCGGCCCTGGCCGCCCCCTCCAGGAAGACGGGCATCTTGTCGGGGGTCCAGTCGACGACGTACACGGTCAGCTTCGCCACGTCGTCGAAGGAGGCACCGACTCCGGCGAGGGCGGTGGCGACATTCAGATAGCACTGCTCGACCTGGGCGGCGAGGTCGTCTTCGCCGACCGTGACTCCCTCGGCGTCCCAGGCGACCTGCCCGGCGAGGAACACCAGCTTCGAGCCCGTCGCGACCGACACCTGCCGATAGGCGTCAATCTTCGGCAACCCGTCGGGATTCACCAGAGTGATGGCCATGATGTGCTCGCTCCTCATCCTTGGAAACTGGGGGATTGATGCCACCGGGGCGCCGCGTCCTCGCTCTCCGGTGGTTACTTGAGAACCCTAGGAGAGTGAACGCTGACGTGGAAGAACGCACTTTCCGGTGACTGAGGAACCCTTTGGTTACCAAGGAGTTCGCGCTGCCTGCCTCACTGCGGCGGACCCGCGGCCGAGATCCGTACGCGGTCGCTCGTGTTGCCGGAGAGGAACGCCGCAAGGGCCTGCCCCTCCTCGGTGACCGCGACGCGCTCGGCGCGCGAGAAACGGCGCAGCGGGACGACCGTCACCGTGTCCGCCTCCACGGTCCAGGTGGCGGCGACCCGGCCGTCCACCAGGACGACGCGGGCTCCGGCAACCGACAGGCCGCGGTGGGCGTCGTCGATGATGCGGGTGCGGTCCTGAAAGCCGAGGATCGCGTTGTCGAAAGCGGGCAAGAAACGCACCGGTGCCGGCGTCTCGGGGTCCGGGCGCGGCGCGTCGGGCAGGTCGAGCAGCTCCCTGCCCCGCTCGTCCCTGAAAGTGATCAGCTCCCCGCGCAGCGCGGCCACAGCCGCCGGCAGTCCGGCAAGGCCGCACCAGGCGCGCAGGTCAGCCGATGCGGCGGGTCCGAACGCCGCCAGGTAGCGGCGCAGCAGCGCCTGCCCCACGGGGTCGGAACCGTCCGGGGACAGCGGGGCGACCTCGCGCTCCAGCCACGCCGACAGCGGAACGTTGCGCACCCCCGCCTTCGTCCGCCACAGCCCTCGCGGCGGCAACTGCACCATGGGCACGACGGCCATCAGCATCTCCCCCAGCGCCCGCGGCCCCGGCTGCGGCCAGCGCTCGGCGAGGGCACGCGCGAGCTGGGTCAGGGAGCGCGGCTCACCGTCGGCCATGACCGCCCGGCCCGCTGCCGCGAGCTCGTCGAGGTCCGTCCCTTCGAGCTCGCCGCGGTAGACGCCGAGGACCCGTTGGCGCAGCATCGTGTCGTGGCGGGCGCGCCAGACCAGGGCGTCGTCGGCGGTGACGAGGTGGACGGTGCGGCGCATGAGGTGGGTGCGCACCACGCGCCGCCGTAGAAGGTGCTCGGAGAGCTCCGCCGGGTCGAACGCCCGCAGCCGCGACCAGAGGCCGAAGAACGGCTCCTGCGGCTCCTGCGCCTGCAGACCGCCGAGGTGCGCGACCGCGTCGAGGACCGGTGTGTCGGCCCGCTCCAGCAGCAGCTGCCGGGCGAGTGTCGCCCGGTTGAGCGCTCTGGTGTCGAGAACGGTCATCGGAGGCCTCCTGCGGCGGGTCTTGACGGTCACGCCGTTCCCTTCGGTCGGTTTCATCCTGCACCCGCGTCCCTCGTGCGGCCCTCGCTCAACTCGCCGTCCGACCGTCGAGCGCCTCGCGCAGGATGTCCGCGTGCCCGGCGTGCTGGGCGGTCTCGGCGATGACGTGCAACAGCACCCCACGCACGCTGCGTACGGCTCCCGGCTCGTGCCAGGGGGCTTGGGGCAGGGGGTGCGTGGCCGAGAGGTCGGGCACGGAGGCGATGATCTCCTCGCTGCGGGCGGCGACTTCCTCGTAACGCGCCAGGATCGCGGCCAACGTCTCGCCGGGCAGCATCCGAAAGCCGTGTCGGTGGTCGATCGCCCACTGCGGGTACTCGCGGGCGGTACCGGCGGCGAGGTCCTCCCAGGTGACACCCTCGGGCAGGTCGTAGCGCAGCGCCGACGGGCCGTCGAGGACGAAGCGCAGCCAGCCCTCCTCGACGGACGCGAGGTGCTTGACGAGCCCGCCCAGGCACAGTGCGCTGACGGTCGGCTGCCGTCCCGCCTGCTCGTCGCTGAGCTCACGCACCGTGTCGATCAGGGCGGTTCGCGCGCCGGCGAGTCCGGCGAGCAGGTCGGTGCGCTCGGCGTCGAGAGTCGAGGTGGGGGTGCTGGATGTGGTGGGCGTGGTGGTCACAGTCGTCGCGCCTTCCGGTCGGTGGTGCTCGTGGTCTGGCAGGTCCGACCCTCGCAAGAGAAGCGGTCAGTTTGTGGCCTCTTCTCGGGGCACCATGGAGACATGCCGAAAACCTCGGGGCGACTGCTCGCGCTGCTCTCTCTGCTCCAGGCGCGGCGGGACTGGCCAGGGGCGCTGCTGGCGGAGCGCCTTGGCATCAGCCCGCGCACCGTACGCCGGGACGTCGACCGTCTGCGTGAGCTCGGCTACCCCGTCGCGGCCGTCAAGGGACCCGACGGGGGCTACCGCCTCAACGCGGGCGCGGACCTGCCGCCGCTGCTGTTCGACGACGAGCAGGCCGTCGCCCTCGCCGTGGCCCTCCAGATCGCCACCACTTCCGGCGCCGGCATCGAGGAGGCCGCGGCGCGCGCGCTGACCACGGTCCGCCAGGTCATGCCCGCCCGGCTGCGTCGCCGCATCGACACCCTCCAGGTGACCGCCGTCGAGCGGCCGTCCGTCGCGCCGAACCCTCAGGTGGCCGGTCATGTGTTGATGGCGCTCAGTGCCGCCGTGCACGCCCGCGAAGTACTGCGCTTCGACTACGCCCCCGTGACACCGCCCGGAGCCGTCGGCGCCGACCCCGCCGGGCTCCCTCCTCGCCGGGTGCAACCCCACCACCTCGTCACCTGGGGCGCGCGCTGGTATCTCGTCGCCTGGGACCTCGACCGCGAGGACTGGCGCACCTTCCGCGCCGACCGGATCACCCCGCGCACTCCCACGGGCCCCCGCTTCACGCCGCGCGAGGTGCCCGGCGGTGACGTGGCCGCCTTCGTCGCCGGCAGGTTCCAGGGCTTCGACGGCTCGGGCGACTGGCCCTGCCGCGGCGAGGTGATCCTTGACCTGCCCGCGGCCGAGGTGTCGCGCTACAGCCGCGAGGGGATCGTCGAGGAACTCGGCCCCGACCGCTGCCGACTCGTCCTCGGCTCATGGTCATGGGCCGCGCTGGCCGCCGCCATCGGCAGGTTCGATGCCGACATCGAGGTCATCGGCCCGCACGAACTCAAGTCCGCCTTCGCCCACTTGGCCCACCGCTACGCCAACGCCGCCTCCCCCGCACCCAGTTGCGAAGCCCCGCCCGCCTCCGGCGGACAGGGGCAGCGGCCAGGGTGACCTCCGGAGGCACCGGCGGGGACCGACGCCGCCGGTGCCTACTTGTTCGGGTCCCGGAAGCGGCCGAACGCCTTCGTCAGGGCGCTCAGCGGTGAGCCGTCCGCCTTGACGTGACCCGGCGCCGAAGGCCGGGGCACACCGTCGCCGCCGGTCACCTCGGCCAGCGCGGCCTGCGCCGCCTCGGCCGCCTGCTGGTACAGGTCACGGGAGGTCGTCATGGCCTCGAGGGCCTCGGCGTACCTGGTGACCATGCCCTGGGCGTGGGTCAGCTCCTCGTCCGGGGTGAGCAGGTGCCAGCCTTGGCGCAGCCGGGTAAGGGCCTGCTCGGCCTCGGCGCTCAGCGGTCGCGGCAGCGCCGCGAACTCCTTGATCCTGTCGAGGAGTTCGGTCGGTTCCGAGCCGTCCAGGAACACGGTGCGCACCGTGAAGCGCTCCGCGTCGTAGTCCGGGCTCTGCGGCGCCGTGGGCAGCACGACGGCGCCGCCGCGCGGCATGCGCACGCTCAGCTCCCGCTTCATCGCGAAGTCGGCGATCTGTGCCTGTTCGGGTGTGCCCCGGTGCTCGACCACCTGGTGGCGCAGGCTCGGCGGCAGGAACACGGACAGCGGCCGCTCCCCAATGGCGTCCGGCGTCATCGCCTCGTGCACCACGAGATGGATGAACCAGCTCTGCCGGGTGCAGTCACGAAGCCGGTGGCGCAGCTCGTCGTCGTCCTTCGGCAGGTGGTTCGCCGTCCGCAGGCGCACACCCGCCGCCGTGTCGTGGTCCCAGGCGACCCGGTCGCTGTCCGGCCAGAACATGAGGGCGGGCGACGGCCAGTGCATGTCCCACACCCCCTCCGCCTCGGCGGCGAGGACCCAGGTGACGCCCTCGGCTTCCTTGCGGCGGCTCTCGGGGTCGTACAGGGTCAGCTGCGCGCGCACCGTGACATCGTCGGCCACCCGCCAGCGGGCCTCGAAGAGGCGGCGGGCCGAGGGGCCGGGGTCGGCGGACTCGTCCCGCGGGTGCAGGACGGTGGAGCGGGCCGCGTCGACGGGGTCGAGGTCCAGGAAGTCGTCGAGCACCCCGGCCGCCTTGAGGGCGATCAGGTTGCGCCGGACGTCCTGCTCGGGCTCGGGCCCGATGTGGCGCCCGCGCCCCAGCCACGCGGTGTCGGGGACGGTGGTCGAGGAGCTGCTTTTCTTGGCCATAAAGTCGTTCTGTGAGTGATCGGGGCCCGACCAGTATGGCCCTTGAGGCTCAGAGGGGAAGCGGGACCCCGCCTGCGGCCGTGTCACGCCGGACGGACCGTACGTAAGGCGCCAAGCCGCTCCGAACCCGCCATCGCAGGTCAAACAGGGGCGTGCACTTCTCGAGAACCAGACCGGTGTCGCCCTGACCGATGAGTCCTCGTGCGGCACGCTGTCTGAAGGGTGAGAGGGACGGACGGTCCCCGATCACGAAAGTGGTGCGCGATGAGGTTGGTACTGCAGCAATTCCTGTCGCTCGACGGTGTGTACCAGGGCCCGGGGGCGCCGGACGAGGACACCAGTGACGGGTTCACCCGGGGCGGCTGGTTCGTGCCGCATCTCGACGAGGAGTTCGAACGGCTGGCGGGTACATGGCTCGGTCAGGCCGACGCGTTCCTGTTCGGCCGCCGTACGTATCTGAACTTCGCGCGGGACTGGCCCAAGATGACCGAGCACCCGGCGGCCGCCATCCTGAACGGCCTGCCGAAGTACGTGGCCTCCCACAGCCTGACCACCGCCGAGTGGGACCCGACCACCATCCTGTCCGGCGACATCCCCGCCCAGGTCGCCGAGCTGAAGCGACGGCCCGGCCGCGAGCTGCAGATCCACGGCAGCGGGCGGCTCGGCCAGTCCTTGCTGGCCGCCGGCCTGGTCGACGAACTGCGCCTGGCCGTCGCGCCCGTGGTCGTGGGGACGGGCCGCCGCCTGCTGCCGGACGGTGGCGCACCGGCCGGCCTGCGGCTCCTGAGCAACGAGACGACGCCGGGCGGACTGGCGATTCAGATCTACGAAACGACGGGACGACCGGAGTACGGGACGTACGGCGCCGACGCGTAGCCCCCGGCGACACCGCTCCCTCGGTCAGCCGGCTCGCTTCAGACGTACGACGACGGGGGCGCCGAAGGGGTCTCCCGACTGGTTGACCTGGACGTGCCCGGCGCCCAGCCACTCGTCGGTGCCCGGCACCCGGTGGATCTCCTTCAGCCACAGCGACTGGTCGGACTCCTTGCGGGCTCCCGTCGACAGCGGCAGGCGTTGACGCTTGATCTTCACGCAGCGGCCTCCATCGGTCATGTACCAGTTGCCGTCGAGGAACAAGCCCTTGTCGTCCTGACCCATCGGGGTCCGCAGCTCGCACCCGCCGGGCGCGGCCTTCTGCTCGGCCCATTTCGAGCCGTCCCAGCGCAGCCGGATGTACTGCTCCGCGGGTTCGTTCTCGACCTCGCCGTGGTTGAAGGAGTTGATGCCGTACGCGCGCACCTCACCGCTGTCGAGCGCGAAGACCTGGCTGAGGCCGGCGCCGGGCTCCGGCGGGAGCGGCTCCTCGAAGCGGGACTGCGGAGTCTCCACCGCCTTCCAGGAGGTGCCGTCCCAGTGCATCGACGCGGGCTGGCTGTACCCGTCACCGGAGCCTCCCAGCTCCGTGCCCGGCCCGGTCGAGCGGCTGCCGACGGCCCAGACGTCGTCCGGTCCCACCACGGCGAGGTCGGACGCCTCGTACGGCATCCGGGTCGCGACCCAGCGGGTGCCGTCCCAGTGCTGGGCGGTCCGCTCGCCGCCGAGGGCCCAGATGTCGTCCGGGCCCGAGGCATCGAGCTCCCCAGGGTTGCCCGGCGCGGGATCGGCCATCGCTGACCAGCGACTGCCGTCCCACTTGGCCCAGCGGTTCACGGCGGAGGCATCCTCCGAGGTCTGCGGCCGCAGCCAGAGTTCGTCCCCTCCGGCCTCTTCGAGCAACGGCGGGTAAACGCTGTCGCCGAGAGCATCGGGAAGCGGCTCGCGCTTCCACGTCGAACCGTCGTAGTGCAGCAGGCGGGCGTTGGCCTCGCCGTTGTTCTCGCTCCCGACGGCCCAGATGTCGTCCTCGGCCAGGACAGCGACATCGGAGAGCTCGCCACTGAAGTCCGCGATGTGCTCGAACTCCCAGGCAAGCGAGCCCTTGGGCCGGTCACCTTCCCCGGCAGAGCCCGTACTCCGCGACGCACCGGGCTCGGCTCCTGCCCCACACCCCGCAGCCCCGAACACAACGGCCAGCACGAAACCGACCGCCACTCCCCTGCTGCCGATACCCCTGATCCCCACCACGCCGCGAATGATCGCTCCCCCTCGTCGTCCCACCTCAGCGACCGGGCAGCCTACCGGGTCACCCTCCGACCGGTGTCAGCCCGTCACCCAGTCGGTCATCCAGTCGAGGAGGTCCCACACCCGGGACAGGGCACCGCCCTTTCGCCGATGCTTCCGGCAGCAGTAGCGGCGCTTGCGCCAACGACGCGTCTGCTCGACCCCCACCCCACACCAGCCACACGGCCGCACCCCACCCACACGCCTGCCCCACCCGACCCACCCCATGGCGCGACGCTAGTTGCCCGGCACGCGCGTGGCGCCCCTCGATCCCGGCCGAGGCTCGTTTAGAAACAGCCCATGTGCCACTACTGCGGTTGTCGAGAGATTCCCCTGATCAAGGAGTTCATCGCCGAGCATGAGCGCGTCACCGATGCGGCGGGGGACGCGGTCCGGGCTCTGGAGCGAGGGGACACCGATCGGGCGCGCACGCTCGTGGATCTCATGGCCCGCGAACTGGAGACGCACTGGCGGGGCGAGGAGAACGGGCTGTTCGCGGTGATGCGCAAGGACCCCGAGTACGCCGGCTACATCGCGAACCTGGAGCGCGAACACCGCGAGCTGGCAGCCCTGTTGCCCGCTCTCGACCTGTCCGATCCCGACGACGTACGCACCCTCGTCGAAGCCGTCGACGAGCTGCACCGGCACATCGCCAAGGAGGAGGACGGTCTGTTCCCGGCCTCGCTCACCGCGCTGGACGGCGAGGAGTGGAACCTCTCCATGGCGGCCTGGCGCGAGGCGCACCCCGCCTGAGCGTCGCAGGAGGCGGGTTGGTCCCTGGCGGGCTAGGGGGCCGGCTCTGGTCGCCGTGAGGTGCGGCGCCCCACCGAACCCCTCGGGAGTTCAAGTGAGGCGCCGCGTCCAGGCCCTGGGGGCCTAGAAGTCCATGTCGCCGCCCGGCTTGCCGCCGCGTTCGGGGCGTCGCCCCTCGACCCTCTCGACGTCGGTCTGCTCGTCCTGCCTGCGGGGCTGCTGCTTGCTGCGCTCCTGGTCGCGAGCGCGGCGCTTGTCCCGGGGAGACTGACGTTTACCCATGGCCGATCCTTACTTTCGGTGCACGCACCCTTGCGTGCGGTAGCCATTCCAGTGCAACCCCACGCCTGACAGCTGGCCGTTACATGTACCGCACCGGACGGAGATCGGCGCCTATCAGTGCTGGTCAGGGCCTCGCGTCGCCCGCGACCGCTCCCGCCTGGAACGTCTTCCGGTACACCTGCGGCGACACCCCGATCGCCGCGTGCAAGTGCTGCCGCAACGACGTGCCGGTGGCGAAGCCCACCTCCGCCGCGATCCGGTCGACCGGCAGGTCACTGGACTCCAGCAGGTGCCGGGCCCGGTGCACCCGCTGCTGGATCAGCCACCGGCCGGGGCTCGTGCCCGTCTCCTCCTGGAAGCGGCGGGCGAAGGTGCGCGGGCTCAGCCGGGCATGCGCGGCCAGCTCCCGCAGGGCCAGCGGCCTGTCGAGGTGCTCCAGGGCCCAGGCGCGGGTGGCGGCGGTGCCGGTGGCGCCCTCGTCCGGGATCGGCTGCTCGATGTACTGGGCCTGGCCGCCCTCCCGCCACGGGGGCACGACACAGTGCCGGGCGACCCGGTTGGCGACCGCGCTGCCGTGATCGGAGCGCACGACGTGCAGGCACACGTCGACCCCGGACGCGGCCCCCGCGGAGGTGAGGACGTCGCCGTCGTCGACGAACAGCACGTCGGGGTCCAGGTCGACGTCGGGGAACATCTTTCGGAAATGGTCCGCGAGCGCCCAGTGCGTCGTCGCGGGCCGCCCGTCGAGGAGCCCGGCCGCGGCGAGCGTGAACGCCCCCGTGCAGATGGAGACGAACCGCGTGCCCGGCCTGATCCGCGCGAGCGCGTCGCGCACCGGTTCCGTCAACTCGGCGGTGATGCGCCGCAGGTCGTACGGCGGCAACACCACCGTGTCGGCGCTCGCCAGTGCCTCCGGACCGTGCCCGACGGTGATGGTGAAGTCGGCGTCGGTGGCCACCGTGCGGTCGTCCGTCGCCGTACAGGTCACCACCTCGTAGGCCCCGGGGACCAACGGAAAGACCCTGTTCGCGATGCCGAGCTCGAAGGGGTAGACGCCGTCGAGGGCGAGCACGACCACGCGGTGCGGGCGACCGGGGAGAAAGTCCATCGAAGCCATGGCACGATTCTATCGCTTAATGGCAATCTTGCCATGGCCCAGGTCAGGCACTTGCCGCACGCTGGAGTCATGACCAACGACACCGTGACCATGAAGGCCATCAGCCAGGACGCCCTGGGTGACCCCGACGTACTCAAGGAGATCGAGGCCGCCCGCCCCGAGCCCGGCGTCGGCCAGATCCTCGTCGCCGTGCACGCGGCGGGCGTGAACCCGACCGACTGGAAGCACCGCAGGTTCGGCGCCTTCCTGGGACAGCCGCCGTTCACACTCGGCTGGGACGTGTCGGGCGTCGTCGAGGCGGTCGGCATCGGCGTCTCGCTGTTCGAGCCGGGCGACGAGGTGTTCGGCATGCTGCCCTACCCGTACGGGGCCGGTTCGCACGCCGAGTACGTGACCGGCCCCACCCGCGCCTTCGTGCCCAGGCCCGCGGGGTTGAGCCACGTCGAGGCGGGCGCCCTGCCGCTGGTCTCGCTGACCGCCTGGCAGGCCCTGGTCGACAACGCGCAAGTAGAAGCCGGCCAGCGGGTGTTGGTGCACGCGGCGGCCGGTGGCGTGGGCCATGCGGCGGTGCAGATCGCCAAGGCGCGCGGCGCCCATGTCATCGGCACGGCCTCGGCCGCCAAGCACGACTTCGTGCGCGGCCTGGGCGCGGACGAGGTCATCGACTACCGCACCGCAGACTTCGTCAAGGAGGCCCGCGACATCGACGTCGTCCTCGACCCGCTGGGCGGCGAGGACCGGCTGCGCTCCCTGGAGGTGCTGCGGCCGGGCGGCATCCTGGTCTCGATCCTGCCCGGCAACTTCGGTGAAGTGGCCGAGCGCGCAGCCGAGTTGGGCGTACGCGCCACGGACATGCTCGTGGAGCACGACCAGGCGGGCATGAAGGCCGTCGCCGCGCTCGCCGAGTCCGGGCAGCTGCGGGTCCACGTGTCGCAGACGTACCCGCTCGCCGAGGCCGCCAAGGCACACGCGGAGGGGGAGACGGGCCGCGTCACGGGGAAGCTGGTGCTCACCGTCCGCCCGTAGGCGCACCCGATCTGATCGGCACGACGGCCCTACAGGGCACGAAGGCGGGGTGGGCGGGCACCGGATCGGTGCCGCCCACCCTGCCTCGCCACTCAGTCCCCTCCCCTCAGTCCCGCCGCACGGCCTGCCCGTAGAACTCCGGGCGTTCGACCAGCTCCACCTCGACGCGGCCGCCCTCCCGCTGGGACACGACGCCCGCCTCGCACACCGCCGCGGCCGCATAGCCGTCCCAGGCGCTCGGTCCCGTGACCTCGCCCCTGCGGGTGGCGTCCACCCAGGCCTGCACCTCACGGTCGTAGGCGTCCTCGAAACGCTCGACGTAGTCCGGGGGAACATGGCCTCCCCACCGGCCGTCGACGCTCACCCGGGGCCCTTGTTCGTCACCGATGCGCACGGTTCCCCGCTCACAGACCGCCTCGGCCTGGACCTGGTAGCCGTAACCGCAGTGGCCGAAGATCTCGACGTCGACGAGCGCGCCCGCCGCGGTCTCGAACAGGACGAGCTGGGGATCGTTCATGCCGGCCGGGGCGAGCGACGACGGCGCCGGCTTGTGCACGGTGACCGCCACAATCTCCTGGTCGAGCAGCCAGCGGGTCGCGTCCACCTCGTGGGCGACCGAGCTGGTGATGAGCATGTCGTCGGTGAACCCGGGCGGCATGGCCAGGTTGCGGTGGCGCTGGTGCAACATCAGCGCCCGGCCCAGCTCACCGCTGTCGAGCATCGCCTTGAGCTTCACGTACTCGGAGTCGTAGCGCCGCATGAAGCCCACCTGGATGCGCCGGTGCCCGTGCCGTTGCTCCGCCTCCAAGATGCGCAGGGAGGAAGCCGTGTCCGGAGTCATCGGCTTCTCGCACAGCACCGGCAGGCCATGGCCGAGCGCCTCGATCAGGGCCGCCTCGTGGGCAGGACCGGGAGAGGCGATGAGTACGGCGTCCACCTCTCCCGACGCCATGGCGGCCGCCGGATCCGTATAGGCCGTGCAGCCGTCGATCGTGGCGGCCAGGGACTTCGCCCGCTCCGCCTCGATGTCGGCGACGGCCGCCACCCGCGCCCCGCTGATCACGTCGTGGAGCCGGCGGACATGATCCGCGCCCATCTTCCCGGTGCCGATGACGGCCACACCGAGTCCTCGCTGAGATGGCATGACGGTGGTGTCTCCCCTCCTGGTGGCGGGTTCTCCCGCACGCGTCTCCGGCGAGAGAACCCTCCCTCGCGGCACACCGTCAACGCCAGCCCCCGTTCACCGCCCCACCCCGGCGGTCAGGGGTGCGGGTGTCCCTGGTCGGGGTCGTCGTCGGGGGTCTGCCAGGTGGTGCCGCGCTGGGCTTCGCCACTGGGCGGATCGACGTTGTGGGGAGGCGTGGTGGGCTCGGTGCGGCGGGCCGCTCGGCGCCGCCCGCTGACGAACATGGCGAGCAGGCCGATGACCACGGCGAGGCCGACGATGATGAAGATCAACGAGCCGCCGCCCTCGACGGCCAGAACGGTATAGCTGTGAGTGCGCATATCACTCATGTACCCCATTTGGTGAGAAAACGCGCCCGCCAGTCGCCTGATGCGTGCTGACGTTGCTGTTTGCCCCGGGTTCCCGGCCCAAGGTCATTCATGCAGGCGTATTGGTCGCCTGTGCCTGGCGCGACGTGAGGGCCCTCTGTGGGGATGATGGAGCCGACAGGGATCACGGGCGCGGGCCGCCGATGCGGGTCGCCTCCCGGCCGCACAAGGTCGGGCGCCGGTAGCCCGAAGAGGGCGGGGCGCCCTTCGACCTCGGAACGGTACAAAAAGATGAGCAGCCAAAAGGCATCCGCAAGCCGCAACGTCCCCAGCAGCTCGGTGTTCGGCGCACCCTGTTGGGTCAGCCTGACCACGCGGGATCTTCAGACCGCACAGGCCTTCTACCACGCCGTACTGGGGTGGGACTGGCGCGTAGGCAAGCTGGGCGACCAGTACAGGTTCGCGAGCGTGAACGGAGTTCCGGTGGCGGGCGTGTCCGCCGTCGAGGCCGTCGGGCAGGCGGCCGTGGCCTGGACCCCCTTCTTCGCCGCGTCCGACGCGAACGAGACCGTGGCCCGCAGCCAGGAGCGCGGCGGGACGACCGCGGTGGGACCCATCTCGTTCCCTCCGGGCCGGGCGGCGCTGCTCGCCGACCGCGAAGGAGCCGTCTTCGGCATCTGGGAGGGCGAGCTGGTGTCCGACTGGGAGGCATGGCGCCGCGCGGCCCCGGTCTTCGTGGAGCTCTACACCCGCGACGCCTTCGACGCGGCGATCTTCTACGCGGAGGTCCTCGGCTGGGCGTCCACGTCATCGGGCTGCTGCGAGGTCCATTACGAGGACGAGCGGGTCGTGCTGCGCAGCCAGGGCGACACCGTGGCCCGCATCCATTCGGGCGCGGTGGAATCAGCGCCCGATCCGGAGATCCGGCCCCACTGGCAGATCCACTTCACGGTCGACGACGTGGACGCCTGCGTCCAAGCCGCGCGCGCCCACGGCGGCAGCGTGCTGCAGGGCGCGCAGGGGGCCACGGAGGCACTCCTGCGCGACCCCGACGGGGCGCACTTCGTGGTGAACTCGAAGCCGGCCCGCTGAACTCACGCGCGCCGGTCACTGTGCCTGCAAGCGTTCCAGGCGCCTGGCCGCGGCGCTCACGCCGCGCGCGTGCCGGGCGAGTCCGACCCAGGGGTCCTTGTCCAGGCGGTCTCCGAGGTCGGCCACCGTCCAGCGGCGGGCCGTCAGCCCGGGAGTGTCCAGTTCGTCCCAGCCCAGCGGCACGGCCACGGGGGCGCCGGGCCGGGACCGCACGGCGAACGGGGCGACCACGGTCTGGGCGTAGCCGTTGCGCGCGACATCGAGGTACAGCCGCCCCTTGCGCGCGTCCTTGCGGGGCTCGGCCGTCAGTTCCTTGTCGTGCCGCGCGGCCAGGGTCTCGGCGGCGGCGCGGGCGAACGCGAGCACGTCGTCGGCGTCGTCACGCCGGTTCAGGGGGACGACGACGTGCAGACCGCGTGAGCCGGTGGTCATCAGGCCCGACGGCAGGTCCAGTTCTTCGAGCAGTTCGCGCAGTTGGTGGGCCGCACTGCGCACGGGTTCGAAGTCGTCGCCGGGTGGGTCGAGGTCGAAGACCAGGCGGTCGGGGCAGCGGGGCCGGTCGGCCCGGCTCAGCCAGCGATGCGGGGTGATGCAGGCCTGTCCCGCGAGATAGACGAGCGTCGCCGCGTCCTCACAGACGACATGCGTGACCTTGCCGCCCTCCTTGGCCATCGTGGCGCGCTGGATCCAGTCAGGGAAGTAGTCGGAGACCTCCTTCTGATAGAAGCGGTCGCCGTCGATCCCGTCCGGCATCCGCTCCAGCATCAGGGGCCTGCCGCGCAGCTCGGGCAGCATGCGCGGTGCCACACGCCGATAGTGCTCGGCGAGGTCGGCCTTGGTGATGCCGTCCTGCGGGAAGAGCTCCTTCTCGGCTCGCTTGACCTCGATCGTGCGTCGTCCGACCTGCAGCTCAACAGTGGGGCTCACGTCACCGCCTCCTTCGCGCCGATGCTTCCGCGGTCCTCTCGCTCCCCCGGCCGGGTCACGGCAGCGGCGTGCCGCCGGTGGCGTTCATGATCTCGGCGGTGATGAAGCTCGCCTGCTCCGATGCCAGGAACACGTAGGCGGGCGCCATCTCGGCTGGCTGGGCCGGACGGCCGATGGGGGCCTGCTTGCCGAATTCCTTGGTGTCGGGCAGCGTGGCCGGGATCAGCGGCGTCCACACGGGGCCGGGAGCGACGGCGTTCACGCGGATCCCCTTCTCGATCAGCATCTGCGCGAGCCCCTGGGTGAAGGTGACGATGGCGCCCTTGGTCATGGCGTAGTCGAGCAGGTGAGGGCTCGGCTTGTAGGCCTGCACCGACGTGGTGTTGATGATGGATCCGCCCGACGGGATGTGCGGCACGGCCATCTTGCACAGCCAGAACATGCCGTACAGATTCGTGCGGACGACGCGGTCGAACTGCTCCGTGGAGATCTCCGTGATGCCCTCGGGCTGGGACATCTGGTAGGCCGCGTTGTTGACCAGCACGTCGATGCGCCCGAACTCCGCCACCGCACGCTCCACGAGGCGACGGCACTGCTCCTCCTCGCGGATGTCGCACGGCACGGCCAGACCGCGCCGCCCGGCCTTCTCGACGAGGCGCACCGTCTCCTGGGCGTCCTCCGCCTCCGTGGGCAGATAGGTGAACAGGACGTCCGCGCCCTCGCGTGCGTAGGCCAGTGCCACGGCCCGCCCGATGCCGGAGTCGCCGCCGGTCACGACCGCTGCCCGGTTCTGCAGCAGCCCGCTGCCCCGGTAGGACTCCTCACCGTGGTCCGGCGGCGGGTCCATCGGGCCGGTCCAGCCCGGCGGCTCCTGGTCCTGCGAGGCGAACTCGGGCTGCGGGTGCTTCGTCGTCGGGTCCTGCGGGGTGTCACCCATGGGTGCTCTTCCTTCCTCGGATCCACTCATCCCAGCTTGCTCCGCACCTCTGGGAGGCGCGAGCGCCTGACACCGCTCACGGTGTACGACCTGCGCGAACGCAAGCCATCGGTGCATCGGGTGTCCCGCGGGCCGCGGTCCCACACATACAAGTGCGCACAAAACACCGGCCGGGGCCACAGGACCGACGACCGAGGAGCGCTCGCCGTGCGGGCCGGATCGGGCGTGCATAACCTGGCCGGGGCCGAGCCAGCCCATGCCGGAACGGATCAGCGACCCGACGGAAGGGGCCCGCCGTGAGCGAGAAGGACGGTCTGCGGACCTACCGCGGCAAGCGGCACTTCGACAGGACGAGCGAGCCGAGCGGCGAGCCCGCGACGCGGAACGAAGCCCGCGCGGACGCGAAGACGGATGCGGGCGCGGACGCGGCCGATGAGCCCACCTTCGTGGTGCAGATCCACGACGCGAGCACCATGCACTTCGACTTCCGCCTGGAGGTCGACGGCGTACTGAAGTCCTGGTCGGTCCCCAAGGGACCCTCCACCGACCCGAACGACAAACGGCTCGCCATCCCCACCGAGGACCACCCCCTGGAGTACCGGGACTTCGAGGGGGTGATCCCCGCGGGCGAGTACGGCGGCGGGACCGTCATCGTCTGGGACCGCGGCACCTACCGGCCGACCAGCCACGACAAGCGCCACCGGCCGGTGCCGTTCGGCGAAGCCCTGGAAAAGGGCCACGCCACGTTCGATCTGCACGGCGAGAAGCTCCGCGGGCAGTACGCCCTCACCCGCTTCCACGGCCGCGAGGAGAAGAACGGGGGCTCCGCCGCCAAACCGACCTGGCTGCTGGTGCGGACCGGACACCGCTCGGGCGGCGGCACTCCCGACCCGCGGCGGGCGCGTTCGGCACGCAGCGGCCGTACGCTGCGCCAGGTCGCCGAGACGCCGGACGCGCCCACCTGGCACTCCGACAGCGGTGAGCAGGCATGACCGGCCTGCTCGACAACCTGCCGCCGGACCTTGACGGCCGGGTCCGCGAGGCGAGGCCGGGCGTCGAACTGGCCGCTTCCCCGATGCTGGCCACGCTCACCGACCTGCGGAACTTCCCGGGCGGCTGGATCTTCGAGCGGAAGCTGGACGGCATCCGGGCACTCGCGGTGCGCGAGGACGGCCGGGTGACACTCCGGTCCCGGTCCGGGCGACGGCTCGACGCCACGTACCCGGAGATCATCGAGGCCCTCGCGGGCCAGGACACCGAGGACTTCACGCTCGACGGCGAGATCGTGGCCTACTCGCACGGCAGGACCGACTTCGGACGGCTGCAGCAGCGCATGGGACTCACTCGGCCCGCCGACGTCGCGGCGAGCAAGGTCGCGGTCACGTACTACGTCTTCGACCTGCTGCGCCTGGACGGCATGGACGTACGGCGGCTGCCGCTGCGCACGCGTAAGTCCTTGCTGCGACGCTCGATCACCTTCACGGCCCCGTTGCGGTTCAGCACCCACCGCAACGAGGGCGGGCCCGAACTCCTGGCCGACGCGTGCCGCCGCGGCTGGGAGGGCCTCATCGCCAAACGGGCCGAAAGCACCTACCAGGCGCGCCGCTCGGGCGACTGGCTCAAGCTGAAGTGCTCCCGGGGCCAGGAGTTCGTGGTGGGCGGCTTCACCGAGCCCACGGGCAGCCGAGAGGGCATCGGCGCACTGCTCATCGGCTACTACGAGGGCGAACGGCTGCGGTACGCGGGCAAGGTCGGCACCGGCTTCGACCGGCGTACGCTGCTGGCCCTGCGCCGGCAGCTCGACGAACTCCGGCTGACGGCTTCGCCGTTCGATGACCCGGTGGCGGAGCGGACCGCGCACTGGGCACAGCCGCGTCTGGTGGCCCAGGTCGCCTTCACCGAATGGACGCGCGACGGCATGCTGCGCCACCCCCGCTATCAGGGACTGCGGGACGACAAGAACCCGGCCGATGTCGTCAGGGAGCGCGCTTGAGCACGGCGTTGAGCCGTGCGGCCTGGCGCGTCAGGTGGTCGCGTTCGGGCAGGTTGGGCGCCTTGCGGGCCGCCTCGGCGTAAAGATCTGCCGCCGTCGCCAGGTCACCGTCCCGTTCATGGAGGTACGCCGCCACGGCGGCGTGGCGGGGCAGGGAGGCGTCGAGCGCCGCGAGTGCCGCAAGACCGGCCCGCGCGCCGTCGGCCTCGCCGACGGCCACCGCGCGGTTGAGCCGGACGACCGGGCTGTCGGTCAGGCTCGCGAGTTCGTCGTACCACTCGACGATCTGCACCCAGTCGGTCTCCTCGGCGGTGGGCGCGTCGGCGTGGAGCGCCGCGATGGCGGCCTGCGCCTGGAACTCGCCGAGGCGGTCACGGGCGAGAGCTGTCTGCAGGATCCCGATGCCCTCGGCGATCGCCGCGGTGTCCCACCGGCCGCGGTCCTGCTCGGCGAGCGGCACCAGGCTGCCGTCGGGGGCGGTCCGGGCGGCGCGTCGGGCGTGGTGGATCAGCATGAGGGCGAGCAGGCCCGTCACCTCGGGATGGTCGATCACGGCCGCGAGCTGCCGGGTGAGGCGGATGGCCTCGGCGACGAGGTCGACGTCACCGGAGTAGCCCTCGTTGAAAACCAGGTAGAGGACACGCAGCACGGTGGCGACGTCCCCTGCTTTGTCGAACCGCACGCCGGAGACCGTCCGCTTGGCGCGGCTGATGCGTTGCGCCATGGTCGCCTCGGGCACCAGATAAGCCTGGGCGATCTGCCGGGTGGTGAGACCGCCGACGGCACGCAGCGTGAGCGCGACCGCCGAGGACGGTGTCAACGACGGGTGGGCGCACAGGAAGTAGAGCTGGAGGGTGTCGTCCACGGAGGGGGCGGGTCCGGCAGCCGGTTCCTCGTCGACGCGGTCCTCACGCCTGCGGCGTGCGGTGTCCGCGCGCGTCGCGTCGAGGAACTTGCGCCAGGCCACGGTGACCAGCCAGCCCTTGGGGTCCCGGGGTCGGTCGGCGGGCCAGACGCGGACCGCCTCGACCAAGGCGTCCTGCACGGCGTCCTCGGCCGCCGCGAAGTCGGCTCCGCGACGGACGAGAACACCGATCACGCTCGGCGTGAGGCTCCGGAGCCCGCCCTCGTCCATGTGCGGGCTCACTCCGTGACGGTGTGCTGCGCGCCCAGGAACGGGCGGACCTCGAGCCACTCATGGATCGGCTTGCCGCCCGCGCCGGGGGCCGCCGACAGTTCCCCGGCCAGTTCGAGGGCGCGGTCGTGGCTGTCGACGTCGATCACCATCCAGCCCGCGATGAGGTCCTTGGTCTCGGCGAAGGGACCGTCGGTGACCGGCGGCCGGCCCTCGCCGTCGTACCGGACGAAGGTCCCCTCGGGGGCGAGCGCCTGGCTGTCGACGAACTCACCGCTCTCCTCGAGCCGGGCCGCGAAGTCGTTCATGTACTGCACGTGTGCCGAGATCTCCTCGGGCGTCCACTGGCCCATCGGAACGTCGTTGACCGCAGCCGGGGCGCCACGGTAGTGCTTGAGCAGCAGATACTTGGCCATGATGTTCTCCTCGGTGCTGATGCGACCCATTGTGGTCGCGTTCACCACGGAGACGGAGCCGGTCAGGAGTTCTCGACATCTTCGTGCGGTTTTTTTCGGATACGAGGGCTGGTCGTCCCGCGACCCCGCCCGGCCTGGAGGAACGGACTTGACGATCACGACCCGGACAGTGCCCTACGCCACCGGCGGCGGCAGCAAACTGCTCGACGTGCACTCCTCCGGACGGCAGGACGACCGGTGTGTGCTGCTGTGGCACGGGACGGGGCCCGACGAGCGGCACGTGATGGCCGCGCTGGCCCGGGAGATCGCCGAGCTCGGGCCCACCGTGCTTGTCCCGGACTGGCGCTCGGATCAGCCCGACGGCGGACGGGAACACCTCGTCGACTCCCTGCGGTACGCACACGACCACGCCCGCCAACTCGGCGAGGGAACAAGCCGGTTGATCCTCGCGGGATGGTCGGCGGGGGCCGGCGCCGCGATGGGCGTCGCCCTCCAGCCGAAGGAATGCGACGGGCCGCCGCCCGCCGCGGTGGTGGGCATCGCGGGCGGCTACCGGCGTCCGGCACGCACCACGGGCACCGTGCCCCTCCAGGCAGTCGACCAGGCAGTGACGCCGATACCCGTCCGGCTCGTGCATGGCACCGCCGATGAGGCCGTGCCCGTCGAATCCTCGCGCGAGCTGCACGAAGCGCTGCTCTCCCACGGCTGGGACTCCCGGTTGACCCAGCCGGACACCAACCACGCCGGGGTGCTCGGCTGCGTGTACGACCCCACCGCGGGGCACTGCGTGCCGGCGAACGAGCCTGCCGTGTCGGCCCTCGGACGACAGACGGCGCACATGGTCGCGAACGCGGTGCCCTCGCCGGGGCGGCCGTGAGGACCGGCGGGCGCGGCTGAGGATCCCGGTGGACGAGTACCGACAGCTCCCGCGAGAGCTCGATCCGGCGCGTGTGGCGCCCGACGCCGCCGACGCGCGCCGGCGCGAGGTCTGGGCCGACGAACTCGGCGACCTTCTCGCGTCGGGGCGCCTGGAGCAGGGCGCCGCGGAGCGAGCCGTCGCCCGGCTCGTCCAGGTGGCGGTCGCCGACGCGGACCACGCGGTGCGGGAGTCCGCCCTGCATGCCGTCGGTGAAGGCTGCGCTCGCCACGAGATCCCCTACGAGGTCCTGGTTCCGCTGGCCGTCAACGTCGACGCCTTCGCACCTCAGCTGCTGGAGTACGTCCTGTTCAGCCTGTCGGCGACGCACGACAGGCGTGCGCTGCCGCCCATCGAGCCGTTCCTGGCACACCCCGACCCCGGCGTGCGCGAGGAGGCCCGGCTCGCGGTGGCCGAGCTCCATGCGTCCGGGAGCGGTTCACCCCCTCCCTGAGACCTTGGCACCGGCCAGGTCGGGCCCTTGGTCCCCGGGATGGGTGAAGAAGGTCCCGGTATAGCGCCTCCCGTCTGCGGAACCACTGGCGAGACCGCCGGAAACAGATGGGGAGAGGGCGCTGTGCCAAGGGACATCGGTGTGAGCAAAGAGCGTGAGCAGCAGCGGCAAGAGGGGGCCGCCCCGCACGCGAGAGTCCGGGGCCGGGAGGCAGGGCGCGCGGGGACCGGTGTCAGGCCGTTCCGCCGGGCCGGAGGGCTGCGCCTGGTCCCGCCGCCGGGCGAGTCGCAGGGCGCCCCGCACGGCAACGGCCCGCGGCCGGGCGCCGCGGGAACGACAGGTCCCACGGTCAGGAAGCGGGGCGCACCCTGCTGGCTGAGCCTGGCTTCGGGTGATGTCCTGGCGGCCAAGGAGTTCTACGCCCGGGTCCTCGGCTGGTGTCACGTCCCGCTGCTCGACCCCCAGGGCAGGACGCGGTATCTGGCGCTGCGGGCCGGCGCACCGGTGGGAAGCCTCAGCCAGACCACGTGTGACCTGGGCGTCTCGGCCGGGTGGATACCGTACTTCGGCGTCGATGACGTGGACGTCACGGTGGGCCGGCTGCGTGAGCGCGGCGCCACCGTCGCCGTAGGACCGCTGAGCACCCAGACCGGGCGGCTCGCCGTGGCGGCGGGCCCGCAGGAAGCGGTGTTCGGCCTGCGCCGACGCGCCCCCGACGACCGCTGGAAGGCGGGCGCGGGCCCCGTCGCCCGGCTTGAGCTGCGCACCCGGGACATCTTCGCCGCCGCCTTCTTCTACGGGGACGTACTGGACTGGGCCGGTACGGCAGGTGACTGCTGCGGGGTGGAGTACGTCCGCGGGCAGATCGAGGTGCGCGACGGGCTGCGCACGGTCGCGGCGTTCAGGGACGCCACGCCGTCCGGCTGGCACCCGTGCTTTCGCGTGGCCGACGTCGACCTGGCCGCCATGGCGGCCATCGGCTGGGGCGGACGCGTGATCGCGCCGCCCGAAGGAGCCCGCGACCGGCGCGCGGCCGTGCTGGCCGACCGAGAGGGCAACGCCTTCACGGTCACCGCGAGCTGAGCAGCGCAGAACGAGAGAGAGCGAGGAGTCAGACGATGTTTCTGCAGGCAGCGGCGGACGTGGACGAAACCGCCGAGCCGGCCGAGTGGGCACGGGTCGAGAGCCAGGGGTTGCGGGCACGGGAGGAGAGCGACGGGCTGCCGTGGATCGAGGAAGCCGACCAGGTGGCGCCCAAGGACGCCCGTGAGCTGTCGAAACTCTTCTTCGAGGAGCTCCGGACCCTTGAGGAGGACTCCCCCGCCTACCTGTACACGCGCAACACCCTGATCGAGATGAACCTCTCCCTGGTGCACTACGTGGCCGGCCGCTACCGCAGTCGCGGCAACGGCCAGCTGGAGGACATCGTCCAGGTCGGGACCGTGGGCCTGATCAAGGCGATCGACCGGTTCGACGTCGACCGCGGCTTCGAGTTCGTCTCCTTCGCCGTCCCCTACATCCTCGGGGAGATCAAACGCTACTTCCGTGACACGAGCTGGGCCGTGCACGTACCACGCAGACTGCAGGAGCTGCGCCTCCAACTGGTCAAGTCCCAGGAGCGGTTGTCCTCGACGCTCGGCCGCGAACCGACGGTCGCTGAGCTCGCGACCGAGCTCGCGGTGACGGAGGAACAGGTCCTTGAAGTGATCGTGGCGGCCAATGGCTACGCCGCCGGGTCCCTAGACAGCCCGCGCTCCGAGGGCGAGGAGGGCGGGGCCCACACCACCGGCCGCTCCCTCTCCGACACCATGGGCCAGGAGGACCCGGCCATCGCGGTGTTCGAGGATCTGCACGCCCTGGCCCCGCTGCTGGCCCGTCTCGACGAACGTGAACGCCGCATCATCGAGATGCGCTTCGGCCAGGAGATGACCCAGGCCCAGATCGGCGCCGCTCTGGGCCTTTCCCAGATGCACGTCTCACGCCTCCTGTCGAGCACGCTCGCCGCTCTGCGCACCGGCCTCCTGTGCCACGAAGAGGCGTAGGCGACTCACCACCGTGGGCCGGGCCACTCAGCACCTCGGGCCGGCCGGCATGACTGCCCGGCCCAAGGTGCTGAGTCCGCACGGCACGGAGTCGGGGCAGCCGGTCAGGTCCGCGTTGCCGACGCGGCGAGCTCGGCCAAGTGCTGCAGCGAGTTGGTCAGATGCTCGGGGCCGAACATCGGGAACTCGAGGTACTCCCGGATGAACTGCGGCACCGCGGTCCAGTCGTAGGTGAGCGTGACTTCCGTTGTGGACGGGCCGAGGGGCGCGAGGTCGTAGCGCCAGATCCAGCCGCCGAACTCCAGGCGGCCGCCTTCCTTCTCCTCACCCGTCCGCCAGCTGATGGAGCGGGGCGGGTCGAGGACTTCGATCTGGTTGGCCACCTGGTAGTCACCCTCCGGGTGGTCGGGGTGATACATGGCCATCCGGAAGATCTGCCCCTTCTCGGCCAACGGTGCGCGGTCGACGGGTTGTTGGACCCAACCGGTGCCGTCGATCGCGGAGTGCGTCGTCGGGTCCGCCAGCACCGCGAAGACTTCGGCGGCGGGCGCCTCGACGGTCAGGGTGGCGCTCACGTACTCCTGGTCCACGATGGGCACGCTCCTCGTCATCTCATGGGGCCTCCGCGGACGCGGAAGGGGTGCTTCCCCCCTGTAGACCACCCGGCGAGGCGGAACTCATCGGCGCCCGGCCTACACCACCGCCGCGGCTCCGGCGGACTCGGCCGCGACTTCGACGGACTCCGCCGCGGTGTAGGACGAGGTGAAGGTGAACGCGCGCGGGGACGGTCCGTTCGCCCGCAGGTCAGCCAGCCGCTCCAGGGCTTCCGCGACCGACGGCACATGACCGGCGGGCACCCACCAGAGGACCATGTGCGACTCGATGTGCCGCTCGAACCACTCGCGCCGCCGCCGCATCACCTCCAGGTGCCCGCTGCGGTAGGTGAAGTCCCACAGTGCCTCCTGGGTCTCCCACACCGACAGGTTGACGATGACGTCCTCGCCGGCCGGGCGCATGCCGGTGGCGTCGGCCGCGCCCTCCTCCACCAGCCGCCACACGAAGCCGGGGGCCTCGTCGGCGGCGGCGTTGATGGGGTTGAGCAGCTCGACGAACGGCGCGATGCGCTCGTCGTCGAAGGGGTGGAGGAGCGTGGCGACATTGAGCTCGGCGAGGTGGGCGGGATGCTCGGATGCGGTCATGGCCTCATCCCAGCACGCCCGCCTTTTCTATGTCAATCATCATTGTTTTTAGAAGAGTCGAGCACCACGCAGCACTCCCCCGGCCGAGCGTCCATGCGAGCGTGAACCGGTCCGTCCGCGCCGAGCAGCCCCTCCAGCAACGCGAGATTCATCCCGCAGACGAGCGGCGGGAAGCGCTCGGCCACGGCGTGAAAGGGACAGTTGCGCATGCGAACGACCGGCGCCCCGCCTTCCGCCCCCTCGGCGTCCTCCATGTGCGGTTCGTAGCCGCGTGCGGCCAGCATCTCCATGGCCTCCTCGAGGCCGCCGCAGGGCGTCGCCGCGCCCCGCAGGGCTTCGCCCCGGCGCCGGGCGGCCGCACAGAGCCCGGCGTCCAGTCCGGCCTGCTCGGCGGCCTCGGCGAGCAGTTCGGCGGCGGTGCGGTAGTCGCGGGCGGGCAGCGAGACCGACCGTTCGCCCGGCGCCCGCGTGTACACCTTGGCGGGGCGCCCCGCGCCCGGCCCCGAACGCCCCGTCAGGCGTCGACTGCCGCTCTCCAGCAGCCCGGCATCCGTCAGCTTGTCCAGATGGTGCGCGGCGAGGGTGCGCGCCACCCCGGCCGCCTCGGCGGCTTCGTTCCGGCCGACCTCCCGGCCCTGCGCCGCCACGTACTCGTACAGTCGGCGCCGCACAGGGTCCTGCAGCACCGCGATCGCATCGATGTCCTCCACCCGGCCATTCTAGGAACAACACAGGTTGGAGATAGAAAGGCGTGGCCCGTGGCGCCGAGCACCCTGTCTGGGCTCAGCGCACCGGAGGACACGTGCGCCCGTACGTCTGGCACTTGGTCTCGAAGTCCGGTGGCAGCCAGTTCCCGCCCAGGAGTCGAGGGTGGGCCGGGAAAGCGGCGTGGGCGGCCAGGACGAACATCAGCGACGCCCATGGCCCGTGGAGCTGGATCAGCTGGGGCGAGCCGTTGTACATGTCCCGGAAAGAACACTGAAAGACATCGGGCGCGACGAGTTCCGCGGTGTCGAGGCCACCCCATTCCAGGTCCAGCGAACTCTGCGGATGACCGAAGTAGGCCCGCCGGTCGGTGACCGTCACCTCTCCATGGCCGTCGGCCACCCAGCGCGGCCGGGCATCCGCGGCCGCCTGACGCCGGCGTGCCGCGTTGCCGAGCGCCGAACCGACCATGCTCCCGATCACGAAGCCGGGCCGCCCGACGGCCAGTGTCGTGTTGTACGCGTACGAGCCGTCCCCCACGGCACGCCAGGTGGAACGGGACGCGGGCCCCACCGCCACCGATGTCTCACCGGGTGACAGGCGGGCCATCGAGGGAACCGGCGGCCTCTCGCCGAGCTTGCCCTGCGTGAGGTCCATGACGACATGGCACGTGTAGAGGAGGTGATCGTCCAGGGCAGTCCAGGGAGTTGGGCCCCCGATGCGCGGCCACGCCGCGTATGGAACGTCGTTCACAACCCACCCCGCCCGTCGCCCCACATCGATGATCGACATCCTAAGGACCGTCGGAGCGCTGCGTCGACGCGTCGTCACAAATCGTTGCGGGCACGGCGACTCCGAACAATTGACGGAGTCCGTCAACCGACGCCGTCACGGGCCGTCCTGCCAGGGATGATGAGCGGATGACGCTGCGCATCGACATCACCGGCCTGCCGCCCGACCGGCTGCGGCTCGCCGCGTCTCCGCTGGCCGAACTGACCGCGATGCTGCACGCGTTGGCCGCCCCCGGGCATCATCCGCACCTCGCCGGCTGGGTCGCGGACGTCCGGGCCCGGCTGCGACCGGAGCTGGCCGAGCGGTTGCGGGAGGCGGAGTTCCTCTGGCGTTCCTCACAGGCCGATTTCCTGTTCCCCGCCCGCCCGCGGCCGGCCCTCGCCCAGGAACTGGACGACGTGGACCGGATCGACGACGAGACATACATGACCGCCGCACTCGTCACCACATGCGGCAGCAACCGCGCCCCTGTCACCGCACCCTCACCGCTCACCGACCCGAAGGCGCGCGAGAAGGCCCTCGACCTGGCCCAGGCCCGCGGCGCCCGGCAGGAGGCCTTCGCGGAACGGCTGCTCGCGGACCCGGCCGCCGTGCGGGCGCGCGTGCGTCACACCCTCGAACAGTGCGCCGATGCCTTCTTCGACGCCGCCTGGACCGGCGTGGCCGAACGGCTCGCCGCCGATCTGCGCCTGAAGAACGACCTGCTGAAGCACCAGGGCATCGGGGCGGCACTCGCATCGGTCTCCGGCGCCGTCGCGCTGGCGTCCGACGGCGCCTGCATCACCGTGGACAAGCTCCAGGACAAGTCAACCGCCGCCCACGGCACCGGAGTCACCTTCATCCCCAGCGTCTTCAACAGCCCGCACCTGGTGGTGGTCCACGCGCCCGGATGGCAACCGGTGGTGCAGTACCCGGTGGCCGAGCCGGACCCGCCGGAGCCGGTGCCCCTGGAGACGGTCAGGCTACGACTCGACGCGCTCGCCCATCCCGTACGGCTGCGTCTCCTGCGCACCCTGGCCCGCGGCCCGCACACCACCGGCGAACTGGCCCACACCTGGGGTCTGACACCCCCGGAAGTCTCCCGCCATCTCGCCGTCCTGCGCCGCGCCGAACTGCTGGCGGCCCGGCGGCAGGGTCGCTACATCCACTACACCCTGAACGTGCCCGCGATCTCGGCCCTGGGCCCGGACCTGATGTCCGCCGTGCTGCGCTAAGCCACCTCGCCTGCCCACACCCCCGGGGTCCGGCCCGACCACGGGCTTGCCTGTTCGAGTTGTCCCGCGAGGCGGAAGAGACGGTCCTCGCGTCCATATCCGGCGGCGAACTGCATGCCGATCGGGAGCCCCGTCCCGGCGTCGGCCGTCACGGGCACGGACATGGCGGGCGTGCCCGCCACGTTGAACGCCATGGTGAACGGCGAGCGGTCGTTGAGCCGGTCGATCCAGCCGAGGCCGTCCAGCGTCCGCGCACCCTCGCCATAGACGCCCAGGCGCATCGGGAGCTCCGGCAAGGTCGGAGTGAGCAGCACGTCGTGTGCGTCGAAGTGGTGGGCCAGGGTGCGTGCGACCCGGTTGCGGAGCGCGAGGGCGCCGAGGAGTTGGGGGCCGGTGACCCGCTGCCCGTAGTGGTAGCCGGCAAGGGTCTCCGCTTCGAGGGTCGAGGGGTCGACGGGCCTTCCGAAGGCGGCCGCCAGCTCGTCGACCAAGGCGGTGAGATTCGCCGTCATGAGGCGAGCGCAGGCCAGGACGAACTCCTCCCAGTCGACCCCGAGGCCGACCTCGGCCTCCTCCACCTGGTGCCCGAGGGCTTCGAGCAGACGCACGGTCCGCGCCAGAGCGTCGGCCACCGGTGGGGTCGTGCGGCGCCCGCCCCACGCCTGGCCGAGGACCCCGATCCGCAAGGTGCCCGGATCCCGGGTGACTTCGTCCGCGTACGGCCGGGCCGGTTCCTGGGCGAAGTAGGGGTCGCCCGGCTCGGGTCCGCGTATCTGGTCGAGCAGTACGGCACTGTCGCGTACGGTCCGGCTCACGCTGCCCTGCACGGCCAGGCCGTTGAAGATCTCGTCGACGTCGGGGCCCATGGAGACCCGGCCGCGCGTCGGCTTGAGACCGAAGAGCCCGTTGTGGGCGGCGGGGACACGGAGTGAGCCCGCGGCGTCAGTGCCGTGCGCGAGCGGAACCACCCCGGCCGCGACGGCCGCGCCCGCGCCCCCGCTGGAACCGCCCGCGCTGCGCTCCAGGTCCCACGGGTTGCGGACGGGCCCGTAGAGCTCTGGTTCCGTGGTGATGCTGTACGCCATCTCCGGTGTCGCGGTGCGCCCGAACGTGACGAGGCCCGCGCGGCGGAAGCGGCGCATCAGGGAGGAGTCGGCGCGGGCGATGTTGCCGACCGCGATTCGGCTGCCCAGCTCGGTGCGCCTGCCTGCCATGGAGACGCCGATGTCCTTGATCAGGAAGGGGACTCCGGCCAGCGGGGAGCTGCCGGGCGTGGGTCGGTCGTCGGCCGACCATGTCTCCACGACGGCGTTGATCCGCGGATTGACCGCCTGCGCGGCCTCGCGTGCGGCCGCCTCCAGTTCGGCGGGGGTCACCTCACCCGTGGCGACCAGGTGCGCGAGCCCCACCGCGTCGAAGTTCACGTACTCGCTGACTCTCACTTGTCACTCCCGACGGAAGGAAAGATACCGTTGAGTCCCTCACGATACCAAGCGGTATCACTCGGAACGGACTGGTACCGTAGCAGCACATGTGGGCTCCGACGCCCCACCACTGACCGGACGTCACGGAGTAGTCATGGCATCGACCGCAGGCAGGCCGAGCAGGGTGGCGAAACTGCCGCCTCGCGAGCGCATCCTCGACGCGGCCGAGGAGCTCTTTCAGCGCGAGGGGATCCGGCGGGTGAGCGTCCAGGCCATCGCCGAGCGGGCCGAGACCACCAAGATGGCGATCTACCGGCACTTCGAGACCAAGGACGCACTGGTCGCGGAGTGGCTGCGGATCGTCGCAGCCGACTACCAGGCCGCCTTCGACCAGGTCGAGGCAGCACACCCCGGCCGCCCCAAGCAGCAGATCCTGGGCCTTGCGCGCTTCATCGCCGAGGGATTGCCCGCGATCTCGCACCGCGGCTGCCCGTTCATCAACTCCCTCGCGGAGCTGCCCGACCGCGACCATCCCGCACGGCGGGTGATCGAGGAGCACAAGGCGCAACAGGCCCGCAGGCTGGTCGCGATGTGCGCCGAGGCCGGCCTGCCCGATCCCGCACAGACCACGGCCGAGATCACCTTCCTGCTCGAAGGCGCGCAGGTCAGCACGCAGAACGGAAGCATCGACCGGGTGGGGGACCGACTGATGGGAATCATCGAGGGGATCGTCGACGAGCGGCGGCCGCGCTGATGCCGACGCCCCGACCGCAGGCACCCGCCACGGCGTGCGGGGCGGCGGTCAAGTGAGCGACTGGTGGGGCCAGTTGACGGAACGGACCCGCGGCGAGGTCGACGCCGACGTACTGCGTGACCGCCGGCTGGCAGCGGTGAAGACCGTCTGGGAAGCCTTGCGTCCCGTGGGGTTGGGGCTGCTCGAGGCGCAGTGGGTGGTCCACTCGCGATTCGAGGCTCTCGGCGACCAGGTGCGGCGCAGGCCCCCCGACCCCCTGGACACCCCCGCCCTCGCCGCCCGCGCGGCGACTCTCCCCGGCCGCGTGGTCGCCGTGGAGGCACTCTGGGACGGCGACACCGTGCACGACTGGTTCGTGGAGCTGGTCGCGGTGCTCGACGAACCGCGGGGGGAAGGCCACTTGGCGGTCATCCACCGATCCCCCGACCGCTCGCCGGCAAGCGCGGCCACCCAGGCCGGCCAAGCGCTGGCCGACCATCTCGGCGTGCCCTTCCACTTCGCGTCACCGGACACCCCTGACGACCGGGCGCCGCGCTGGCGGACATCTGGGTGACACCCGCGTACGGGGGCGCTGCCGGGCACTCCCGCTCGTCGATACCCTGCGTCCTCATGATGCGCGCCTGGATTCTTCCCCTGCTGCTGATGATCTGCGGCTCCTTCGCCGCGGCCGGCTTGGCCTCCGGGGGCAATCCCGGCGCGGCGGCGGCACTCCTGCTGGTGTTCGTGCTGCTCGCGGGGGTGCACTCGCCGCTGTTCTTCCCCAAGTCGACCGGTGCGCTCGAGGCACAGCGCCGCGCCGCGGCC
Organism: Streptomyces sp. NPDC051214; assembly: GCF_040682375.1. Lineage (NCBI taxonomy): Bacteria > Bacillati > Actinomycetota > Actinomycetes > Kitasatosporales > Streptomycetaceae > Streptomyces > Streptomyces sp. NPDC051214. The sequence continues at coordinate 33,033 of NZ_JBFBAT010000016.1, forward strand.
GACGGCCGGCCGATCGTCTACTGGCGGGCGGGCTGCCCGTACTGCCTGCGGCTGCGCATCCGGTTGGGGCTCGACGCCCGCCGGGCGCACTGGGTCGACATCTGGCGTGATCCGGCCGGGGCCGCCGCGGTGCGGGCGGTCAACGAGGGCAATGAGACCGTGCCGACGGTCTTCGTGGCGGGCCAACCGCACGTCAACCCCGATCCCGCATGGGTACGCGAGCAGGTACGCCCTTCCCCGTAGTTTCGTCCACCCCCCAGACAGGCCGCCCTCGCGGTGGGACGCTGTGAGTGTCCGGCCGCCGCCGCGCGAGTGCGGCAGCGTCCGGGGGCGCGAGGACCGAGGCTCCCCCTCGATCGGCTCTCGCGCGAAATGCCCCCGGCGGCGGGAGGTCGCGGGAGTTGCCTCGCCGCCGCGCACGGAGGGCGGAGGCTGGGGCCGTACGGTCGGTGATGCGGCCCCAGCCGACCCCGGCAGCGCGTCGTCAGTCGGTGGAGAGCGCGTCGAGGAGCTGTCCGGCCTTGGGGTCCTGCAGGGCCCGGGCCGCATCGGCGAGGGCCACCATGCCGACGAGCCGGTGCCCGTCGATCACAGGGAGCCGCCGCACCTTGTGATGCGTCATGGTCGCCACGATCTCGTCCGCGCTGTCGTCGGCGCCGATGGTGACGGCCTCACCCTGGGCGAGTTCACCGGCCAGGACGGTGGCCGGGTTCTTGGTCTTGCCCAGCACCTTGACCACGATGTCCCGGTCGGTCAGGACGCCCTTGAGCCGGTCGTCCGTGCCACAGATGGGCAGCGCGCCCACGCCCAGTTCGGCCATCTTGCGGGCGGCGTCGAGCATGCTCTCCTCGGCGCCCACACAGTGGGCGCCGCCGGTCATGATGTCGCGTGCGGTAGTCATGTCACTCCTCCGCTGAAGGTTGGGGGCCCACCGGGTGCCCTGCGGGGGTCGGTCAAACCCGGGAGCCGCACGGCTTCAGGCCGTTCTCGGACGCGCCCGAGGAGGCACCGGAGCCACCGGGCCCCAAATCCGGCACATCACCCCCAACCGTCACCGCGCGCGGCTGACTTCCAGGGCCGGTCGTCACAGTCTCCACACCTCGGGTTAAGGTCACCCCTGGTGTGAGCGGCGATCCTTTTTCAGCGAACGGAGCTGGGGTGGGGTGGCGTCAGCGACGTCGCGGCGCTGCTCACGATCGACGAGGAGTGCGGACCAGGGTGCCGCATGGGAGACAACGTGACGAACATTCCCTCTGCGCCTTCGCCCGAGGACCAGCCCTCGCCCCAGGACTCCCCCGCTCTCAGGGCAGAGACCGAAGAGCTGAGGGCCACCGCCGAGCAGTTGCGCGGCCAGGTGTCCGAGCTGGAGGTCCAGGCACGGACGCGTCCCAGGATCGCCATGGCCGAGGGTGTCCTGGTCGAGCGGTACCGCCTGGCGAACGCGGAGGCGGCCTTCGCGCTGCTGCGCCAGGCGTCCCAGCGAGCCAACATCAAGCTGCACCAGATGGCCGCCGCGGTGGCCCGGACGCCGGGACCGGCATCGGGCGCCAAGTCGTGGTTCGGCGGCCGGTCGCAGCAGCCCATACCCGACCTGACCACGCTCGAGGCAGGCACCCTCGACCCCGCCAACCAGGGCGAGGTGCTCGGCGCCGCCCTGCAACGCGTCCTGACCGTCACCGGTACGGACATGGGCAACGTCCAGTTGCTCGACGACGGTGTGCTGCGGATGGCGAAGCACACGGGCCTGCCCCGTCAGTTCACCGACTACTTCGCGTTCGTCGACGGGAAGACCTCCTGCTCGCGGGCCGCCGTCGCCAGCCAGCAGGTCACCGTCAAGGATGTGGCCTCCTCGGCCGGTTTCGACGAAGAGACGCGGCAGGTGATCCTCTCGGCCGGCAGCCGGGCCTGCCACAGCATTCCGCTGATCGACGAGCAGGACACCGTGCACGGCGTCATCTCCTCCCACCACGCCCGCCCCTTGGTCGGTTTCACCCAGGCGCAGTTGCAGTCCCTGGAAGCCATCAGCCGTGCCGTCGGCACCTGGATCAAGTGGCATCAGCACACCGTCCTCGTCGACGCCCTGGAAGACCTGCACCGACTGGCCCTCGCCTCCCGCCAGTAGCGGCAGGAGGCGGCGGGGGTCACGCGCCGGTCAGTCGGCGCTGGGCTTGACGAACTCCTCGATGAGTACGGGATATTGCTCGCCACCATGTCCGGCCGCGATCGCACGGTCGGCCATGGCCTTGAACAGCCGCGGCAGTTCGGCGTTGACTCCCACCGCCTCGCTCTCCTCGATCAAGTGCGTCATGGCCCGCGCGTCGGTCTCCAGGGCCGACGCCTCGGCCGGGAAGGACCCGTTGTCGATCTGCTCGGCATAGCCGGGCAGCCATTCGGCCACCCCGACGGCGATCTGTCTCGCGAACGGCGCGTACGTCGCGGCGTCGACACCGGCCGTCCTGAGCATGGCGGTGCCCTGGAGCCAGGCGTTCAGGACGCTCCACATCATGGCCAGGCCCGCCACGTCGTACAGGGACGCAAGGCCGTGATCCTCGCCGAGGTAGCTGACGGTGCCGAGTGCCTCGAGCGTCGCCTTGTGCGCCTCGAAGTCCGCCTGGGGTCCGCTGTGCAGGATGACCGCGTCGGCGGTGCCGATCCCTGCCGGGAGGGACATGATGGCGCCGTCCAAGTAGTGCGCACCACGCTGTTCGGCCAGGCGGGCGGCTTCCCGGGCCTGGGCCGAGTCGCCCGAGGTCAGGTTGACCAAGGTCGTGCCGTCCAGGGTGACGTCGCTCGCGAGCAACGCGTGCATGGCCTGATAGTCGGTGAGGCAGATGATCGTCAGGGGACTCGCCTTGAGGGCGTCCGCGACCGTGGGCGCCAACTGCGCGCCCTGAGCGAGCAGTTGCTCGGCCTTGGAGGCCGTGCGGTTCCATACGGTGGTGGGGTGGCCCGCCTTCAGGAACGCGCTCGCGAGGGCCTGGCCCATCAGGCCGAGTCCGATGACGGAAACAGGTGCTGCGGTTTCGTTGTTCATGGCAGCATCATCAACGTTCATACCGGTATGAAGGTCAAGCGAGGTTAGATGCGCATCGGGGAACTGAGTCGTCGTACGGGCGTCAACGCCCATCAGTTGCGCTACTACGAGGCCCAGGGCCTCCTGGAGGCGGACCGCAGGGCGAACGGCTACCGCGACTACGACGAGAGCGCCGTGCTGCGGGTGAAGCAGATCCGGCACCTGCTGGGTGCGGGCCTGTCCTCCGAGGACATCGCGTACGTCCTTCCCTGTGCGGTCGGAGAAGCACCTGAGCTGCCCGGGTGTTCCGAGCTCCTGTCCGCGATGCGCTCGCGGCTGGCGAGGCTCGAGGACCAGATGCACCGCCTTGCCCAGTCCCGTGACGCCCTCGCCGTCTACATCGAGGCGGCGGAGCGGACAGGCAGCGAGAGCTACCCGCCTTTCGACGAGGTGACCCAGGTACCCGTCCCCGCCTGAAGCCTTTCGCGGCCAGGGCGAGCACGCTGCGCCCCTGAACGGCGCGCTGCGTGCGGCGGCGGAGGGGCTGCCCTACTGAAGCCCGGCGAGAGGCGGCGCCCCCGCGGCCGTGGTGCACAAGTGCTGGTTGTCGCTTCCGCATCCAGCATGCGAGGGTGAGCGGCCGTGATCCACATGGTCACGCGCCCCGGAAGGAGTCTGGACCATGCTGGACGGCTGCACCCCGCACCTGCCCGAGACCATCGGCCGCCACTACGACCGGGGTTACTACCAGGGCGCCGCCCTCCCCCAGCTCCTCGCCGAGCACGCCCGCGTCCACACCACCCGCACCGCCCTCGTCCACGGCGAACGTCGCCTCACCTACCGCGAACTGAACCGCGGCGTCGACCGCATGGCCGCCGGGCTGACGCTCCGTGGCGTCCGCGCGGGCGACCGGGTCATCGTCCAGCTCCCGAACGTGCCCGAGTTCGTCATCGCCGTCTACGCCCTCATGCGCGCCGGAGCCATCCCGGTGCCGGTGCCCACCTCCCACCGTGCGGATGAGATCGGGCACCTCGCCCAGGTCACCGAAGCCGCCGCCTACCTGGGGCCGAGCGTCCACCACGGCTTCGACCACGCCAAGATGGTCTCGATGCTCAGCGACGACCATCCGCGTCTGCGCCGTGCCTTCACCCTCGACGGCCCCGACGGCGCGCAAGGCGGCTTCTCCACCGCGCCCAGCGGATGTCTGTTCTTTCCCTTCAGCTCCCTGGACGCCCCGCGCGACCCGGACCGCGCGTACGACCCGAACGACGTCGCGTTCCTCTTGCCGTCCAACGCAGTCGCGACCGCGCCCCGGCTGGTCCCGCGCACCCACAACGACTACGCGTATCAGACACGCGCCGCAGCCGAACTCGTCGGCCTCGGCCCCGAGGACGTCTACCTCGCGGCCCTGCCGGCCGCGACCAACTTCGCCCTCGGCTGCCCGGGCATCGTCGGCGCGCTCGGCGTCGGCGCCACCGTCGTCGTGATCGACGAGCCCGCCGGCACGTCACACGCGGCCGAGGCAGCCTTCCGCGCGATCGAGACGGAGAAGGTCACGGTCACCTCGCTCACTGCCGCCGACGCGCACCTGTGGCTCGACGCCCTCCCTCACAACCCGCACGCACTTACCAGCCTGCGTCTCCTCCAGATCGGCGGCGCCGGTCTCGACGCCGACCTCGCGGGGCGTATCCGCTCGGCCTTCGACTGCCGACTCCAGCAAGTCTTCGAGATGGCCGAGGGACTGGTGTCCCTCACTCGCCTCACCGACACGGACACCGACGACTCCATCCGGCACACGCGGGGCCACCCCCTCTCGCCGGACGACGAGATCCGCATCACCGCCCCGGACGGCACCGACGTGGCGACGGGAACTCCCGGGCACTTGTGGACGCGCGGCCCCTGCACTCCGCGCGGCTACTACAGGGCCCCCGAGGAGAACGCCCGCGCCTTCACCTCCGACGGCTTCTTCAAGTCCGGCCACATCGCCCGTCGCACCGATGACGCATACCTGGTCATCGAGGGCCGCATCTAAAGATCTGCACCGCGCCCCGGGCGGGAAGTGGGCCTCAAGAAAATAGTAGCCATGGACATAGTAGCCATGTACCGTACTTTGCTGTGAGTACAGCAACTGAAGGCGCCACGCCGGGATTTCTGGTCTGGCGCCTGTCGATGAAATGGCGGGTCGCCGTCGACCGGGCGGTCGGTCCCCTGGGCCTCACCCATGCGCAGTACGCGTTGATGGCGTCGCTGTACGGCATGTCGCGCTCCGGGCAGCAGCCCAGCCAGCGTCAGCTCGCCGACCACACGGGGCTTGAGGCGCTGTACGTCTCCAAGCTCGCCCGCGCCCTGGAAACCGCCGGGCTCGTCGCCCGTACCCGCGATCCGAACGACCCACGCGCCATGCGGCTTTCGCTCACCGAGCAGGGACGCGACGTCACGCGCCGCGCGATCAAGGTGGTCCAGGGCCTCCTGGACCAGATGCTCGAACCGCTCGGAGGGCAAAGCAGCCCGCGCACACGGCAGTTCATGCACGAGCTGGCGATCCTGCTCGACGCACCTCTTGATCCACACATAGAGAACAACGAGGAGCAGACATGACCACCACCGCACCGATACCGGCACCCGCACCCGCACCCACGACCAATGGCCGGGTGGTAGCCCTGGCCCACTACGCCTCGCGCGCCCTCCTGGAGCGCGCGCTGACCCGCCATGGCGCGACGTTCCAGCAGAATGTGACGCTCCAGGTCCTCGTGACCGCGGGCAAGTCCATGGGCCACGACGACCTCGTCGACGGCGTCACCGACTCACTGAAGGTCGACGCGTCGGTGGTGCGCGACGTGATCGAGGAACTGACGGCCACCAAGCTGCTGGAGCAGGACCCGGCGGACGCGTCCCGGATCCGCCTGACCGACGCCGGACGAAAGCTGCACGCCACCACCAGCGCAGAGGCCGCACAGATCGCCGCCCGGCTGTACGCCGGCATTCCGGCCGAGGATCTTGCGACCGCGGGCCGCGTGCTGACCCTGGTCACCGAGCGCGCGAACACCGAGCTGGCGAAAGCCTGAGGCCAGGGAGCGCCCGGTGACGGCTGTCGACGCGGCGCCCCTCACCTCGGGGTGAGGCCGTGGTCGTATTCCTGGCCGGCTCGGGTCCTGCCGGGTTCTTCGTGCGTCGCCTGCGTGCACCACATGCACGTGTCTCCCGCGTACACGAGGGAGTCCAACCAGTAGGCTCCGGTGAGGAGTTGACCTTGGGGCTGCGCGCTGTGCGTGACTCTCGTGTCATCGTCCATGTTCCGCCCAACGAGGCCTGAGGGCAGGGGTATTGGGGGCGCAAACCCAGTGCCTCCGCAAGCCGTCCATACGCCTGAAGTTCTCTCTGTGGTGTCTTCGGTCGGGGAGGAGTGGGTAGAAGGGCGCCTCCCCGTGCCGACCGGGCGGTTCGAGAGTGGTTGCCGCCCTCACCGGGGTGTCGTTAGGCCGGGCGCGCCGATTCGCGGCCACGCTGGCGGGAAACCGCAGAGTGACCATGAAGAGTTGGTCAGCGCAGGCAGAACACGCACGATCCAGCGAGTACACGAAGGAGACAGCAGATGCTGTTCGGCAAAGAGCACGTCGAGCGTTACGTCGAGACCGATGGCGAGGTGGGCCACGACTGGCAGAACACCACGGTGCTGATCCTCACCACCATCGGGCGCAAGAGCGGTGAGCAGCGCAGCACTCCCCTGATCTACCAGCCCTACGGCGACGACGTGCTCGTGGTGGCCTCCAACGGCGGAGCCGACCAGCCGCCCCTGTGGTTCCGCAACATCGAGGCGAACCCCGAGGTCCAGGTGCAGGTGAAGGGCGACCGCTACACCGCCCGTGCGCGTACCGCGACCCCGGACGAGAAGCCGGACATGTGGCGGACGATGGCCGCGACCTGGCCGGCCTATGACGAGTACCAGAGCAAGACCGACCGGGAGATCCCGGTGGTGGTCCTGGAACGCGTCTGAGGCACAGACCGACCGAGCGGAAACGTACGCGAGTTGCGGAGGCGCGCGGAGCGCGGAGCGCGGCCCGTTCTCGCGTACGTGTCCCTCTGCGTCCCCGGCTACCTCAAGTGGGCGAGCAGACCGTCCAAGGCCTTGTCGAGCGCCGCGGAGTTGGCCGGGTCGAACCATGTGGTGCGGATGCGTTCGTTGTTCCCGCCCGGGGTCTCGTGGTCGGCGGCGAGTTGCCGCAGGGAGCGGCTCTCGTCGCTCAGCGCGCGGCCGACGGCCTGGAAGAGCCCGCGGACGTAGCGGTCGGCGTCGTCGGGGGCGATGCCGTGGCCGACGGCCCACGAGGTGAGCGTGGCGAGGTATGCGTAGTGGGTGGTCAGCGTTCCCGTCAGCGCGGAGAAGACGTTGAAGGCCTCCTCGTCCGCGACCGGCTGTGCCCCGCCCAGCCGCTCGAAGAGCGCGTCCGCCACCGGGTGGGAGGGGAACGTCACGGTGACGGAACGGCGTTCGCGTATGGAGGGCAGGGGGATGGCCCGCACTAGCGCGGCGTCGGTGGCGAGGATCTGGCGCAGGTCGTCGTTGGCGACGCCGGCCATCACGTTGATCACCGTCTTGTCGTCGTCCACGCTCAGGCCCGCGAGTGCTTCGTGCCGGTCCTTCGCGCGTACGGCGACGATCACCACATCGGAGCGGTCCACCACCTCCTGGTTGTCGGCGCAGACCTGTACGCCCTCGTGTCGCGCGGCCAACTCCGCTGACGTGCGGGCCCCGCGCGGGGAGAGGAACACCTGCGGTGATGCTTCGGCGCCGTCGCGCTGACCCGTGTCGCACAGACCCGTCACGAGGGCCCGGCCGATCTCACCGACCCCGATGATGCCGATGCTCTTCACTGTGGCTTTCTCCTGTCCGCTCATGGGGCGAGGGCGGTGCGGAGGAAATCGAGGATCTCCGTCCGTGCCGCCTCGGCCTGTGGATCCACACCCGGGACGCTGAGGAACGCGTGCCCCGATCCGGGGTATTCGGTGAGCCTTGCAGGTGTCCCGGCCTCTCGCAGGCGTTCGGCGTAGAGGCGGCCGTGATCGGCCAGCGGGTCGTGCGTGGGCACCATCACGAGCGCGGGGGCGAGGCCGCCGAGGGTGTCGGCGTACAGCGGGGAGAGTGCGCGGGGGTCGCTTCCCGGCGGCACCGCGAGACGCCGGAACAGTTGCAGTTGGGGGACGGCGAGGAACGGGGTGTGGGCGTACTCGGTGATGGAGGCGTGGTCGAACAGCGTCTCGGTCACGTCGACGGCGGGGTTGACCAGCACCTGCGCCCGCAGGCGCAGGCCCGCCTCCCTGGACCGGATCGCGGCCAGAGCGCAGATCAGGGCGCCGCAGCTCTCGCCGAAGACGGCGGCCTGCGCCGGGTCGATGCCCCACTGTGCGGCGTGGCGCACCACGTGCTGGAGCACGTCCCAGCCGTCGTCGACGGCCGCCGACAGCGGTGTGTCGTGGGCGACGAGACGGTGCTCGACCGAGACGAGGACCGCGGGCAGCTGGGCCGCCAGGTGACTGTTCGCCCAGTCGCACTGCACCGCTGTTCCCACGAAGCCCCCTCCGTGGACGTGCAGCACGAGGGGCAGGCCGGTGGCCGGGGCGTCGTTCGCGGGTGACGGCCGGTACACCCGGACCTGGATGCGGCGGCCCGGCAGCTCCACCTCCAGCCATTCGATCGAGGCGCCGGGGTCCGGTTCGCCGGTGAACGCCCGTGCGGCCTCGGATGCCCGGAAGCGGTTCTCCTTGTCGCGGTAGGCGATCAGCTCTTCGGCCGTCATCGTCGCCCAGTCCGGTTCCGACGGTCGCTCCGTCGCAGTGCCCTCACTCATGTTCTTCTCCTTGCCCAGAGAGTTACGCGACTTCAGGTATCGATACTCAAGGTAGCGAAAAGGGGTAGCATGTGGCTATGACGTCGACCACATCCGCATCCGCCAGGCCGCCCGGGCGCCCCCGCGCCGGGGTCAACGCCGCAGTGTTCGCGGCCACGTTGAGCACCGTGCGGGAGTTGGGCTACGCGCAGGCCACGGTCGAGCGCATCGCCGCCGCGGCCGGTGTCGCGAAGTCGACGGTCTACAGGCGCTGGCCCTCCAAGGGCGCACTGATCGTGGACTGCCTGCTCGACGCGTTCGGCCCGGCGCCGCTGGAGGGCGCGAACCGCGCCGAGCTCATGTCATCGACCATCCGCTGGGTGGCGGCGAAGATCGGTGAGCCCGGGGTGGGCGACGCGTTCGCCGGCGTGTTCAGTGACGCGGTCAGCGACCCCGCCCTGCGCGAGATCCTCTCCACGCGGCTGCAGGACCCGTACCGGATCGCGCTCCAGGAAGCGCTCGGCGAGCCCGAGAACCGGGTCCTGTTCTTCATCGACGTCGTCGTCGGGGTCCTGCTCCACCGGATGGGCATGACCGGCGAGCCGATGGTCGACGCCGACGTCGACGCGCTGGTCGAGATGGTGCTGCCGCACTTCGCCGACGCTCCCGGCCCCGCGTGACCCCGGCTCCCGCAGCCGGTCAAGTCACCGTCTCAGCGCGCTTGTTGTCGGCGCACCATCTCGGAGATCCAGGTGGGCGCGAACGGTGACGTACAGCCCGGGGATGTCGGGTAGTCCTTGAGCACCTCGAGGCGCTCACCGATGGCGACGGCCCGGGTGCGGTGCTCGGGGTGCTCGATCCCGATCTGGGCCAGGCAGTGGTTCATCGCCCACTGCAGACGCTCCGGCGCGTCCCTCATCTCCGCCTCGATGACGTCGAGCAGCTCCGCCAGGTCCAGGCCCTCGGGCTTCTTCGCCACGCGTTCGGTGGTCAGCGCCCAGCCCGCACTCGCGACGACGGGATCCGGGTCGGCGAGCCAGGCCACGCGCAGCTCTTGCGCGTGAGGGTTCTTCTTCACGACGTAGTTCACGAGCCAGTCGTGCACCTTGGGTGCGCGCGCCTCGCGCAGCATGGCATCCAGTTCGTCGCGCTCGAACGCCTTCGGGCGACAGATCAGGAGCGCCAGCAGTCTCGCGGCGGTGTCCTCGGTCTCCCAGAGCCGCAGCGCGAGTTCCTGCTGCGTCTTCAGCCGCTTCGCGAGCGCGCGCAGCTTGCCGAGGTTCACGCCGTGATCGTCACCGCGCTTCTCGTTCGCCGCGCGTACCTGCGGGTCCTCGAGGTCGGCCAGCTCGGCCATCACCTCGGCCAGCGCCGTCCCGGCCACCTCAGCCTCCCGTTCGTCACGTACGGGAAAGCAGCCTAGCCGCCCGCGTGAGCAGTGCCTCCGCTTGACGCGATCTGGCCCGCCTACCTGCCGCCGACGAGGGCAGGCATGCCAGCGAGGGCAGCCTCTCAAGTGCCGCACCGACCGGGAGTCGCGCGGGCTCCTGAGCACTTGGTCGAGGGAGCGGGCCCCGCCTCTCGAGGAGGGAGCACTCCGGGCGGGGCCCGCGCAGACGCACCGTATGATCCGGGGGTCTGCCCACCCCAGCACGGCACCGACTCCGCCCGGGGTGTTCCTGGAAGCAGCGTTCCACTTCTGCCGTGCGTGCGGCGCAGCATTTCGGGGCATATTCATGCGCGACGGAGGAGTAGCCACCGACCGACCGGTCCATGCACCCGAGGAGACCACGAAGCATGGCTCCCGCTTCACCCCAACCCCTGCATGTGGATGCGGTCCTGGGCCTGGAACCCGTCCTGATCCGTGTGTGCGGGGACCTGGACATGGACAGCGTGCCGTCGCTGACGACGGTGCTGGAGCCCGTGGTGACCAAGAGGGTCGAGCTGGATCTCGCCAACGTCACCTTCATCGACTCCTCCGGGGTGAACGCGCTCCTGTCGCATCACGAACGGAGCCGGGCAGCGGGCGGCCGCCTCGTCGTGCTCCACCCCTCCAAGGCCGTACGGCAGATCCTTCAGCTCCTCGGCGTGGACCGACTGCTGGCGGAGCAGCCCAGGACCGAGCGCAGGCGCGACCCGGGAGAAGGCACCCCGGGTCTGCCGTAGGCCCCGTCTGCGAGCCGTCGGCCGATGGTGACGTTCAGGACAGCACCTTGCCGGGGTTCAGCACGCCGTACGGGTCGAGGGCCTGTTTCACGGCCCGCTGCATGGCCATCACCTCCGGCGTGACCTCCGCGGCGAGCCCCGGGCGCTTGAGCAGGCCCACTCCGTGCTCGCCGGTGACCGTACCGCCCAGGGCGATCGCGTCGGCGATGATCTCCTCGAAAGCCGCCTGAGCGCGCGTACGGGCGACGTCGTCACCGGGCTCCGTGATCAACAGGGGATGCAGATTGCCGTCACCCACATGCGCGATGTTGGCGATGAGGATGTCGTGCCGGGCGGCGGTCTTCTCGATGCGGCCGAGCATCTCCGGGATACGCTCCTTGGGCACGCAGACGTCCTCGGTGAGCACCGGGCCCAGGCGTTCCAGCGCGGGATAGGCGAGCCTGCGGGCCGCGAACAGAGCATCGGCCTCGTGCTCGTCGGTGGACCGCTCGGCCCAGGAGGCGCCCGCCCCGCGGAAGCAGTCGACCATGCGCTCGGCCTGGGCGGCGCCGATCTCGCCCGGCTCGTCGATCCGGCCGAGGAGCACCACGTCCGCGTCGAGCGAGAGGCCCATGTTCTTCCACGCGTCCACGGCGCGCAGGCAGTGCCGGTCGATCAGTTCGAGCGCCGAGGGGGTGAGCCCCGCCTCGGCGACGGCGCGTACGGCGGCTCCCGCGTCCACGACGGAACCGAAATGACCGGCGACCGTGACCGCGGGCGGCGGCAGGGGCCGCAGGCGGACGGTCACCTCCGTGATGATGCCCAGCGTCCCTTCCGACCCGACGACGAGACCCGTGAGGTCGTAGCCCGCTACGCCTTTCGCGGTGCGCCGGCCCAGCCGCACGATCTCACCGAGTCCGTTGACCATCTCCAGGGCCAGCACGTAGTCACCGGTGACGCCGTACTTGACGCAGCAGACGCCTCCGGCGTTGGTGGCCACATTGCCGCCGATGGTCGACCACGGAGAACTGGCCGGATCGGGCGGGTACCAGAGCCCGTGCTCGGCCACCGCGCCCCTCAAGTGGTCGTTGACCACCCCGGGTTGGACGACCGCGAGCCGCTCCAAGGGACTCACCTCGACGATCCGGTCCATGGCATCCAGCGCCACCACCACGTGCCCCTCGCCCGAGTTGGCTCCCCCGGACAGGCCGGTGCCCGCCCCGCGGGCCACGACCGGGGTGCGGTGACGGATACAGGCGCGGACCGTGTCGGCGACTTCTCGGGTGGATGTCGCGCGGACGACGGCCGCGGGGCGACCACTGGGCGCCCATGCCGCTTGGTCACGGCGGAAGGCCTCGACGCTGTCCGGATCGGTGAGCACCTGGTTGGCGGGAAGGTGCTCGAGGATCGCTCGAACGACCGTGGTACTCATCGTGTGTCCTCTCGGTGGGTTCGCCCCGAGGCGGGCCTTACGGTGGCGTGCATACCTGTATCCGTCCCCTCGGGCAGTGCCGCCGGGCCGGCGCGGGCGGTGCTGCTGATGTCGATCGAAACACGGCGGCACGGCGATCCGTACGGAGACAATCTCCATGCTCCCGCCCCTGCCACGGAGAGACCCTCCACAGTGGGCTAGCGCGGCGCCCTGCATCATGAAGGCGTGCACATGGGTGAGAACCGCTGGCTGCGGCTGCTTTCCGAGGCTCCGTCGCCCGACGAGATCGACGCGCTGCGCCTCGCGCTGCTCGCCGAGGGCCAGCCCGCCGCGGACGTCGAGGACTCCGCCGCGCACGCCCGCGAGATCCTGCGGCGCATGAACCGCCAGCAACGCGAGTCGGCCGAGCTCGCGGCGCTCAACGACCTGGCCCGGCGCCTGGGAGCACTGACCGCGTCCAGCGGAGTGCTGCGGGAGGTGGCGGCGCACGCGCGGCGCCTGCTTTCCGTGGACCTCGCCTACATCATGGTGCTCCACGACGACCGGCGGCTGCGGATCGAGACCGTCGACGGCTCGATGGGCTCGACCCTGCGGGGCATCGAACTCGAACCGGGCACGGGCCTCGGGGGACTCGTCCTGCGCAGCGGTGCTCCGCAGTCTACCGTCCGCTACCGCGAGGACCCGGCCATCAACCGCTCCCCCGCCGTCGACAGGGCCGCGGCCGCCGAGCAGCTCGGCGGGATCCTGGGCGTGCCGATGCTCGTCGACGACGAGCCGGTCGGGGTGCTGCTCGCCGCCGACCGCAGCCCGCGCCGGTTCACCGACCGCGAGGTGGAGCTGCTCGCCGCGCTGGCGGCCCACGCGGCGGTGGCCCTGCGCAACGCCGCCCTCATCGCGGATCTGCGCGCGGCCAACCTGACGCTGCGCGGCAACGATTCCCTGCGCCGGGCCGAGGCCGAGCTCCGCGACCGGCTCACCGACGTCGTGGTCGGCGGGGGCGGCTATCGCGAGGTGGCGCAGGCCATCGCCGGCGCCACCGGCCTGACGGTGTCGGTCCTCGACTCGCACGGCGAGCTGGTCGCCGGGCCGCGGTGCGAACACCCGCGGCCCTGGACGGGCGACGAGCCGCACTCCCCACGCCGCTTCGAGCACGATGGCCGCCACGGCGTCGCCCTGCCCGTGGTGTTCCGCGGAGGGCACACGGGCTCGCTCGTGGCGAGCGGGGAACGCGCGCTGCACGACGAGGACGTACGGCTCCTTTCGATCGGCGCGGTCACCGTCGCGCTGGTGGCCGCGCTGGAACGCTCGGTCCTGGAGACGCAGTTGCGCACCCGCGGCGAGGTGCTGACCTCGTTGCTCTCCGCCGAGGCCGACGAGTCCGGTGTACGGCGCCGGGCGCTGGGCGCGGGCATGGACGTGGACTCCGTGGCGGCTGTCGCCGTCGTGGACGCCCGCGACACCGACCAGACCGCCGACCAGATCGCGCGGCTCGCCCAGGAGACAGCGGGCTGGAGTGCCCAGCTCGGCGACCAGATCACGTTCCTGGTGCCGGGTCTCGACCTACCCGCGCTCAGGGCGCTGGTGGAACAGCGCCCTCTCGCCGGTCCCGTAGGTCTGGCCGCGTGCGGGCGGGGCGTCGCGGAGATCCGCCGGGCGCACCGGGAGGCGAGGCGGACGGCGACGATGCTGCGGGCTCTCGGCAGGCACGGCGTGGTGGCCGAGCCGGCCGAACTGGGCGCCTACCGTTCCCTGTTCACGCAGGCCGGGGCCGACGAGGCCCAGGTCTTCGTCCGGACGACCGTGGGCCCGCTGCTCGATCACGACCGGGCACGGGGGCGGGGCGGCGACCTGGCGGCCACGGTCGGGGTGTACCTGGCCAACGCTCAGCACCACGCCCGCACGTGCGCGGACCTGCACATCCACGCCAACACGCTCTACCAGCGCCTCAACCGGGCCGATGGCCTGCTCGGCGAGGGCTGGCGCAGCGCGGACCGGGCCCTTGACATCCAACTCGCCCTGCGGCTGCACAAGCTGGCGGGCCGACTCGCCTAGGCTCCCGCCCATGCTGAAGCTCGGAATCCCCGTCCTCGGAGTCACCGACATTCCCCGCGCTGTCGCCTTCTGGACGCAGGCCCTTGACCTGGTCGCCACCGCGGAGTGGGAGAGCGAGACCTGGCGGACCCTGGACCACGCCGACGGAAGGGGCCGCGCCCTCGGCCTGATGCACAGCGCGTCGCCGGCGGAGCCCCGGCCGCGTCTGCACCTGGATCTGTTCACCGAGACCACCGAGGAACAACGGACCGAGGTCCGCCGGCTGATCTCGCTGGGCGCGCGAGCCGTCGACTGGGACCTGTATCCGCCCGACCCCGACTTCGTCGTCCTCGCCGACCCCGACGGCAACCTCTTCTGCGTGGTCGACCTGAGCCGCGCGCCCAGCGGCAGCAACCGGCCGCCTACCTGACGCTCGCCCCTCCCCGGCCCCCTTGGGCGGCCGAACCCTCCGGCCTCGGGAAGGGGCGATGGAGAAAACGTCCACCCAGGCGAAGGGACACGGAAACCGTAGGGCCGGGCGCGGTGAGCTCGTCGATCCGACCGACCCGCTAGACCGCCCTCTCTTGCGAGCTGACCCACGCGGCGAAGTCCTCTATGCCGTCGATGAGCGCCTCGAAGCGGAAGGAGTGGAAAAGATCGAAGGCGTGGTGTGCGCCGGGGAGTTCGGCGTAGACGACCGGGGAGGTGGAGACGGAGCGCAGGGCGGTGACGAGGGCCCGGGGGTTGTCGGTCTCCACCAGTTCGTCCAGGTCGCCGTGTGCGATGAGGAAGGGGGGCGCGTCCGCCCTGACGAGGTTCACGGGCGAGGTCGCGGGATCTCCGTCGAAGTACGTCCCCAGGTAGCCGTTGAGGGCGATGGCGGCGGTCACCGAGGTGTCCGCCTCCTCGAAACCGGGCTGGTAGGAGGGGTCGTTGGGGGTGAGGGCGGCGAGCGCCGCCATGTGGCCGCCCGCGGAACTTCCCGACACGAACACAGCCGCCCTGGGGTCCGCGCCGTACTCCTTGGCGTGCTCGCGGGCCCAGGCAATGACCTTCTTCGCGTCGATCAGATGGTCGGGGTGGGAAAAGGCGGGCCGCAGACGGTAGTTGGCGCTGACGCAGATCCAGCCCTGGCCGGCGAGCCGGTGGAGCAGGGGCAGCGCCTGGGTGTTCTTGCGGCCCTGGTCGTAGTGGCCGCCATGGAAGTGGATCAGTATCGGGCCACCCTCGGGGCGCGAGCGGTGGTGGTAGACGTCCAGGAGGTTACGGCGGCCCGCCTCCCCGTAGCTGAGGTCGGCCACCCGCCTGACATCGCCGCGACGACGGAAGAAGGGCCTGAGCAGGATGCGCGCCAGCGGCGGCCTGCGGCGCGTGCCGGTACCGGCACCGAGCGCCTCGTCCAGGGCGAGCCTGACCACGGACGCCGCGCGCATCCCCCGTCGGGCGACCACCACGAGCCCGGCAGCCGAGGCCGCGGCCAGAGCGACGACCAGCCAGTCGGCGACCGTTGCGATGTCGCCCTCCGCGAAGGCCAGTGCCGTCGAGGCCACCAGCGAGTAGATGACGAGGAACGGCATCTCGTTGAAGACCAGACCGAGCCGGTAGCTGACGTAGAAGAGCGGCTTCGGCCCGCGGACGCAGGTCAGGCAGAACACCACGATCAGCGCGGCCAGCACGACGGTCACCAGATATCCCACAGCCACCAGAGCCACTCCCCGTCAGGCACTCGATCCCGAAAAAAGTACCCCATCCGTGGTACCTCAATTGTGGTACCACGGATGAGGTACTTTTGGATACGTGAATCGGGAAAGAAGAGATCGCCTGCGCGACGCGGCCATCGACGTCCTGGCGCAGGCCGGCAGCCGGGGCCTGACGCATCGGGCCGTCGACGCCGCGGCCGACGTGCCGCTGGGCACCACCAAGAACTACTTCCCCACCAGGGACGCTCTGCTACGGGCCGGCACCGAGCGCATCGTCGAGCTGTACGGAGCGATCCCCAGGACCACGCCCGCGGACCGGCAGGGCCTGACCACCCTGCTGCGCACCCTCCTTGAGCACGCCCAGGGGGCCGGCCGCGTACGGGTGCTCGCTCTTCTGGAGCTGCAGCGTGAGGCAACACGGACTCCGTGGCTGGCGACCCCGCTCGACGCCTTCGCCGCGGCCGACTTCGCGTACTTCGAGCACGCCCAGCGCAGCGCCGGCCTACCCGTCACCCCACAGCGCGCCGCCGCCGTCACGATGACCCTGCACGCCTCCCTCCCCCACCTGGTGGCCGAAAGCCCCGCCACGCGGACGGCGGCCGGACTCGACGACCTCGACAGCTTCGTCACCGGCCTCCTGGACACGGTGTACGGAGCAGCCTGACTCAGGGCACGAATACGCAGAGCGAGACGATGACACCTTCGTTTCCACCGCCGGTGAAACGGAAGGACGCGATATCCCCCTTGGGGAAGTTCGCGAAGTAATAGGAGTTGGGTTTGTTGGCGGAATAGGTGTGCACGGTGGTGCCGTTCGGGTCGATGGCTTCGATGGTGAACGCGGTGTTGAACTGGCCCACGTGCATGCGCGCCCACGGAACGACGGTGGGCAGGGTGACCTCGAGCCCGACGTCACCGAACTGCAGGCCGTTCAGCCCGGCAGTGCGGTTGACGAAGGAGGTGAACTTGCTGCTCGGGGCATCCTGGAAGTCCATTCCCGACAGGGTGAACATCGGCCCCAGTTGCAGGTCGTCGGGAAAGATCGTGAAGTCCGAGCACAGGACGAACGGCATGGCACTCTCCTCACGCCTCCGGTAATGCGGGCACGTTATCGAAAGGGGCATCGGCCAGCAATCCTTGTTTCCAGGAACAACCCACTCCAATTCCCTTCAGGAATAAGGCACTTGGTGGCTTGTTGACGACCCTTCCGATGCCGGTGGCGGACCCTATGTCGCCGAATGGCAGGCTGGGCACCGCACCCGTACAGGAAGGTCGGCCGAACGTCCATGAACAGCAGCACCGTCAGCACCGTCAGCGCCTTCGAGCGTGCCGCAGGCTACCGGCGGCAATTCGACGCGTCCTTCGAGAAGTACTTCGCCGCGCTCGCAGGTGACCTCAACGGCGCACATCTCGGCCGCTTCCCGCCTCGCTGCCTGGAACTCTTGGCGCAGTTGTCACTGCGCGGCGGGAAACGGATCCGGACCACCCTTCTCTACGAGGCTGCCGCCCTCGTCACCCGGGAGGAGATACCGGGGCTCACGGAAGCCGCGCTGAGTCTCGAACTGCTGCACAGCCACGCGCTCATCCTCGACGACATCATGGACGACTCGCCCATGCGCCGTGGCGGCCCCTCGACGTACTACGCGTGCCGCGAAGACCTCCCCGACCACCCGCAGGCCGCACTGGGCCTGGCCATGATGGCGGGCGACCTCGCCGGTTTCCTTGCGCTGCGCGTCCTGTTCGACGCCGACCTGCCCGCCGACCGCAAGCAGGCCATGCTCGACGTCCAGCTCGGGGTGACGACCGACACCGTCGTCGGCCAGGTCCTCGACCTCGAACGCGACGTGCACCCCCGCGAAGGCGAGGAGGGCGAGGAGGGGCTGTTGGAGACGGTGTGCGAGTACAAGACCTCCCGCTACACCATCCTCGCGCCCATGCGCCTGGGTCTGCTCGCCGCCGGCCAGGACCTGGCCGAACACGAGGAGAGCCTGCACCGCTATGCCCGACTGGCCGGTCTCAGCGGCCAGATGCGCGATGACTACCTCGATCTCTTCGGTGACCCCGACCTCACCGGCAAGCCCAGCGGCGCGGACCTGCGGGCAGGCCGCCACACCTACCTGACCCGCGAGCTCCTGGCCGCCACCGACGGCAACGACCACACCACGGTCCGAGCCGCCCTCGCCGACCCCGACTGCACCCCGGAGATCATCGACCGCGTCCGGGACATCGCCCACCGCCACGACGTCCACACCCGCCTCCAGGCGACCATCGACCGGCACGCCCACGCCGCGGCCGCCGAAGCCGCCTCCTGGCACCGGCACTGGAACAGCGAGGCCGTCGCCCTCTTCGAGCAACTGCCGCTGTGGAACACCCGAAGGACCCACTGAGCGACACGCCGGCTACAGCATCCGCACCTCGCCCGTGGTCTCGGGAAGCTTCGCCCACCAGTGGTGGTATCTGCTGTAGACGGTCATCTCGCGCTCGCCGAGGAGGGCCGTCAAGGCCTTTGCCTCCGCGGCGAGTTGGTCCCAGGTCGCCGGTGACAGCGGGTGAAAGGCCGTGGCCTCGATGCCGTCGTCCAGCGGACGCCACACACCGGCGACATGACCGTCGACCAGCAACGTGGGCAGTACGTCACCGTTGCGCCGGATGACCCACGGCCGGTAGGCCGGGGGTATCACCCGGCCGCGGTCGGAGTACGCCAGCAGAACGCTGTCCCACATGGCCATGAGGCGGGCAGGAGCGGGGGTTTCGGCGGGGGGCCGGGATGCGCCAGGGATGTCGAAGAGCACGTCCCCGTCCGGTCCCTCGAGCTGCTCGACGCTGTCGCCCAGCGCGAGGAACGCCGCACGGACGGGCGCCCTCTGCACCATGGCGAACTGCGCCACGTCCGCGACCGACGCGGGCCCGAACCCCGCCAGATAGCGCAGGATCAAGGATCGCAGCGCCTGCGGGTCCGCCGCCCGGCCCGTAGGGACGAACCCGTGCGGGGCCGCGACGAAGGACGGCCGGTGACCGAAGGACCAGGGATGCTCCGTCGGGGCGTGGTGCAACGGCGCGTACGCCTTCAGCCCCCACCACGCCCCTTCCTTCTTCTCCGCGCCGAGGCGTTCCTCGACCCACGCCTGCATCTGTGCCGAGGTCCGCGGCCGTGCGGCGAAGTCGAGGAGCTCCGGGACCAGTTCGTCGGCGTCCGCCGGGCTCAGCCCCGAGGCGGCGAAGCGGAAGCCGAGCCGGGAGGCGTACAGGGTGGGCTGCACCGCGGCACGGAAGACGGAGTAGTCCTCGGCGTGTACGGCGTGCAGCGTGATCCGCATCAGGGTCGCCTTGACCAGCGCACGCTCGGTGAACGCGGCGTCGAGGTCCGCCGCGGTGAAACCGGTGAGCCGGTTCCACAGGGCGACGTAAGGAGAGGCAGGCTGCTGCGCCTGGAGCGCGACGACGCGCCGCATGCCTTCGGGAACGGTCAATGGCTCGCGTTCAAGGAGCAGTTGGCGGCTGAGGGTGGCCCGGTTCAGTTCGCGCGCGGTGATCGTCACAGTCAAGGATTCTGCCCTTCCCGCGCTCCCGCGTCGTACGCGCTCAGCGCGGCCCGCAGGGTCAGCAGATCGGTGTGTGCGGCGAGGTCGAGGCCCGTGAGGGCGGCGATGCGGCGCAGGCGGTAGTCGACGGTGTTGGGGTGCACGTGCAGGCGGGCGGCCGTCTCGCGGCGGTCCAGGTTCGACGTGAAGTACGTCCGCAGGGTCACGGTCAGATCGGGGCCGTCCGCCAGCGGGGTCAGCAGTGCGGCCAGGTGCGCGCGGGCGGGGCTCGCGCGGGTGAGCTGGTAGTCGAGGAGCAGCGCGGTCAGGGGGTAGACGCCCGGCGGCCGCCCGGTGCCCGTCGCGGTGTCGCGCAGCTCGGTGGCCAGGCGGACGGCGTGCGGGACGTCGGCCGGGGTGCTCGCGGCGACACCCGCGACCAGGGGCACGCCGCTGACGGTGATGAGGGATGCCGTCAGCCTCTCCAGGCGGGCCCGGTCGCCGTCGGCAGCGCGGTCCGGCGCGAGGTCGGAGGGGATGAGCGCGAGCCCCTCGTCGGCCGAGAGGCGGGAGAGGACGGGGTGGCCGAGGGCGCGGTCGAGCTCCGTGCGCAGGCGTCTGATCTTGCGCCGGGAGGCCACGGTGGCGTCGACGTCCGCGCGGTCCTCGTCGGGGTGACGGCCGATGGTGAAGGCGAGCACCAGGTAGCACGGCGGGAGGCGTATCCCCAGCTGGGCGGAGTCGAGTTGCGGGCCTTCGCCGTCGAGCAGGGCGGACAGGACGGTGTGGCGGGCCGCGTCGCGCTCCCCGATCAGCGACTGGCTCTCCTCCACGTATCCCGACGTGACGGCGGCCGTGATCTCGCGCAGGCAGTCGAGCAGCAGCCGGTGGGCCTCGATCAGGTCCTGCGGTTCGGCCCTGGCCGTCACCTCCTCCACGCAGATGCGGGCCCCGTAGTAGTAGGCGCTGACGACCGCCTCCACCGGGATGCGTTCTTCCGCGCGCCTGGCCGCCGAGCGGCGCACCGTCCGGAGGAACTCCGGGGGCGGCATGCGCTCCGTGCGCAGCACGTCGGCGAAGACCCGGATCGTCATGTCGACGATGGCGCGGACGTCCCCGTGCAGTTCCTCGGCGGGCAACCGCCCGTAGACCGGCAGGTCGTCCGCGAGGCGCCGGGTGACTGTCGCGGCGAGCCCCGGTACGTCGGCGCTCAGGAAACGGCCCACGCTTTTGTCACCGGTCACAACTGACCCCTCGGAAAATCTGGATGCGCGCCTAGAACACCAAGGCGTCGATGGCCCGGATCATAAGGGCGTCCGTTACCCCCGGTACACCCCCCTCAGGAGAGCCCGTGCGCCCCACACGCGCCCGCACCACCGCGGTCATGGCCGCCGCCCTGTCCGCCTGCGCCCTCGGCGTGTCTCCGGCCGGCGCGACCGCCTCGCAGGCCGAGGAGCCTTTGGAGTACGTCGCCATCGGCGATTCCTTCGCGGCGGGACCTCTCATCCCGAACCAGAGCCAGTGGTCCTGTCTGCGCTCCGCACGCAACTACCCGGCGGTCGTGGCCGAGGCGCTGGACGCGCGGCTCACCGACGTCAGCTGCTCGGGCGCGAAGGTCGGCGACTTCTCCGGCCGCCAGTTCGGCCTGCTGCCGCCCCAGTACAACGCCCTCAAGCCGAGCACCGACCTGGTGACACTGACCATCGGCGGCAACGACGTCAGCCTCGTCAGCACCGCGCTCGGCTGCGTCAACCTCCTGCCCAAGCCCGCCGGCATCTCCTGCGCCGACACCGCCGCGGCCAAGGGCGACCCCACCGCGAAGGCCATCGAGGCCTGGCGCGCCTCCTTCGGCCAGGCCCTCGACGAGGTCCACCGGCGCGCCCCGAACGCCCGGGTCGTTGTCGCGGGCTACGCCACGTACATCCGTAAGGACGGCTGCTGGCCCACCCAGCCGATATGGGACAAGGACGGCAACTACCTCCAGGCACGGGTGAACCAGCTCAACGGCGTGCTCGCCGAGCAGAGCAAGGCCCACGGCGCCACCTACGTCGACACCGCTGCCGTCAGCGCCGGGCACGACACCTGCGCCGCGCCGTCCGAGCGCTACATCGAGGGCCTGGTCCCCACCAGTGTCGCGGCGCCGCTGCACCCCAACGCCCGCGGCATGGCCGCCTTCGGAGCGGCCATCGCTAAGGCGGCGGCGCGCCCGTGACGGCCGACATCCCGGGAGGGGAGAACCCCATGCCGATGAACCACCGCATCCGGCGGTCCGCCGCCGTAACGGCCACGTCCGCGGTGCGGCGATATGCCACCGTGCTGGCCGCGTCACTTATGTTGTCCGTCGCGCTCACCGGCCAAGGCCTGGCGCATTCGGACGGCACCGGTCCGGCAACGGCCGTCCGTGCGGCCGACAGCTGTCCGTCGGTCGGCGGCAACTGGGCCGACGAAGGACCTTTCGCCGTGACCAAGGAGCGCGCCGGGCTGAGTCACACCATCCTGCGCCCCACCGAGCTCGGCAGCCAGGGCTGCACACGGCACCCGGTGATCATCTGGGGCAACGGCTCGTTCGTGACGCCGGTCATCTACGACGGACTCCTGAAGCACCTCGCGTCCCATGGGTTCATCGTGGTCGCCGCCAACACCACGCAAGCGGGATCCGGCAGGGCCATGCTCGACGGCCTCGACGTACTGAAGAAGGCCGACACCGACCCCCGCAGCCCGTACTACGGGAAGGTCGACCTGGGCAAGGTCGGAGCGTCGGGGCACTCGCAGGGCGGCGGCGGAGCGATCAACGCCGGCGCGGACCCGCGCGTGGATGTGACCGTCCCCGTCGAGCCCGGCCCCCAGGGCAGGGTCGGCGACCTCAAGGGACCCACGTTCTTCCTGGGCGGTGAGCGCGACCTGGTGGTCATCCCCGAGCTCCTGGTGATTCCCCGCTACAACAGCGCCGATCACGTCCCCGCCGTCTACGGCGAGTTGGCGGGCGCCTCACATGTGACGCCCGCGGGCGACGGCGGCGGGTTCCGCGGCCCGATCACCGCCTGGTTCCGGTACTTCCTGATGGGCGACCAGGAGGCGCGCGCCGAGTTCTTCGGCGCCGACTGCGGCGCCTGCTCCTCACCGGCCTGGTCGGACTTCCGGCGCAACGCCGAGGCGATCGGTCACCAGGGCGTGGGAGGTGGGGGGAGCGCTTGACGCCGGGCTGGTCGTCCGGAGATACGGAGAACGTGCTTGATCTTGGTTCTCCGCCACGAACCGTGCCCCTCCAAAGTCGCATAGCGTCGCACGCATGCAACGGAGGAGGAGTCGAAGGTGACCGAAGATCTGCACAGCCGAACGGTCGTCGCCGACACGCACAACGACCTGCTCATGTCGGTGGTCGAGCGGCCACCGCACCGATGGGCGGAGTTCTTCCGCGAGCGCTGGCTCCCGCAACTGCGCGACGGCGGCGTGAACATCCAGGTCCTGCCGGTGTTCGTGGACGACCAGTTCCGGCCGGAAGGCGCACTGCGCCGCACCCTGCGGATGATCGAGTGCGCGCACGCCCTCGCCGAGGGCAACCCCGCGCACGTACGCCTGTGTCTGGACGGCGACGACATCGACGCCGCCCTCGCGGCGGACCAGATCGCCCTGGTGCTCGCACTGGAGAGCGCGCCCGGCGTCAGCGCGGACGTGGAGCTGTTCCGGACCCTGCACCGTCTCGGCGTACGCATGGTCTCGATCGCCCACTGGGGGCGGTCCGCGCTCGGGGACGGCAGCGGGGAGGACTCCACCGGATCCAGACTCACCCACGCCGGTGCCGAGGCGCTGCACGAGCTGCAGCGCCTCGGCATCGTGTTCGACATCTCCCATCTGGGCGCGGCCGGTGTGGCACACGTCCTCGAGCTCTCCACCCGGCCCCTGATCGCCTCGCACTCCGCCGTACGCGCGCTGTGCGACCACCATCGCAACCTGACCGACGAGCAGATCCGCGGCGTCGCGGCCACCGGCGGCGTCGTCTGCGTCAACTTCTTCCCCGCCTTCCTGGCCACGGAACGGGAGGCGCGGACCATCGAGCGGATCGTCGACCACATCGCCCACGTCATCGAGCTGGTCGGCGTCGACCATGTCGGCATCGGCCCGGACTTTTTGCGGGAGGTCGCCCAGGACATCACCCCGCCGTGCTGCGACGACGGCGGCTACGACGGCATCGCCCTCGACGCCTCGCTCCCCGGTCTGGACGGACCGGCACAGCTCCCCGCCCTCACCGACGCCATGGTCAAGCGGGGCCTCGACGAGAACACCATCCGCGCGGTCCTCGGCGGCAATGTCTGGCGCCTCTTCCGCGAGCAACTGGGGAGGACCCGATGAACGACGCGACACAAGGACAGCGCACACCCCACCTTCCGGCGATGCTCGCGGACCTCGAGGAACTGGTGGTGTGCGAGTCCTTCTCCTCCGACCTGACCGCGGTGGCACGCAGCGCGGACATCGTGGCCGCGCAGGGGACCCGTCACCTGGGCGTCCCGCCCGAACGCATCGTCGTCGACGGTGTCACCCACCTGCGCTGGACGTTTGGCACACCCCGGGTGCTGCTGCTCGGTCACCACGACACGGTGTGGCCGATGGGCTCGCTGGCCACGCACCCGTGGTCGGTGGCCGACGGCGTCGCGCGCGGTCCGGGGATCTTCGACATGAAGGCCGGGCTCGTGCAGATGTTCCACGCGCTGGCCTCGCTGCCCTCCCTGGAGGGGGTCTGCGTCCTGGTGACCGGCGACGAGGAGGTCGGTTCGGACGCGTCGAGGCCGCTGATCGAGGAGGCGGCGCGGCAGTGCGCGGCGACCTTCGTCCTCGAGGCCGCGGCCGACGGCGGCGCGCTGAAGACGGCCCGCAAGGGCACCTCCGCCTACGAGTTGGTGGTGCACGGCAAGGCGGCCCACTCCGGCCTTGAGCCGGAGAAGGGCATCAACGCGGCGGTGGAGGCCGCGCATCTGATCCTCGCCCTCGAGGGACTGGCCGAGGAGATCAACGTCGGGGCCCCGCAGGACTGGCGCACCACCGTGGTCCCCACGGTGGTCGGTGCCGGCACGACGACCAACACGGTGCCCGCGGAGGCACGCGTCTCGGTGGACGTCCGCGTCCCGACCCTCAGTGCGCAGGAACGGGTGGACGCGGCGATGCGTGCGCTCAAGCCCACGGTGCCCGGAGCACGCCTCGACGTGCTCGGTGGCCCCAACCGGCCGCCGCTGGAGCTGACGTCCTCCGCCGAGCTGTTCGAGCGGGCCCATCGCCTCGGCGCGCAGCTCGGGCTCGAGCCGTTGTCGTCGGCGGCGGTCGGCGGAGCGTCCGACGGGAACTTCACCGCCGGTCTCGGCTGTCCCACCCTCGACGGCCTGGGCGCGGTGGGCGGCGGGGCGCACGCCGATCACGAGCACCTGATCGTCGCCGAGATGGTCCCCCGCGCCCGCCTGCTGGCCGCCCTCGTCGAGGAGGTCGCCCGATGAGCGCCGACACCGTGACCGAGCCGCCCGCAGCGCCCGGCCTCGTCGTCCGGGAACTGCACGACCTGCGTGCGCTGGAGGGCGCCAACGCCCTGTTCGAGGAGATCTGGGGCAGCTCCCCCGGCGCCTCCCCCATGGGCGTCGAGCAGATGCGGGCCCTGTCCCACGCCGGCAACTACGTCGCCGGAGCCTTCGACGACGGCCAACTGGTCGGCGCGTCCGTCGCCTTCTTCGCGGCCCCGGTCGGCGAGGCCCTGCACTCGCACGTCACCGGCGCCCTGCCCGGCCGCCGGGCGGGCCTGGCCCTCAAGCTCCATCAGCGCGAGTGGGCCCTGGAACGTGGGCTGCGACGGATCACCTGGACCTACGACCCGCTGGTGCGGCGCAACGCCCACTTCAACCTGACCAAGCTGGGCGGGCGGCCGGTGGAGTACCTCACCAGCTTCTACGGACCGATGGACGACGTGATCAACGGCGGTGACGACACCGACCGGGCGCTCGTCGCCTGGGAGTTGAACGATGCCGCGGCGGTCGCCGCCGCAGCCTCGCGCCCCGTGTCCGTGCCGGTCCCCGACGACGCCGCGATCGCGCTGTCCGTGCGCGACGGCCTGCCCGTCGTCGGCCGCACCGACGCCGCGACCCTGCTGGTCCAGGTTCCGCCGGACATCGAGGGACTGCGTCGCACCGACCCCGGCGCGGCCAAGGCGTGGCGTCTCGCGATGCGCGACGTGCTCGGCGGTCTCCTGGCCGACGGCGCCCGCGTCACCGGCTTCCACGACCGCAGTTTCTACGTCGTCACGCGCGCCACCACCGCGTGACGCCCGAACCACTCCTCCAGGAGCCCATGAGCATGAGCAGCATGAAGATCAACGGAATTGAACTGCGCCGGATCGCGATGCCCCTGCGGGCGCCGTTCCGCACCTCGTTCGGAGTCGAGACCGCACGCGACGTCCTGCTCGTCCGCGTGGTCACGCCCGACAGCGAGGGCTGGGGCGAGTGCGTCGCCATGTCCGAACCGCGCTACTGCTCCGAGTACGTCGACGGAGCGGCCGACGTGCTGCGCCGCTTCTTGATCCCGGCGCTGCCCGCCGTGGCGGACGCCCACGCGGTCAAGCGCGCCATGAAGCCCTTCAAGGGCCACAAGATGGCCAAGGCGGCCCTGGAGACGGCCGTCCTCGACGCCCAACTGCGCGCCACCGGGCAGTCCTTCGGGTCCTACCTCGGCGCCGACCGCGAGCGCGTTCCGTGCGGTGTCTCGGTCGGCATCATGAATTCGATCCCCGAACTCCTCGACGCCGTCGGCGGGTTCATCGACGAAGGCTACGTACGCATCAAGCTCAAGATCGAGCCGGGCTGGGACATCGAGCCGGTCCGCGCGGTGCGCGAACGCTTCGGCGACGACCTGCTGCTCCAGGTGGACGCCAACGCCGCCTACACCCTGGCCGACGCCCGCCAGCTCGCCAAGCTGGACGCCTTCGACCTCCTGCTCATCGAGCAGCCGCTGGCGGACGACGACCTGGTCCAGCACGCCACGCTCGCCAAGCAGTTGCGTACGCCCGTGTGCCTGGACGAGTCGATCGAGTCCGCCGAGGACGCCGCCGCGGCCATCACCCTGGGCGCGGGATCGATCATCAACGTCAAGCCGGGCCGGGTCGGCGGCTACCTGGAGGCCAAGGCCATCCACGACCTGTGCGTGGCCCACGGCGTCCCGGTGTGGTGCGGAGGCATGCTGGAGACCGGGATCGGCCGCGCCGCCAACGTCGCGCTTGCCGCGCTGCCCGGCTTCACCCTCCCCGGCGACACGTCGGGATCCAGCCGCTACTTCGCCACGGACATCACCGAGCCCTTCGAGCTGGCCGACGGCCACCTCGACGTCCCCACCGGGCCGGGACTGGGCGTCGAACCGCTCGACGAGATCCTTGAGCGGGTGACCACGGCCAAGGAATGGATCCAGCTGTAGCGGCGCTCGGCCGGCCCGCGTGCTCCCGTCCTACTCTCGCGCGTCCGGGCCCGGGGAGCGCATCAACCGCAGCTGCAGCATGAGCGCGAACCGCACCGACGGGTCCTGCAGATCGGCCTGCGCCACCTCGGCGACCCGTCGGATGCGGTAGCGGAAGGTGTTGGGGTGGACGAACACGTGCGCCGACGCGGCGATGATGTCGCCGAAGGCGTCCAGCCACGCGCGCAGCGTCTCCACCAGATGTGAGCGGTGCCTGGCGTCGTACTCCACCAGCCGGGCCACCGGGCTCAGCAGTTCGTCCCCCTGCACCGCGGCCAGATCCCTCAGGTCGAGGAGCAGCGCGTCGATGTACACGTCGCCGATCGAGGCCACCCGCCTGCTGCCCAGGTCGCTCATGAGCACACGCAGCGCGCGGTCCGCCCTGGTGCGTGAGCGGCCCAGCGCCGACGGGTCGGTCGCCACCGAGCCGACGCCGATCACCACCCGCGACCTCTTGCCGGCCCGCTCCACGAAGTTGGCCGCGATCTGCTCCGCACGCTCCCGGCCCGCCACGGGGTCCGCCGGCACCGGGACCACGGCGTAGGCCACGTCACCGAGGAGCGCGAGCGCCGATCGCGGCTGCACCGCGTTGAGGTGGATGCCCAGGGCGCTGGTCAGCCGTTGGCGTTCCGCCGCGAGCTGAGCGTGATCGCCCTTCTCCCCGGCGACGCCCATGGCCATCACCACCGTGGGCTCCTTGACCAGACCGAGCCGGTCCAGGGCGTCCACCGTGCCCGTACCGCCTTCGAGCACCGTGCTCACGAGGTCGGCCCGCAGCCGGTTCTGCGCGTCGGCGCCCGCCCGGTGGCGCAGCAGGTGCAGGGCGACGAGCTTCGCCGCGTCCTGGAACGCCTGTTCACGGTCGGGGGTCAGCGGCTCCTCGACCGCGGCCCACACCGAACCCAGGAACTCGTCACCGGCACGCACCGCGACGGCCACCCGCGGGATGGCCGTCTCCCCCTCCTCGACCGTCGCCGGGGCGATGTGCACCGGGCGGTCGCTGCGGTACAGCTCGCTGAAGACGCCCCGGCTCTCCAGGATCCGCAGATAGCGGTCCGGCACCTGGCGGGCCAGGATCGTGGCGACGCGCGACTGGTCGGCCTCGTCCTGACGGCCCGAGAAGGCCAGGATGCGCTGGCGACGGTCCTCGATCGTGATCGGCGCGTCCAGCAGGGTCGCGACGGCGTTGGCCAGCGCGAACAGATCGCCCGAAGGGACTCCCCCGAGCGACTCGACCCCCGCCTCACCGATGTCTCCTTCGGTGAGCAGCGTCCGCAGGAGCTCCGTGAGCTGCGACCAGGAGGCGCCCTGGGTGAGGCTGATCAAGGCCACCGAGGAGGCCGCCGACGCCTCGGCCAGCGCCTCGTCCCGCTCCACCGGGCCGCGCACCACCAGGGCCGCCGCACCGTGCTCGCCGAGCTCGCACAGGAGCCGGGCGATCTCCTTCGCCCCATAGACGCCGACGCCAAGGACGATGGCGCACGGCGGGTACGCCACCGCGTCCCCCGGGTCGTGGATGACGACCCCGCCGACCGCGTCGGCCGGTCCGGGGCTGCCGTGCACGAGATCGAGCAGGGCGGGACTGAAGTCCTCGAGCACGCGGGCAAGGCTCGTGCGAAGGTTCGCGGGCACGTCACTGATCACCACCTCAGGTTAAGAGGGTGACTGTCACTGACGTTCGTACGGGGAAGCACGTTGGCCGCAGGCATTCGTCGCCACGTACGAAAGAAGCGTGGTGAACCGCGCGCTCAGCGGCCGCGCAGGGCCTTCCAGTCGTCCTCGAGAATCGAGTACTGGACGATGTCGTGCCACACGCCGTCCACATGGCCGTAGTGGCGCAGCCGCCCCTCGCGGACCATGCCGGCCTTCTCGATGGCCCGCTGCGCGGCGACGTTCGAGGGCATGAAGCCCGACCACACGCGGTGCAGGCCGAGCCGGTCGAAGCCAAGGACGCCCAGCAGGAAGCCGATCTCGACGCTGTGGCCCACGCTGACCCGGTCGGCACGCAGGGCCAAACCCACCTCCGCGCTGCGGTAGCCGACGCGGACCATTCCGCCCTCGCCCGACTGGTCCTCGACGATCAGCTTCGCCGAGCCGATCAGCTCACCCGTGGCGATCTCGCTGACGCCCAGGCGGTAGTGCGTGCGGGGGGTCCGCCGGGCTCCCGCCCGTGCCTGCTCGACCAGCGCCGCGGCGTCGGCGTGCCGGAAAGGCGGCATACCGAACTCCCGGGTCGTACGGGGGTCGCCGAAGATGCCGAGCACGCCCTCGACGTCGCCGGGCAGGAACTCCCGCAGGCGCAGCGTGCTGCCCTCCACGAGGACCGCGCGCTGCTCCGGCACCGGCGGCGGCCGTTCGCCGACCCGCGCCTGGGGCGATGTTCGCGGGGGCCACAGGTGGGCCTGCTCCCGCGCGGCTTCCAGGCGTTCGGTCATCGGGTGACTCC
The DNA here is from genome assembly GCF_040682375.1 of Streptomyces sp. NPDC051214. Lineage (NCBI taxonomy): Bacteria > Bacillati > Actinomycetota > Actinomycetes > Kitasatosporales > Streptomycetaceae > Streptomyces > Streptomyces sp. NPDC051214. The sequence goes on from NZ_JBFBAT010000016.1 coordinate 62,622, forward strand.
TTGGGGCTGATTCGTCGGGCCGAACGACACGCGCGTGACCCAGAGTGGTTTTCGCGTACGGATCGCAGGAAGGAAGTTGGCCAGCGGCAGGAGCCATCCGCAGAGGAATCCCCGGCCCCGTGGTTCGCGCACGGCCCGCACGGCGGTGATGTTGGGGTGGACCGTGCGCAACTCGCGCTGTTCCGTCGGCGTCATCCCCCAGAGCATGGGCGGCGGGCGGTATCCGGCGGGGTACTTCCAGCGGCCGGCTTCGGTGCGGGCGGCCATCCAGGCGGGCGGGGTGTCGAACACAAGATCCGCCTGCGGGAATCGGGCGGCGCAGGCCTCGATGAGCCGGTGGACCTCATCTCTCGGGAGGTACATCAGCATCCCCTGAGCGATGATCAACAGCCCGCGCGAGGCATCCACTTCGTCCATCCACCGCATGTCGGTGGCCGAACAGGGCAGAGTGCGGTGGCGTGGCGCGTCCGGCAGCAGCCGCTGGCGCAGCTCCGCGACCTCGGGCAGGTCCACCCCGAGCCAGCGCACCCTGCCGTTGTCCACCCGCCAGAACTGCGTCTCCAGACCCTCACCGAGCGAGACGACCGTGCCGTCCGGATGGTCTTTGAGGAAACGTCCCACCTCGCGGTCGTAACAGCGCGCCCGTACTGCCATCCCCTGCGCAAAGCCCCAGTTTCCGGTGCCGAACCGCCCCTCGAAGGGATAGTCGACGGCGTCGATCACCTCGATCGCCTTCGGGTCCCGCAGAGCCGAGCCAGGATCTTTCGCGGCCAGAGCGCGGTGGTGCAACGTCCATAGCGTCGTCTCGGCGACGCCATCCAACTCGGCCTTCCGCTTCTGTCCGTTCATCCCGCGATGGTCACAACTCGGTCGGCGCCCCAGCAAGGAGCGTCACTCCTGCGAGCGCATAGATCACTCCTTCAGTTGGGATTTCCCGGATGGGCCCCCTTTCCCGGCCCTGAGTGCGGCGCGGAGGCAGCGTGTTGACCCCTCACGCCCGACGGCCCCGCTCAACTCCCCGGGCGCCGCGGCCCTCTCGCCAGGATGAAGAGGAACAGGACGGCCATGACGCCGACGCCCGCCCACATGGCCTGCTGCCAGCCATCGACGAACGACTCCTGGGCAGCGCGCACCAGCGCCTGTGCGCGGGCGCCGGAGCCGTCCGCCGCCCCGATGGCGTTGGCGACACCCTCGCGTGCGGTGTCGGCGACACCGTCGGGCACGCCGTCGAGCCGGTCGTCGATGGCGCCGCGGTAGCCGGCGGAGAGCAGCGCGCCGAGCAGGGCCACGCCGAGCGCGGTGCCGAACTCCCGTGTGACGTCATTGAGTGCGGAGGCCACGCCTTGGTGCTCGCGCGGCAGGGACGTGGTGATGGCCTCGGTCGAGGGCGTCATCGACAGGCCCATGCCGGTGCCCATGGCGAGCATGCCGGGAAGGACGGAGAGGTAGCCGCCGTCGACGGAGACGAAGAGGGCCATGAGTGCGAGACCGGCCCCGGCCAGCAATATGCCCGCCGCCATGGTCGAGCGTGCGCCGATTCGCGTGGCCAGCTTGAGGGCGAGGCCCGAGGCCGCCATCATCAGCACGGCCATGGGCATCAGCGCCAGCGTGGACAGCAGGCCCGACCCGCCGAGCACGGCCTGGAAGAACGGGAAGAGCACGACGAAGATGCCTGCCTGGACACCGAAGACCACGAGAAGCGTGATCGAGCCGCCGCCCAACGAGCGCTCGGCGAACAGGCGCACGTCCAGGAGCGCCGCGTCCCGGCGGCGCAGTTCCCAGGCCACGAATCCGACGGCGGCCGCGGCACCCACGACGAGGCCGAGCAAGGTCGCGGGGGCGGTCCAGCCCCGCTCGGGTCCCTCCTGCAGCACGAAGATGAGCCCGACCACCGCGACGACGGAGGTCAGCGCGCCGACGGTGTCGAAGCTGCGCACTGACTCGTCGCGGGAGTTGGGAACGGACCGCAGCGCCATGGCGAGGGCGACGACGATTAGCACGATCGGCAGGACGAAGAGCCAGCGCCAGCTCGCCACGTCCACCAGCGCGGCGGAGAGGAACATGCCCAGGATGCCGCCGCCTCCGGCCACGCCGGTCCATACGCCGATGGCCCGCCCGCGTTCCTCGGCGGGGAACGTGGAGGTGATGACGGCCAGGGTGATGGGCATGATCATCGCCGCGCCGACTCCGCTGAACAGGCGTGCGCCCAGCATCACTTCGGCCGACGGGGCGAGACCGGCCACCACATTGGCGATGCCGAAGACGGTCAGCCCGGTGAGCAGCATGGGCTTGCGGCCCCAGCGGTCACCGAGCGCGCCGAGCGGCAGGAGCAGGGCGGCCAGACTGAGGGTGTAGATGTTGATGATCCACAAGATGGTGCTCTGCGAGGCGCCGAAGGCGATGGCGAGGTCGGGCTGGGCGACGTTGAGCCCGGACACCGAGGCGATCACGGCCATCAGGGCGATGCAGACAGCGATCAGGATCGTGCGGCGCTGCCGCGCGTCCGGCGCCCCAACGCCGGGGGCGCCGGCGGGATCGGCGGGATCGGCGGGTGGAGCGGCAGCGCCCGGCTGTGGGGGCTGGGGGTGGTTCGTGTTCATGGGTTCCTCTCCAAGGGCGAGCGTCAAGGGGCGTCCGCGGGCGTGCAGGATCAGTGCCGGATCGGACGAGGGGCGCGAAGGGGTAGGGCCGCAGCCCGCACGCGGCGCCGTGCGACGGTGGGCTGGAGGGCCGCGGTATCAGGAGGTGCGGCGGAGGGGCTCAAATGCGGGCGGCGCCGCGCCGTGTGACGGCGAGGATCGACTCGGCGTCGGCGGCGGCCACGTCGGCCTTACTCGCGGGCATGGCGGTGCGCCCCCTCCTTGCACGTGCTTCCCGCAACCCCCAGCGGTTCAGGGCTACGTCACGAAGATAGGCATGCCTTGCGGCCAGGGCATACGATGTTGCCCATGACGCAAGACAATGGCGAGATGGACAGCCTGGTGCGCAAACGCATCCGTGCCCTGCGGGTGGCACAGGGCTGGTCCCTGGAGGAACTGGCCACCCGCGCCTCCGTCAGCCAGTCCACGCTCAGCCGCATCGAGAACGGCCAGCGCCGTCTGGCCCTTGACCAGCTCGTCACCCTCGCCCGGGCCCTGGACACTTCCCTGGACCAACTCGTCGAGACCGCCACCGACGACGTCATCGCCAGCCCGACCATCGACGCGGCCCACGGACTCATGCGCTGGCCGATCAAGGCGGAACCCGGCATGAGCGTCGTACGTCAGCGGATGACGAACCCGCCGCCCGACAACCCCGCCCGCATGCGCGCGCATCCCGGCCGCGAATGGCTCGTCGTGCTGTCCGGCACGGCGGTCCTGCTGCTGGGCAACCGGCGCTTCCGCGTCGAGACCAACCAGGCCGCGGAGTTCCCCACGATGCTTCCGCACGCCATCGGCGCCGAGGGTGGACCGTGCGAAATCTTGGGCATCTTCGACCGCGACGCCCGCCGTGGTCATCAGCGCGCGGAGAAGGCGGACGACGCGGAGAAGGCGGACGAGGCCGTCAAGGACGACGACCAGCGCTCCGGCCCGTGACATTCCGGCCTGAGGCGAGACGCGAGGGGCATGCCGGATTGCGCGTAACGCAGCGCAGCGCGCCAGCTTCTTGCGCACCCCGGGATACTTGCTGCCCCAAGCGCATGAGGCGCCTAGCGTCGTCGGCATGAACCACGCTCCCTCGCACGCAGGCCACCACGGCGCCGACCACTCACACCACGCACCGGACTCCGACAGCCAGGCCGAGATCCTCGATCTGGACGCGGAGGCGCTCGCCGAGCACATCGCGTCCATCACCGCGTGGCTGCCCGTCGAGCAGACGCCGCGGCACATCGTGGACCTGGGGTGCGGGACCGGCGCGGGCACCTTCGCTCTGCTGGCCCGTTTCCCCGAGGCGCAGGTGACCGCCGTCGACGCGTCGGCCGATCATCTGCACCGGCTGGGAGCGAAGGCGGAGGAACTCGGCACGGCCGACCGGGTGCGCACGGTGGCGGCCGATCTCGACGCGGACTGGCCCGACCTCGGCCGGCCCGAGCTGGTGTGGGCGTCGGCGTCGATGCACCACATGGCCGACCCCGACCGCGCCCTGCGCATGGCCCATGACCTGCTCGCGCCCGGTGGTCTGTTCGCCGTCGTCGAGCTGGCGGGCTTCCCGCGCTTCCTTCCCGCCGACGCCCCGGCCGACCGGCCCGGCCTCGAAGAGCGCTGCCACGCCGCGCTCGATCATCAAGCAGCCGAGCACGTGCCGCACCGCGGCGCGGACTGGGGACCCAAGCTGGCGGCCGCCGGGTTCTCCGTCGAGGCCGAGCGCACGATCAGCGTGCACGTCGACGGCTCCCGCAGCCCGGCGGTCGGCCGGTACGCACTGAGCAGCCTCAAGCGCCTGCGTGCCGGCGCCCAGGCGCTGACGGCCGAGGACCGCGCTTCCCTCGACCACCTGCTCGACACCGACGGCCCGCTCAGCGTCCTGCGGCGCGGCGACCTCGCGCTCCGCACCGAGCGCACCGTCTGGGCCGCGCGCCGCGCGTGAGCCGAGCACCGCACGCAAGAAAAGGGGCGGGCCCGTCACGTGCGAACGGAGACGGGCCCACCCACAGCGTCCTCGGGAACGCCTTCGGCCACCGTACGGTCACTCGCGCCCCCGCGCCCGCCGGGCAAGCCACTGGGGCGGGGTCGCACGGCGGGCGGTGAGTTCACGCCCCTCCGTGTCTCAGGCCACCGGCACGGGTGCCTCTCCCGTCGGACCGCTGTCCTCGGGTGCCTCGCCTTCGGGGCCCAGCGGGCGCCCCTCCCACACCAGGGCCTGCCAGCCCTCGTCGGGTGACCCTTCGAGGATCACCACGCCGGTGTTGGCCAGCGGGTGGTTCGCCGCGTACTCCACGTCGACGTTGACCGCCCGGGCCGCCACCCACGTACGGATCACGGCACCGTGGCTGACCAGCGCCACCGTCTCGGCTCCCGTCGCGGCAGCCTCCGCGACGACGGCGTCGAAGCGTCCCAGAGCCTCCACGCCGTTCTCACCGCCGGGTATCCGGCGCTCGACGTCGCCTGCGGACCAGGCGAAAGCGGTGGACATGTAGACGGCGGCGGCCTCCTGGTCGCCCCGCATCTCGAGGTCCCCGGCGGACAGCTCCCGGATGCCGTCCCTGATCCGCGGCTCGAGACCCGTCGCGGCGGCGAGCGGCGCGGCCGTCACCTGGGTGCGCAGCAGCGTGGAGACGTACAGGGCATCGATCTTCTCCGCCGCCAGCGCCTCCGGCAGCGCGGCCGCCTGGTCCTGCCCCAGCGGCGTCAGCGCCGGGCCCGGGACCCCGGTGTCCAGAAGGTGCTTGAGGTTGGACGGGGTCTGGCCATGGCGTATGAGCAGCAGGCGCATGCGGGGACTACCTTCCCTGGGCGGCGACGGAACAAGCTCTTCCACTCTGCCACCGAAATCCGGCAGCACGGCAGCACGCTCGTCCTGACGCCGTCCGGGCGGGCGTGCTCACACCCTCCCGGACGGCTCTGCCGCGTGGCCTGCGAGGCAGGACCTACCCGCGAGCGATGCGATAGACGCTGCCGCCGATGTCGAGCACGTACAGCTCGCCGTTGCCTCCCTGCACGAACGAGACGACCTCCCCGGCGCTGACTCCGAGGTCGTTCACGCCGGTCACCTTGCCGTTCTGCATCCGCAGGGAGCGGATGGTGCCGTCGCAGTAGTCGCTGAACACGTACTGGCCCCTGAGTTCCGGGATGGCCTTGCCCCGGTAGACGTATCCACCGGTGACCGAGCAGCCGAGGCCGGTGCGGTCGTACTCGTGGACCGGCGGCACGTGGTCGGCGGGTTCCGTGCCGCCCCTGAAGGGGTGGGTACCCTCCATCTGGGACCAGCCGTAGTTCTCGCCGCCCTTGCTGTTCGCCGGGGCCCAATCGATCTCCTCCCACGCGCTCTGGCCGACGTCACCGATCAGCAGGTCGCCCGTGCCGGCGTCGAAGGAGAACCGCCACGGATTGCGCAGCCCGTACGCCCAGATCTCGTCCCTGGCCTTCGGGTCGTCGACGAACGGGTTGTCCCGCGGGATCGCGTACGGCTCGCCGCCTCGGGGGTCGATGCGCAGCAGCTTGCCGAGCAGGGTGTCGAGGTTCTGGCCGTTTCCGTGCGGGTCGCCGCCCGCGCCGCCGTCGCCGAACGCGACGTAGAGATAGCCGTCGGGGCCGATCTTGATGTCGCCGCCGTTGTGGTTCGGGTAGGGCTGTGGCTGCGTGAGGACGGTGCGTCGGGTGTCGAGCCGGATCTTGCCGTGCCGTACGGCGAACTCGTCCACCGTGCTGGTGCCTTCGAGGTTGGTGTAGGAGATGTAGAAGTGCGCGAACTTCTTGTCGAACGCGATGCCCAGCAGGCCGCGTTCGCCGTCGGTGGTCGTCTCCTTGGATATGTCGAGGACGGGCTTTCCCAGGCCGTTGCGGTCCAAGGCCCGTACGGTGCCCGCGCGTTCGGCCAGCCAGACCGTGCCGCCGGGTCCGGCGGTGCCCGCGGTCGGGTTCGTGGCCGTGGTCACTTTCTTGAGTGCGACCGTCGGGGCCTGTCGTGGGGTGGGCTCGTCGGCGGATGCGTTGGCCAAGGCGAGAGAGGCGACGAGGCAGAGCGTGCCGATGATCGCCGAGCTTCTGGTGCGAACTTTCACCGTGATCCTCCTGGAGGCGGCGAAGGGGGAGGTCACCCGGCTGCTGGGGCAGAGTTCGGTGGGTGTTCGCCCGCGCCAGCACGCAACCTGGGTGGGGGTGGTGTGCCACTGGCACGCATGAGGATACTGGGGCAGCGGTTGCTGGTATAGACCAAGAAGTAGCCTTCTGGGAGCGGATGTTGAAGGCGGGGTTGAAGAGGGGGGAAACTCTTATGTCCCGTCTTCCGTACTGCTCCGCTAACATGATCGAACTCACGACGAGTGCCCTGATCGCCCATACTTCACCAGGAAACAACGCTTTCCAGCACGAAGAGTGAGCTATTACCCGCAACTAACAAAACGGCCAAAACAATTGATATCTAGAGAATCGCGAAGCTCTTCGCGCATCGATTACAGGTCAGTGCTCGCTGCGTGGCGCCGGCCACGCGCGCTGGCGTGGACCGCGGCGGCCGTGGTGGCCCTCGGGTTCCTCGTCGCGCTGGAGATCGCCGCGCGCCACTACGGCGTGGCCGGGCCGATCACGAACCAGGCGCGTGAGGTGATCTTCGCCCCCAAGTCAGGGCCTCTGCTGTACGCGGGCATGGCGTTGATGATGGTGGTGTTCACCTGGCGTCAGCGGTTCATCGCGCTGGGTGTCGCGGTCGGCATCGATGTCGTCTTCTTCCTGGTGCGATGGGCAGTCGACGCCAAGATGATGTTCGGCAACGGCGCGTTGTGGGTGATCTTGGGTTGTGCGGTCATCGCCTTCACGCGCCGCACCGGACAGGAACGTGTCCTGCTGCTGAAGGGCATCGGCCTCAGCCTGCTCCTCGTGGCCGGCCGCAAGACGGGCGACACCTGGCTGCTCATCACGTCGAAGACCCGCCCCGCGGTACTCGACCAGTACGTGGCCACCGCGGACCACGCACTGGGCAACCCCTCATGGGTGGTGGGCCGGATGGTCTCGGCCACCGGGTCCGTCGGCGCCCACGTGCTCGACTACGTCTACATCCAGCTCGCGGTGGCCGCGGTCATCGTGGCGCTGTACCAACTGCGCAACGTGTCGGTCGAGCGCCGCTTCCCGGCCCACCATCTGGTGCGTACGTTCCTGGTGATCGGCCTGGTCGGACCGGCCATCTACATGATCTTCCCGGTGGTCGGGCCGATCTTCACCTACGGCGACGGCGCCTTCGGCACCGGTGGCGAGCACTGGGCCCTGGCCAACCTGTGGCCCCACACGCCGCCGCCGCTCGCCACCCCGGAATCGATGCCGTTCGACGAGATCACCCCGCGCAACTGCATGCCCAGTCTGCACACGGCGTGGGCCACCACGATCTTCATCCATTCCCGCAAGGGCCCACGAGCCCTGCGCTACGCGGGCGTGTTCTGGCTGGTCGCCACGCTCGGCGCGACGCTGGGATTCGGCTACCACTACGGCGTGGACATCATCGCCGGTGTGGTGTTCGCGTTCACGATCGACGCGGCGCTGCGCTCGCTCGCCCGTGGCTGGGACCGAGCGGGAATCCAGCTCGTCGCGTACGGCACGATGGTGTTCGCGCTGCTTCTGGTGTCCTATCGCTTTCTGCCGATGCAGATGGCCAAGCACCCGTGGATATTCGGTCCGCTTCTCGTCCTTGCGATGCTCTCGGTGGTCCAGGGTTATGTACGGACCACCAAGCTGTGGGAGCCGAAGGCCGTGCCGGCGCAGCAACCGGAACCCCAGCCCGAACCGGTCTGAGTCCGGGGCGCGGGCGGTTGATCGGCGGGTCGTGGGCCGGGTGCGGTCAGCGGCCGGTGGACCCGTCGATCTGTTCGCGGAGGATGTCGGCGTGACCGGCGTGCCTGCCGGTCTCCTCGATCATGTGCACCAGGACCCAGCGCATGGACGGCGCCGCCCCTCGGCGCCGGGCGCGTGGGGCGGGCCCCGCCAGGTCCAGGCAGGCGGCGATGACCTGGTTCGCCCGCTGGACCGTCTCCCGGTAGTCGGCGAGCAGGCCCTCGACGGAGTCCTTGGCCGTCGGCCGCAGGGTCGCGGGCCAGTCGCCGGCGTCCTCGCCGAGGAAGTAGAAGCGTTCGACGCACGCCAGGTGCTTGAGCAGCCCGAGAAGACTGGTGCCCGAGGGCACCATGGCCGTCCGGACCTGCGGCTCCGGCACGTCCGCCACCTTGTTCGCGACCGAGTTCCGCAGGTGATCGAGGACTCCTCTCAGGGTGTCCTTCTCGCTGTCGGACATCGGGTCACTCCGTTCCGACGTGCTGTACGGGGGCGTGAGGTACGCGGGCGTGCTGGACGAGCAGCACGTTGTCGACGACGGTGGCGCTCTCACCGGCGGGTCCGGTGGCCCGGCGCTCGGGCATGTCGGCGCGCAGAACGGACCAGCGCGCCGGGTCGAGATCGAGTTCGGCGGCGATCGCGGCAGGGGTGGGGTAGTGGATGTCCGGGTCCTGGTTCCACGACCAGGGCGCGGTGGAGCCGTGATCGACGATCAGCAGGAACCCACCTGGCCGCAGGGCACGCGCGGCGGTGCGCAGGACCCGGGCGCGGGGCAGCTGCAGCGGGGTGTGGAAGTACTGGGCGGAGATGAGGTCGAAGCGCCCGGCGGGAAAGCTCTCGGCCAGGTCGTGCTGTTCGGCGGTGACCCGGTCCGCGATGCCGAGCTCCCGGGCGCGTTCCCGCACGCGCTCGACGGCGGTGGTGGAGATGTCCACGGCGGTGACCCGCCAGCCCCGCCGGGCGAGCCAGATGGCGTCACCACCCCCGCCGCAGCCCAGATCCAGGGCGGTGCCGGGGTTCAGTCCTGAGACGGTCTCGGCGAGCAGCGGGTTGACGCGTGCCGCTCCGGGGCGCCGGGAGCGGTAGTGCCGCTCCCAGAACTGTGCGGCGTTCTCGTCCGCCGCGCCGTGCTCCTGGTCGTCCCCGGCGGCCGTGTCAGCCACGGCCCTGCGGTCTTCGGTGGAATCCATCCAGCTCCCCTTCGTCGGCCGACGTACCGGGCGCGAAGCGATGCGCGCCTTGCCGCCGGTGATGTACCGACAGCTTCGGCAGCGCCCTTCCACCCTTGCAAGAAAAGTTGCGGATCCGCATGATCGGGGCATGAACACCACGGACAGCGGCAGCAACCCCACAGGAGACGTCCTGGCCGGGGTCGGGGCGCGGCTGCGGGCCCTGCGCCAGGCGCGGGGCGCCACACTGGCGGCACTGGCGGACGAGACCGGCCTCACGGCGAGCACCCTGTCCCGTCTGGAGAACGGCAAGCTGCGCCCCACGCTGGAACAGTTGCTGCCCCTGGCGCGGGCGCACGGCGTCCCGCTCGACGATCTCGTCGCGGCGCCGCCCACCGGCGACCCCCGCGTCCATCTGCGGCCGGTGCGGCACTCCGGCCTGGTGATGGTGCCGCTGACCAGGCGCGCCGGGGGCATCCAGGCGTACAAGGTGATCTACCCGCCCGCAGGCCGGGCGCCTACCTCGAGCCTCCAGACGCACGAGGGGTACGAGTGGTTCTACGTCCTCAACGGACAGGTCAGGTTCGTGCTCGGCGAGCAGGAGTTCCGGCTCGGCGAGGGCGAGGCCGCGGAGTTCGACACCCGCGTACCGCACTGGATCGGCAGTGCCGACAGCCGGCCCGCGGAGCTGCTCGCCCTGTTCGGCCCGCAGGGTGAGCGCGCGCATCTGGCGCCGTCGAGCCCCTGACCGCCTGGGCCCCGCGGACCGAGGGCCCGCGGCTCAGGCGGTGCGCCTCGGCTTTCTCGCGGCAGTCTTCTGGGCGGTCGCCTTCTTGGCGGTGGTCTTCTTGGCGGTCGCTTTCGTACCGGCCGCCTTCTTGCCGGCGGTCTTCTTCGCCGCCGAGGTCTTGGTGGCCGAAGACTTGGCCGCGGAGGTCTTGGCCGCCGTCTTCTTTGTGGCCTTCTTGGCGGCCGCCGTCTTCTTCTTGGGCATCTCGTGGACGGTGGCGTCCTTGCCGGTCTCGCCCCGGGACGACTGAGCCTTCTGCACGGACTCCTGGAGCGCGGCCATCAGGTCGAGGACCTGCCCGGCCGGCGCTTCCTCCTCGTCCGGCTTGGGCGGCTTCTTGCCTCCGGCCTTCGCCTCGATGACCTGTTCCAGGGCTTCGGTGTAGCGGTCGGTGGCCCACTCCTGGCCCGCGATGCCGTCCGTGGTCATGGAGTCGATGAGGAGGATCGCCCGGTCGATCTCGTCGTCGTCCAGGTCGATCGCCTTGGGTGCCAGTTCCTGGGGACTGCGGACCTCGTCGTCCCACTTCATGGCGTGCAGCAGGATCACGTCGTCCTGCACGCGCAGCAGGCCGAGGCGCTCCCGCCCGTGCCAGGCGAACTTGGCGACGGCGGCCTTGCTGTTGCGCTCCAGAGCCTTGCGCAGCAGCGTGTAGGGCTTGTTCGCGACCTGTCCGTCGGCCTGCAGGTAGTACCCCTCGCCGATCCTGATCGGGTCGATCGATTCATAGGGCACGAAGCCGGCGATCTCGATCGCCTTCGCGGTCGGGAGGGGCATCTCGTCGAGCTCGTCGTCGGTGACCGCGACGATCGTGTCCTTGCTGACCTCATAGCCCTTGCCGATCTCGGCGTTCGTGAGCTGCTTGCCGTCGAGGTCACAGATCTTCCGCGTACGAACCCGGCCCATGTCCTCCAAGTGGTACTGGTGGAAGCTGATGCTGTGGTTCTCGGTGGCGGGCAGAACCTTGATCGGGATCGTGACCAGGCCGAACGAGATCGCGCCTGACCAGACGGGTCGGGGCATGCGGTACCTCCGTGACAGCCCCGAGGACACCAGCCTAGGAGCGACCGAGGCAGGCGGCACGCGGAGCGCACCCGCAGGCATGGCATCGAGGGATCTTCAGGTCGTTGATCTTGGGCACACGGAGACAAGTGATCTTCGTTGTCGTCCTCCGTGAGGGAGAACAATGACCGTACCCACGCGCCCGGTTCGACGTGCCGACCGTGAGCGACGCTTCAATCTGCGGGCGACCGCCCTGTTCTTCGTCCTGCTCGCGATCATCCTGTGCGTCCTGGCGTTCGTGGTCCGCACCGCGGCGGACATCGTCAAGAGCCGTCCGCTGTGGGCGGGCTCGATCGTCGTGGTGGCCGTCGCGGCCGCGCACCTGTGCCGCTCCAGGTGGCGGCGCTTCTCCGCCGCGAGATACGCGCGCCGCGCGGCCGAGGCGCTGGAGGAGGCCGCCGAGCGAGCCTCCGAGAGCCTCGACGCCAGGGCCACCTACGACGGGGCGCAGCCCGAACCGATACCGGCGGGCCCTCCCGAGCGGGAGCTTCTGCTCGACGTTCCCCAACCCGCCCCCGCGGCAGAGGTGTTGGACGGGGAAGAGGCCACGGTCGTCCTCGACGCTCCGGACGACTTCACGCAACTCGACCCCGACGGCTTCGAGGAGGCCATAGCCGAGCTGTGCGCCCGTGACGACTGCCGCGAGGTGGAAGTGGTCGGCGGCGCCTGCGACTTGGGCGCCGATGTCCTGGCCGTCACCCCTGACGGGCTCCGCGTCGTCATCCAGTGCAAGCGCTACGGCGACGACAACAAGGTCGGCTCGCAGGACCTGCAGCGTTTCGGCGGGACATGCTTCACCGTCCACGAGGCCGACATAGCGGCGCTCGTCACGACGAGCGACTTCACCGCTCCCGCCCTGGAGTACGCGCAGCAGTGCGGCATCGTGTGCGTGAACGGCGACGACCTGCGGGCCTGGCTCGACGGCACCGGCCCCACCCCCTGGGAGGCGGCGGGCGTCGAGGTCTGACCAGGCCGGGATTCCCCCGGCCTGCTTCTCGGCACCGCCGACGTACCGCCGCTAGCGCAGCTTCACCTTGCTCAGCGCGGCAACGCCCAGCGCCGCCAGACCGATCTGGATGAGCCATTCGATCCAGTCCACGCCGTCGGTGTCCGCCACGTCCAGACCCGCCGCGACAGCCGTGCCGATCAACGCCGCCACGATGCCGACGACCAGCGTCCAGAGGATGCCGATGCGCTGGCGTCCGGGCACGACGAGTCGCCCCAGTATCCCGATGACGATTCCGATCACCACAGCGCTGATGAGACCCGAAATCTCCACGATTTCCCCTTTGTTGGCGTCCTGTCGCCAACCGAGTGCCCCTGCGCCGGACGGATAGGCCCCGCTTTCCCGCCGCCCTCTCATCGGTTGCGGCGGCCGACCCTGTCCAGGCGCCTGAGCACAGGTGAAGCCGCGGTTCCGTGCAGCACCACCGACAGCAGGACGATGAACGTCACCACCGCCCACAGTTCCTCTTGATACGCCTGGAGGTCCCCCTCCCCCAGTGCGTACGCGAGGTAGAACACGGACCCGATGCCCCGGATGCCGAAGAAGGAGGTCACCACGCGTTCCCTGGGGGTCGTCCGGCCCCGCAGCTGCGCGACCCAGCCGGTGAGCGGGCGGATCACGAGCAGCACCAGGACGGCGGTCGCCGCGCTGCCCCAGGAGAGTGCGGAGAGCCCGCCGCAGGCGATGAACCCTCCGATGAGGAGCAGCACACCGGCGGTGAGGAGCCGCTCCACCTGTTCCATGAAGGTGTGCATCACCACGTGGTAGCCGTGGGCGCGCTCGGCGGCCCGGATCGCGCAGGCCGTCGTGAACACCGCGAGAAATCCGTAGCCGTGCAGCAATTCTGTGAGGCCGTACGAGATGAAGGTCGCCGCCAGTGCGACGAACCCCTCCCGGTGCTCGGACAGCCGCAGCGCTTCCCAGCCGGCCCGGAAGAACATCCACCCCAGCAGCCGGCCGACCAGCAGCCCCACCGCCACACCGACCGTGACGCGAACGATCACGTCGCTCCACAGCCAGTGGCCCACCCAGTCGCCGGACCAGCCCGTCCGCGAGGCGGCGAACATCGCGAGGGCGGCCATGACCAGCGGAAAGGCGAAGCCGTCGTTGAGGCCCGCTTCCCCCGTGAGGGCGAAGCGCACCTCGTCCTCGTCGTTCTCGGCGTCCGTCGGCTCACCGACCCGTACCTCCGCCGCGAGCACCGGGTCGGTGGGGGCGAGCACCGCGCCCAGAAGCAGGGCGACGGCCGGCGGCCAGTCCACCAGGCCCCAGGCGACGAGCGCGGTGACGACGACGGTCAGCGGCATCGTGATGCCGATCAGACGCCAGGCGGTGGACCAGGACCGTCGGCCGAACGGCCGGTTGATCGCGAGACCCGCGCCCATCAGGGCCACGATGACGCACACCTCGGTGAGGTGCTCCAGCCACGCCCGGTGCTCGTAGGGGTCGAGGTCGGGCAGCCCGGTCGGCAGCAGGTACACGAGGAAGCCGACGGCGAGGAAGACCATCGGCATCGACATGGGCTGGCGCGCCACCAGGCGGGGCAGCACCGCCGCGAGCAGCGCGCCGATGCCCATGCAGGCGTATCCGATGTCCGCGGCACTCACGTCCATCTGCCGGCGCCCGCCTTCGTGCTCATCTCACGTCCTTCCGCCGCCTGGTCCGCCTCGCCTCGCTCTGGCCGGGGGCCGCCCGGTGAGGGGGTGTCAGGGTGCCGGATAGGGCTTGCCGGCGAGCAGCTCGGCCAGGTGGAAGGCGTTGACGGCGAGGGTGTGGGTGGCGGAGGCGACGGACTCGGGGGTCTCGTCCAGATCCTGGTAGTCGGTGCCCTGTTTCGCCTCGCCCACCCAGTAGGTGACGGCATAGGGCGCCAGCGAGAAACCGAGGTCGTTGAAGCCCTGGAAGACGTCCGCGCTCACCTTGTGGGCGCCGTCCTCGTTGCCGACCACGGCCAGCGCCGCGACCTTCCCGTACATCAGGGGCCGGCCGTCGTCATCGGTCTCCGACATGTCCGCGTTCAGCCGCTCCAGGACGCGCTGACAGATGCTCGACGGGTGGCCCAGCCAGATCGGCGTGGCCAGGAGCACGATGTCGGCCGCCAGCACCTTCTCCCGCAGGGCCGGCCAGGCATCGCCGTCGCCCAGGTCGGCCGAGATGCCGGGGTGGATGTCGTGGTCGGCCACCCGGACCGTCTCCACCTCGACCCCCAGCTTGTCAAATTCGGCCATGACCTGATCGGACAGTGTGTGGCTGCTGGACGCGGTGGGCGAGGAATTCAGCGTGCATACCAGGGACAGCGCGCGCATGGGGTGCTCCATTCTTCGGTGCCGGGGGCGGGTGTATCCCTGGAGGCGTTCCCGATTGGATCAGCCCTAATCAAGCGCGTTTTAAGGAACGCAGTCATCACGGCATGCGGACCCCGTAGAAAGCGGCCCATGTTTTCGTCGTCATTCGCAGGGCAACCGGTAGAGAACAAGCCGTTCGGCAGTTAACGATCTGACGGTCGGCAAGAAGCCCGACACACGGCAAGACGAGCGCGTAAAGACGTTCTTTGGAGGTCCCTCATGCTGAAGGCCATTGCAGATGTACTTCGATCCATCGGTGGAGCCATTGCCACGGTGGTCACCCTGCCCTTCCGCGCCGTCGCGCGGCTCTTCGGCGGCGCCTCCTCCAGCGCCCACGGCCACCACTGACCGCGAGGTCGGTGGTGACCGAGGGCCCGGTCACGCCTTTTCATCGACGTACCGCTGAAGGACGTCACAGGCGTACCGGAACTCCTCCATCAGCCGGGTGGACTCCACGACGAGGACCCCGTAAGGACGAGCCGGGTCGGCCAGCGGAAGGCCGCCCCGGCTCGCTCCGTCCCGCACCTTCCGGCAGGCCTCCTGGGCCTCGTCGGCGAGCCGGCACAGCTGCTGGGCCTGCTCCGTCAGGGAGTCCTCGTCCAGCTGGGAAAGCACCTCGCCGATCTTCGCGAGGGATTCGAGGAAGCCTGCGTAGTCGTCGAGAAAGGCCTTGTCGTCGTACCGGCCCCCCTCGTCCTCCTGCCACTGGTGCAGGCCGCGCGTCAGTGACGCCACCTGGTACAGCGAACGTTCGAGGGCACCGAGCACCGCGCCGTACCCCTCGAACGAGGCCCGCCCCCGGTGCCTGCCCAGCAGACGCCG
This sequence comes from Streptomyces sp. NPDC051214, assembly GCF_040682375.1. Lineage (NCBI taxonomy): Bacteria > Bacillati > Actinomycetota > Actinomycetes > Kitasatosporales > Streptomycetaceae > Streptomyces > Streptomyces sp. NPDC051214. Next base: position 78,269 of record NZ_JBFBAT010000016.1, read on the forward strand.
AGGGTTGAAGTAGAGACTCTCCTCCGCCGTGCGCAGCCCTTCCTTGGCCTGCGTGATCTGGCCTCCGGTCTGCTCCGCCCGCCGGCGCCACTGCCGGCAGCGCTCCTCGTCCACCTCGCCCTCGCGCAGCGCCGGATACATGTCGCTCACCAGCTCGTTCAGAGCGGTGGACAGGGAGCGGATCCCGTACTCGGCACTGCGGTAGCGCATCGGCGGGGCCACCGTGACGTTGACGACGACGCCGATGCCGCAGCCGATGAGGACCAGCACGATGATCTCCCCGAGCTGGGTGAGCTTCTGCGTGGCGGACGTGGCCGCGGCATACGTGGAGAAGGCGAAGAAGGCCGCGGTGGCGACCTGTGAACCTTGCGCGCCGAGCGCGGGCCAGCGTCCGATGGACAGACCCACCAGCGCGACCAGGACGAACGTCAGCAGGTCGGGTCCGCCCAGGAACCCCAGGGCCGCCACCATGGCCACACCGACGGCCACCGCGCCGAGGTAGCGCAACGACTGCAGCAGGGACTGGTACACCGTCACCTGCATGATCAGCACCGCGGAGAACGGCGCGAACGCCGGTGACGGTGCGTCGAGCAAGTAGTAGGAGACCACCCAGGACAGTGTCGCGGCGAGCGTGCTCTTCAGGACGAGGAGCAGGGTGTGGCGTTCATAGCCCGGTGTGTCCAGGGCCCGCCGCCACCACTGGTGCACACGGTCCAACCACCCCTGGGCCGCGGACTGCGTCCGCTGCCCTCCGCCCTTGCCGGCCATGCACCGACTCCATTCCGTCCAACAGGTTGATCGAGTTCAGCCTGCTACCCGGAGGAGCCGTCCGCATGCGCACTTCGGGCCATGGGGCCCGCGGGGCACATCGAGGATGCGCCTACCAGTAATGCTTTCGCCCGCCCACCGCGTGACCGACAGATCCGAGAATCCACAGGACCACACCGATGACGAGGAGAATGACACCGATGGTCCACAGGATGGAGATGCCTGCCACTAGACCGATGATGAGCAGGATGATTCCGAGTGCGATCATTGCGCCTCCGACCCTCAGAATTATTTCAAGTATGCACCTTCCGAATGCCGATCACAGCTTCGGCGTCGGTGGGGTCGAACGGCCGAACATTCCCTGCCCAGCGGACCATTCGGACACGAGGTGACGGTGTGTGATGCCGGACCATCCATTCGTGCATTCACATCCGTGGCGATCTTGTGCATCTTTCCGGTCCGGGGCCTCGAACCCGGACGAGACCTCCCATCTCGCTGAGTGGCCATTGTCGTCGGCGTGATAACACGGAGTGATCAATTCCGAAGGAGACGACGCGACATCATGGGTATCTTCAGCCGTCGCCAGACCCCGACCCTCGAGCCGATACCGGCGGTCGGTCCCAGTACGCCCTTCTCGGCAACCTCCGGCGCCGCACTCGACCCGGCGCTGCGCGCGCTGACCGGGGAGTGGACCATCGACCGCCCGCACAGCCGCATCGGATTCTCCGTGCGGCACGCGATGGTGACGACGGTGCGAGGCGCCTTCGGTGACTACGACAGCACGCTGTACTTCGACGGCGCCCGGCCCTCCGAGTCGCGGGCCGAGATCGTCATCCGGGTCGGCAGCGTCGACACCGGCGTGGAACAGCGGGACGCGCACCTCGTGGGCGGCGACTTCTTCGACGCGCGCCGCCACCCGGAGATGTCGTTCCGCAGCACCTCCACGGTCCATGAGGGCGGGGAGACCTTCCGGATGGCCGGGGACCTGACCATCCGCGGTGTCACCCGGCCCGTCGAGCTGCAGCTCGACTACCTCGGTTCGGTCGTGGACCCCTTCGGCTTCGAGCGGGCCGGCTTCGACGGCACCACCACCATCGACCGCACCGACTGGGGCCTGGTCTACAACCAGCGCCTGGAGACGGGCGGCGCCATGGTGAGCGAGAAGGTCCGGCTGCAGTTCGACATCTCCGCGATCCGCGCCACGCCGCTGAGTTAGCTCTCCGACGCGAAGGAGGGCAGGGAAAGCGCGGGCGGGCCCTGCGCGGGCCCGCATGGCAGCCTTGTCCCCCTTCGCCGCGCCGCACTACGTTGGCGCCGTGGATCTCTTCTCGCGTTCATGGACGGCATTGCGCACGGCGGTCGCCGAGCTCCCCGACGAGGACTTCGCGCGGCCGTCCGGCTGCACGGGCTGGCTCGTGCGGGACCTGGTGTGCCATCTGGTCGTCGACGCCCAGGACGTCCTGATCACCCTCGTGACGCCCGCCGAGGGAGAGGCAACCCGCGACGCGCTGACCTACTGGGACGTCTCCGCGACACCGCCGACCGGCGAGGACCCGCTCGACGCGCTGACCGTCCGGCTGGCCGCCGCGTACGAGGAGCCCTGGCTGCTCAAGTTCCACCTCGACGACGTGGGTTCGGCCGCCGGCCGCGCCGCCGCACTCGCCGATCCCGATGCCCGCGTGAGCACGCGCGACGAGGTCCTCACCACAGCCGACTACCTCACCACGTACGTCATGGAATGGACCCTGCACCACCTCGACCTGATCGCCCACCTCCCGAACGTGGCCGGGCCGCCCGCCGAAGGGCTCGCCCGAAGCCGCGCGATGCTGGAGCAGATCGCCGGCGCCGCCTTCCCCTCGTCGTTCTCGGACACGGACGCGCTGCTGGTCGGCACCGGGCGGCGCGCCCCGACCGAGGCGGAGAAGTCCGACCTGGGTGAGCTGGACGGACGACTGCCGCTCGTCCTGGGCTGATCACCGCTCCGGCGGATGTGCCCCGTGCGGCAGGCTCCCGCCGGGCACCAGACACCGTTTTCTGCATCAAGGCGCCCAACTGCCGCTACACCCTTGAGTGTTCAGACACGACCGTGCTAGAAACCGCTTACCACGCGAGGCTCTCCCCCCCCCACTTGCAAGGAGCCCCCATGCGCAAGCGAACCGGCACGCTCACGGCCGCCGCGTCCTCCCTGGTCCTGTTCACCGCCGCACCCGCCGACGCCTCCGTCATCTGGGACGGCGACGCCTCCGGTGGGACCGGCGTGTTCTCCTCGACCTTGTGCGAATCGCCCGGCAGCGTCACCACGCAGGACAACAGCGACGGCCGCGGCCAGGTCTTCAAGTTCAACAAACCACTCGGCCTCGAACGGTGCGAGGCGCACGGAATCAGCGTCGGCGGCTCGCGGTACGTCTTCAAGAACAACTCGACGTACTGGATCGGCTGGGACACCTCCACCAACACCCCGGACGCGGGCACGATCTTCCAGTGGAAGTCGTACGGCACCAACGACCAACACCAGCAGAACTACCCGGTGTTGATGAAGGTGGAGGGCGGCGTTCTCAAGCTGTTCCACATCGAGACCGGCGAGAAGTGGACCCTCAAGTGGTCCACTCCCGTCACCACCAGCACGTACAAGCGCATCGTGCTCGGCATCCACACCTCCTCCGATGCCTCGGCGGGGTGGGTGTCGGCCTTCTACAACGGCACCAAGGTCGCCGAGTTCTCCGGCCGCACCTGGGACGACCTGGGCAATGACACCCGATTTGGTTCGTACGGCTCCGAGGTCAAGGACAAGCGGGTCATCAACTGGATCGACGGGCTCAAGGTCGGCACGACGTACGGAGACGTGGACAACTGAGAGGGGCGGCGACCGCCCCCTTCAGCCCTGCTCGACCAGCCGTCCCCCGGACAGTTCCAGCAGGCTGCCCCGGTGGCGCTCGCGCAAGGCCCGGTCGTGGGTGACCATCACGACCGGCCCCGTGAACTGCGCGACGGCCTCCTGCAGTTGCTCGACCAGCGCCAGGCTGAGGTGGTTGGTCGGCTCGTCGAGCAGCAGGAGGTGCGGGCGCCGCGCGAACAGCAGCGCGAGTTCGAGGCGTCGCAACTGGCCCACGGAGAGCCGGTCGACCGGCACATCGAAGTCCGAGGTCGTGAACAGCCCGAACCGGGTCAACTCCCTTGCCGCGTCGTCGTGATGGGACGCGCGGTGGGCGGCGAAGGTGGCCAGCACACCGCGCTTCTCCTGGGCGAAGTCGCTCTCCTGCGGCAAGTAGCCGACGCGCAGGCCCGGTTCCCGTACCACCACCCCGGCGTCGGGCTCCCGTAGCCCTGCCAGGACGCTCAGGAGGGTGGTCTTGCCCGCGCCGTTCGCTCCGGTGATCACATGCAGCGCACCGGGAGCGAGCTCCAGGTCCACGCCCCGCACCACATCGCCGACGACCAGGCCCTCCGCCCGCAGCAGCACACCACTGGTCTGCGCGGCCTGATCCGGCGCCTGCCCCTTCGCCGGGAACGGCGGCCGGAAGGACAGCGGTTCGGGCGGGCGTCGCACTTCCTCGTCAAGCAGCCTCCCCAGTTGCTGCCGGGCCGCGCGGGTGGCGCGGGACGCGGCGGCCTGGGCACCGCCTCCGGCGAGGTTGTACGACAGCTTGTCGCTGTCCCGCATCGCGCCGAAGGTACGGCCCGTCCGGCCCGCCCTGTCGAGCCTGCGCCGCGCCTCGGCCAGTTCCTGGCGCCAGTCGCGGTACTGCTGCCACCAGCGCGCCTGGGCCGCGGCCCGTTCGTCGAGATAGTCGCGGTAACCGCCGCCGTAGCGGACGGTGGAGCCGCGGAAGCCGTCCAGGTCGACGATGGCGGTGACGGCCGTGTCGAGCAGCAGCCGGTCGTGCGACGCGATGAGGCACGGCCCCTGGTACTGGACCAGCCACTGGACGAGCCAGTCCACCGCACGGTCGTCGAGGTGGTTGGTCGGCTCGTCGAGGAGCAGCCCGGCGGGTTCGGTGAGGACGAGTTCGGCGAGCGTCAGTCGGGACCGCTCGCCTCCCGACAGTGTCCCGGTGGGCCGGCTCCGGTCCAGGCCGCCCAGGCCGAAGACATCGAGGACCTCGCCGACGCGGGCGTCGAGTTCCCAGCCACCGCGTCGGGCGAATTCGTCCTGGAGACGGCCGTACTCGCCGAGCACCTCGCTCAGGTCCTCCGTGGCGGACGACATCAACTCCTCGGCGGCCCGCATCCGTTCGGTCATCTCGGCGAACTCGGCGGTCGCCCGCGCGATGACGGTCTCGATGGTGGCCCCGGCGGGGAAGCCGGGCTGCTGCGGCAGGAATCCCACGTGGCCCGCGACCGCCCGTACGACCTGGCCGCGCTGCGGCACGAGGTCACCGGCGAGGGCGCGCAGCAACGTCGACTTTCCCCGGCCGTTCTCACCGATCAGGCCCACGCGCTCGCCACGGGACACCTTCAGGGAGACATCGCGCAGCACCATGCGGTCCCCGAGGACGCAGTGCACGTTCTCGGCCAGGAGGTGCGCGGAGCGGTGGTCGCCGGCCAGGACGTCCTGCGCACCGGGCTTTTCGGGCCGGCCCGCCTTCGCTTGAGCCATCGGTCAGTCCGCCAACGGCGTGCCGCAGCGGGCACAGTACCGGGCGTCGCCCTCGGTGGCGAGGCGGCCGCAGCCGGGGCAGACGCGGCCGAGCAGGCAGACCGGCTCGCCCGCGTCGGAGGCACCGTCACGACCGGCGCCGAGGGCGGGGCGTCGGCGATGGGTGGTCGTGTAGACGAGCCCTCCCTCTCCCGCGTCCACGGACCGGGTGAGGCCCGCGGGGAGCCAGGCCAGGGCGCCCGGTGCGAGCGGCCAGGCGTGGCCAGGCGTGCGGAGTTCACCCGTACCGGCCAGGACGCTGAACAGGAGCCCGTACTCCTCCAGGTGGTCGCCGAGGCTCGCGCCCGGGGCCAGCCGGACGACGGCTGCGTCCAGATCCCTCGTTCGTTCGCCGAGCGACCACAGGACGCTGATCTGCCCCCGCCCGACGGCCGCGGTCTGCTCCGGTCCGACGAACACCGCGGCGGCGGGGACGGGCGTGCTCATGCGAACTCCAGTCGGCGGAGGCGGACGTACGGCTCTGACACGGGTCGGCTGCGACACCGGCGGGATGCGAACCCGCGGAGGGAGAGGCAAGGCCCGCCCGGCTCCCCTTCAGTCGACATGCGGAGGGCTTCCCGCACGCCGATCGCAATGGGCCGCTCTGCCACGGCGCCGCAACCTGCGGGACCGCGCGGCCCCGCTTCGCCGAGGATAGATTCAGCGCGCGGCGCGAGCGAGTCGATTGTCGCGGTGGACCCGGCCCGCCAGTCCAAGATCATCGGGTGGAGAATGACCTTTATGTCAACGACGACTACGCCCAAAACAGCCACCATCGACGATGCTTCGCGGATCGGCCGGACCCTGGCCCGCGCCTTCGACGACGACCCGATGATGCGCTGGTTCTTCCCCGACGACGCCACGCGCGAGACAGGGCTCGGCCGCTACTTCTCGACGCTCTTCACCCGCCAGTACGTCCACCACGGCGTCTGCGAACACACCGCGTCCGCGGCCGCGTACTGGGTGCCGCCGGGCGCGCAGGACAAGGCCGTTCCCGACGCGGAGACGATCCAGGAGCTCGTGGAGATCCTGGGCGACCGGGCCGCGCTGTTCCAGGAGGCCGCGGCGGCCGCCGCCGCGCACGGCCCCCAGGAGCCGCACTGGTACCTGGCGGTGGTCGGCGCGGACCCGGCCGCCCAGGGCCAGGGGCAGGGCGCCGCACTCCTGCGCTCGGGCCTCGCCAAGGCCGACGCGGACGGTCTGCCCGCCTACCTGGAATCTTCCAAGCCCTCGAACCTGCCCGTCTACGAGCACTTCGGCTTCACGGTGCTCGGCGAGGTCCAACTGCCGGGCGGCGGGCCGACCTTGTGGTCCATGCGCCGCGCGCCCCGCCACCCGGCCGGCGCCTGAGCTAGTCGCCCGCGCGCATCAGGAGGTGGCCGCGGCGGAAACGTTCGTTCTCGCCCGGCTCGCGCAACATCCGTCCGATTTCCACGAATCCGGCCTCGCGGGCCAAGTCCGCGAGGCCGTCGACCGGCCAGCGGTAGGCGGTCGTGACCTTGTGGTCGAACGCCGTGACCGGCCCGCCCTCCGACTCGAAGAACCCGAGCAAGAGGTGGCCGCCGGGGGCGAGGACCCGCCGGAACTCGGCGAAGTACGGAGGCAGCTCCTCCGGCGGGGTGTGGATGACCGAGTACCAGGACAGGATGCCGCTCAGCTTGCCGTCGGCCAGGTCCAGGGCGTCCATGGAGCCGACCTCGAACCGCAGATCCGGGTGATTCTCGCGGGCGAGATCGACCATCACCGGCGACAGGTCGATGCCGAAGACCTCAAGCCCCAGGTCCCTCAGGTGCGCCGTCGTCCACCCGGGGCCGCATCCCAGTTCGGCGACCGGCCCGGCGCCGGCGGACGCGAGTTCGGCGAACGCCGCGAGCACCGCGCGATCCAGCGGGAAGGCGTCGAGCGCGCCGCGGGCGAGTTCGTCGTAGAGGGGGGCGATGGAGCCGTAGGCGTCCGCTGTCGTGGCGAGGTAGGAGGGGGAGATCTCAGTCATGAACGAGGAATCTACTGGCGGCGTGGCAGGCGTACCACCTGGACGAAGAAGTCATCGATCTGCCGTACCGCGGCGATGAACTGGTCCAGGTCGACCGGCTTGGTGACGTAGGCGTTCGCGTGCAGTTTGTAGCTGCGCAGGATGTCCTCCTCCGCCGCCGACGTGGTGAGCACCACCACCGGGATGTCCTGCAGGTCCGGGTCCGACTTGATCTTCTCCAGGACCTGGCGCCCGTCGTACTTGGGGAGGTTGAGGTCGAGCAGGATCAGATCGGGACGCGGCGCCGAGGTGTGCTCGCCGCGCCGGTAGAGGAAGTCGAGCGCCGCCTCGCCGTCCCGCACCACGTGCAGGTTGTTGCGGATCTTGTTGTCCTCGAACGCCTCGCGCGTCATCAGCTCGTCGCCCGGGTCGTCCTCCACGAGGAGCACGTCGATCGGCGCGGCATCAGGGGTGGTCATGTCAGGGCCTTTTCCTCGTTGCGGGATGCGGTGTTCTCGGTGGCGTTCTCGGCGGTGTCAGTGTCGGCGTCGGTCCCGGCCTCGGACGGCAGAGTGAAGCACAGGCGCGTTCCCTCGTCCTGTCCGCTGTCGATCCAGATGTGTCCGCCGTGATGCTCGACGATCTTCTTGCACAGCGCCAGGCCGATGCCGGTGCCTCCGTAGGCGTCCCGGCCGTGCAGGCGCTGGAAGATGACGAACACCTTCTCCGCGAACTCCTCGGGGATGCCGATGCCATTGTCGGTGACGCTGAAGCTCCAGATGCCCGAGTCCTCGTCCTCCTCGCACGTGATCCGGATGCGCGGGGTGCGTTCGGGGTGGTGGAACTTGACGGCGTTGCCGACGAGATTCTGCCAGAGCATCGTCAGGAGCGTCGGGTCGCCGACGATCTCGGGGAGATTGTCGGGGCGTTCGACGATCGCGCCGGTGTCACGGACGGAGGTCTCCAGATTGGCCAGTGCCTTGCCGAGGGCCTGGTCGAGGTCGACGGGCACACTGGCGTCGTTGAGACGCCCGACGCGGGAGAAGGTCAGCAGGTCGTTGATGAGGACCTGCATGCGCTTGGCGCCGTCGACCGCGAAGTCGATGTACTGCCTGCCGCGGTCGTCGAGTGTGTCCCCGTACCGCTTCTCGAGGAGCTGACAGAAGGAGGCGACCTTGCGCAGGGGCTCCTGCAGGTCGTGGGAGGCGACGTAGGCGAACTGCTCCAGTTCGGCGTTGGAGCGGCGCAGTTCCACCGCCTGGGCGTCCAGTTCGGCCGCCTGCTTGGTCAGCGCGTCGCGCCGGCTGCGTGAGGCGCCCAGTTCCTCCACTATCTGCTGCCGCATGCCCTCGACGTCCGCGGCCACCGCCCTGAGGTCCGCAGGGCCGTCGATCGTGATGACGTGGTCGAAATCACCGCGCGCCACCTGGCGGGACGAGACGCGCAGCGCGTCCAGGGGCCGGACCACCAGCGCGCGCACCAGGAACGCCAGGATGATCCCGGCCAGTACGAAGACCACGACCATGGCGCCCAGGATCACGGTGCGCACCGTGCGCGAGCTGTCCAGCTCGTCCTTGCCGTCGTCGACGGCCGCGGCCAGATCGGAGTTCTGCGTGGCCCATGCGGTGCGGATCTGGTCGAAGACCTCCTTGCCGCGCTTGGTGTCCTCATCGGCGACGGCGCGTGGCCGGCCGGGTGTGACCTCGTCCACCAGTGGCTGGGCGTAGGCGCGCCGCCAGTCCGCCGCCTCCCGCTGGACCGTGTCGAGGTCCGCCAGCAACTGTGGCTGGTCCGCGAGGAGCCTGCGGAGTTCGGCGGCGGCGCGGACCTCGTCCCGCTTGCCCTGGGTGTAGGGCTGCAGGAACTGCCGGTCGGCGGTGATGGCGTAGCCCCGGACACCGGTCTCCTGGTTCACCAGGGCGGCCTGCAGGCGGTAGGTCTGCGTGCGGGCCGGCTGCAGGCGGTCGACCAACTTGTCCGTCACGTCCGCGGTCTGCCCCAGCAGCCGGACGCCGATCACGGTGCCGGCCACCACCAGGAGCACCATCAGGGCCAGCACCAGCTGGAACCATCCCTGCACGGTCAGCCGCCGGCCGATCCGTGTCCTGCTCGTCGTCTCAACCACGGCGCTGTTCTCCGATGCTGCTCTTGTACCGGCCCTCGACGACAGATCTCGTCGGGCCTTCCTTGTCCCCGTGCCAGTGCAGGTGAACCACGGCCACGTCGTCGGCCAGGCCGCCCTGCTCCTCGGCGAGGTCTTCGGCGCGCTGGATCAGCGTGTCGACGAATGTCTCGGGTTCCAGGTCGCCCAGCTCGCGCGCGAGCCCCAGCAGCCCTTCTTCGCCCAGTCGCTCGCGTCCGTTTCCTATGTGCCCCTCGAAAAGGCCGTCGGTGAACAGCACCAGGGCCGACCCCGCGGGCAGGGCCACTTGCTCGACCGGCCAGAGCGAGACACCGGGTGCGACGCCCAGGGCCGGGCCTCCGGACGTCTCCACCCACTCGACACCGCCCTCCGCGCTGCGCAGCAGCATTCCGGGGTGGCCCGCGCGCGTCACCTGCGCGTGCGCCGCCCCGACCGGCACGGAGAGACTCGTCAGCGTGGCGAAGACATACGGCTTGACCCGCTCGGCCAGCATGATCTCCTCGAGTCGGCCCACCTGCTCGGCGCCGGTGACGCCGCTGAGCACCAGGGTGCGCCAGGCGATGCGCAGGGCGACGCCGAGGGCGGCCTCATCGGGGCCGTGGCCGGAGACGTCCCCTATGAGCGTGTGGACGGTGCCGTCCGCGCCCTGGACGATGTCGTAGAAGTCGCCGCCCAGCAGAGCCTGGGCGCGGCCGGGGCGGTAGCGGGCCACGACCTCCACGCCCGCGCTGTTCAGGAGCGGCCTGGGCAGCAGTCCGCGCTCCAGGCGGGCGTTCTCCTGTGCCTGCATGTGGCTGGCCTGCAGGGCGACGGCTGCCTGCTCGGTCTGCTTGCGCTGGATCGCGTAGCGCACGGCCCGGCCGAACAGTTCCGGTTCGACGCGGCCCTTGACGAGGTAGTCCTGGGCTCCGGCGGCCACGGCGGCGGAGCCGGTCTCCTCCTCGGCGAGGCCCGTGAGCACGACGATCGCGACCTGCTCGGCGCGGGACCGGATCATGGAGACGGCTTCGAGGCCCTGGGCGTCCGGCAGGTGCAGGTCGAGCAGCACGCAGTCCGGCACCTCCATGGTCAGTGACTCACGCGCCTCGGCCATGGAACGCACCCACTGCAGCCGCATCTTCAGGGCGCTGTCGGCTACGAGCTCCTCGACCAGGAGTGCGTCGCCGGGATCGTCCTCGACCAGCAGCACCAGCGGCGGCGACAACTGACGGGCCGCCGCAGAGTCACTTGCGCCGGCCGAACGCACGCCGGAAGTCCATGGCTGTGACGCCACCGCAATTCTCCCGCCCTTCCCACCCGGTAAGTTCGCCTGGCCATGCGGCCGTTGCCTTCGGCATTTCCGCTGTGACTATGCCGCAACGGCTGTCAAACGGTCTCCGGATCTTCGCACAATGCGCACACGGCTCGGTAGCCGACCGTCAAGGACGGGGAGCTGCCACCGATCGGCGCATGAGGGCGGGACAGGGACAGGAACGAACACAGGTGGCGCATACCGCGAAAGCCTATGAGCAGGGCATTTCCGTCATCCAGTCACCCCAGCCCCTTCGCACTTGACACCTGACACCTGACACCTGGCCTGGCATCACGCGTCACTGTCCCACCCTGCCGTCGATGCATTCGCGCAACAGGTCGGCCTGCCCGCAGTGGCGGGCGTACTCCTCGATCCGGTGCACCATCAGCTCGCGGACGGCGAAGCCGTCCTTCCCCAGGCGCTCGCCCAGGTCGGGGTGCTCGGCCAGTTCGGCGTCCAGTGCCGCCTGCTCGCGCGCCAGGTCGGCATACGCGGCATCGACCACGGCCTGCTCGCCGACGGCACCGTGGAAGTCGGCGTCGCGCTCGCCGTACAGCTTCGGCAGGGGCTCGCCGTCCCTGATCCAGTTGCGCCAGTCCCGTTCGACCTCGGCGAGGTGGCGCAGCAGCCCGAGCAGCGAGAGCGTCGACGGCGGGACCGAGCGCCGGGCCAGTTGCTCCGCGTCCAGGCCCTCGCACTTCATCTTCAGGGTCATGCGGTAACTGGTCAGGAAGTCCCGCAAGGTCGCCGGCTCGCCGTCCGGACTGACTCCGTCGCTGTTGCGGGGGTCGTCCTCCGGGTCCGCCCACATGTCGGGGTAGGTGGTGGCCTTGCTCCAGCGTTCAGGTCGCTCGCTCATGCGGGCCATGGTCGTCCGCGCGGGCCCGGCGCGCCACCGACTTAACCGCCGTGCTGGATCTGGATGAGGTTGCCGCAGGTGTCGTCGAACACCGCGGTGGTGACCGGGCCCATCTCCGTCGGCTCCTGGGTGAACGTCACGCCGAGCTCACGCAGCCGGGCGTACTCGGTGGCCACGTCCTGCACGGCGAAGGAGGTCACCGGGATGCCGTCCGCGACCAGTGCCGTCTTGTACGGCTGCACGGCGGGATGGCCGGAGGGCTCGAGGAGCAGTTCCGTGCCGTCCGGGTCCTCCGGCGAGACCACGGTCAGCCACCGGTCCTCGCCGACGGGGACGTCATGCTTCTTCACGAAGCCGAGCACGTCGGTGTAGAAGCGCGCGGCCTTCTCCTGGTCATCGACGAAAACGCTGGTCAGGTGGATCCTCATGGTGTGTGCTCCGGTGCTTGGGGCCTGAGCCATCGGGTCACAATGTGCTCAAGCGGTTCGGTGTTCAGGTCGTGGAACTTGTAGCGGCCCTCGCGTCGCGAACGGACCAGGCCGGCGGACTCCAGGACGGCCAGATGCTGGCTGATCGCCTGGCGGGACAGCCCGAGACCGTAGTTGTTCACCAGCCTGGCGCATATCTCGAACAGGGTCTGACCGTCCCGTTCCACCAGCCCGTCAAGGATGTACCGACGGGTGGGGTCGGCCAGCGCCTTGAACACATCGTCCGACATGACCACCACCATAGGCAAGTGAGGACTTGCCTATCAAGTCGGAGCCCTGCCGCCGTCCACCGGTCCGCTTCGGGCGGTCAGCGCCAGTCGGGAGCGCCCGAGACGGGCGACTGCAGGCTTTCGATCTTCGTCTGGATTTCTTGCATGACGGACACGACGCGGCTCTGGTGTGCGTCGGTGAGCCGGGCCACGGGCACCGAACAACTGATGGCGTCGACGGCCGGGGCGTCGTACCGCAGGGCGAATCCGAAGCCGGCGATGCCGGTCACCGTTTCCTCGCGGTCGATGGCGTAGCCGCGCTCACGCACGCGTCCGAGGTCGGCGATCAGGGCCGCGCGGTCGGTGTGCGTGCTCGGGGTGCAGGACTCCAACGGGCCGTCAGGGAGCGGGAGTTCGCCGTCCAGGCGCTCGGCGAGCAGCGCTTTTCCCAGGGCTCCGGCGTGCACGGGGACCCGGCGGCCGACCCGGCTGATGGTGCGCAGATACTCGTGCGACTCACGGGTGGCGAGGTACACCACATGCGGGCCATCGAGCCGCGCCAGGTGGATCGTCTCGCCCAGGGCGTCCGAGGCCTCGTCCAGATACGGGCGGATGGCACGCACCCGCGCGTCACCGTCCAGATAACTCGTGCCCGTGAGCAGGGTGCGGATCCCGATGCCGTAGAGGGATCCGGTGGTGTCCGTGCGCACCCAGCCGCAGTCGACGAGGGTGCGCAGCAGTTGGTACATGCTGCTGCGCGGCACGCGCAACTCCTCGGCGAGCTCGTCCAGGCGGGCGGGCCGGTCGGCGCGCTCGGCGAGCAGTTCCAGGAGCGCCACGGTGCGCAGCGCCGACTTCACTCCGCGGACGCCCGCGCCCGCCCCGGAATCCACCCCAGGGCCCGCCCCGGGGACCGCTCCGGGGGCCGTCTCGCTCTGCGCCATGCGCCCATCGTAGATCCGCGGCGTCCGGCCATTGACCCCGGTCGTTCATGACTCTAGCCTCCATTCTCATACGTGGACGTCATCTGCATATAGAGATGAGATTCGTGAGCGCGCTCAGCATGGACAAGCTCAGTACGACGCCCCAGGACATCGCCCGCCGACTGCGGGAAGGCATGGCACGCGGCGTGCTGTCCTTCCCCCTCACGAGCATGGGAAGCGACGGCAGCCTCGACGCGGAGGCCTACCGGACTTACCTGACCGCCCAGTTGGCGACGGAGCCCGGTGCGGTGTTCCCCGCGTGCGGGACCTGCGAGTTCTTCTCACTCGACGAGGAGGAGTACCGCACGGTCGTCAGGATCACCGTCGAGGCCGCCGACGGCCGCCTGCCGGTGGTGGCGGGCACCGGATACGGGTGGGCCCAGTCCCTGCGGTTCGCCAGGATCGCCGAGGAAGAGGGCGCCGACGCCCTCCTGGTGATGCCCCATTACCTGGTGGAGGCCTCGCAGGCCGGCCTGGTGGAACAGCTGCGCCGCATCTCCGCCGGCACCCGGCTGCCCCTCATCGCCTACCAGCGCGGCCAGGTCACCTTCACCGCCGACGCCCTGCGCGAGATCGCCGACATCCCCACCGTCATCGGCCTCAAGGACGGGCACAGCGACCTCGACCGGCTGCAGCGCCTGACCCTGGCCGCCCCCGAGGACTTCCTCTTCTTCAACGGCGCCGCCACCGCGGAGATCCAGGCCCGCGCCTACGCCACCGTCGGCGTACCCGCCTACTCCTCCGCCGTGCACGCCTTCGCCCCCGAGATCGCCGACGCGTTCTTCGCCGCGCTGCGGCAGCGGGACGACACGGCGGTGGACCGGCTCCTGCGGGAGTTCTACGTCCCCCTGGTCGAACTGCGCGACCGGGCGCCGGGCTACGCCGTCGCCCTGGTCAAGGCCGCCGCCCGGCTGCGCGGCCTGCCGGTCGGCCCGGTGCGCGCGCCCCTCACCGACCCCGGACCGGCCGACATCGCCGACCTGGAGAAGGTCCTGAACGCCGGACTCGAGCTGGTCTCGGCCCCTCGCAGCAGGGCCTGAACGCCCTGCCCTTGCTGAACTCCCCACCCCCCACACCGACTTGAACCACAGTTCAAAGGGGAACTGAAATGCCGCTCGTCGTAGTCGGGGTCAGCGTCTTGATCCTGTTGTTCCTCATGACCCGCCTGAAACTGAACGGCTTCGCCGCCCTGCTCCTCGTGGCGGTCGGCGTCGCGCTGGTGCAGGGGATACCGGTGGCCACGATCCCGGACGTCCTCTCCGAGGGCATCGGCGGCCAGATCGGCGACACGATGCTGGTCATCGGGCTCGGCGCCATGGTCGGCCGTGTCATGGGGGACTCCGGTGCCGCCCAGCGCATCGCCAACAAGATGCTGGACGCGTTCGGACCGCGCTGGGTGCAGGTGGCCATGGTGGTCACGTCCATGCTCATCGGCGTCACCATGTTCTACGAAGTCGCCTTCATCATCATCGTGCCCATCGCGTTCACCCTCGTACGCGTCACCGGCGCGAAGCTGCTGTGGATCGGGCTTCCGATGTCGATCACGCTCTCCACGATGCACAGCTTCCTGCCGCCGCATCCCGGCCCCACCGCCGTGGCCGCCACGTTCCACGCCTCCGTCGGACTGACCCTGGTCTACGGCCTGTTCATCGCGATACCCGCCGGCGCGCTGATCGCACTGGCGTGGCCCCGGCTTCCGTTCGTCAAGGCGATGAACCCCACCATCCCCACGGGCCTGGTCAGCGAGCACGAGTTCACCGACGAGGAAATGCCCGGCATGGGCTGGTCCCTGGCCGTGGCCCTCTTCCCCGTCGTACTGATCGCGGGCGCCTCGGTCACCGAGATGGCCACCTCCGCCGAGAGCCCGTTCCTGCACTTCGTCACCTTCATCGGCTCGGCACCGATCGCCCTGCTCCTGACCCTCCTCCTGGCGATCTGGGCGTTCGGGCCGCGCATCGGCCGCAGCCTCTCCGACGTCAGCGCTTCCTGTACGTCCGCGGCCAAGGCCATGGCCATGATCCTCCTGGTGATCGGAGCGGGCGGCGCCTTCAAGAACGTCCTCGTCGAAGGCGGCATCTCCGACCACATCAAGGACACCACCGACGGCTGGGCCATCTCACCGCTCATCCTCGCGTGGCTGATCGCGGTGATCCTGCGCATCGCCCTCGGCTCCGCCACGGTCGCCGTCGTCACCGCCTCCGGTGTCGTCCTGCCGCTCCTGGCGGGCAGCGGCATCCACCCCGAGATGCTCGTGCTCGCCGTCTCCTGCGGATCGATCGCCTTCTCCCATGTCAACGACCCCGGGTTCTGGCTGTTCAAGGAGTACTTCAACCTCTCGGTCATCGAGGCGATCAAGGTCCGCACCACCTATACGACGGTGCTCGCGATCCTCGGCCTCGGCGGCGTCCTCGCGGTGGAGTGGGCCCTGGACGTCCTGAGCCTCTGACCCCCGCCCCCCTTACATCCCACCCCCGCTCTCACACCCAAGGAATCGCCGATCATGAACAGGCAGCCGACCGTCACCGCGTTCAGCGTCTACCCGGTCGCCGGCCGGGACTGCATGGAGCTCAACCTCTCCGGCGCCCACGGCCCCTACTTCACCCGCAACATCGTGGTCCTCAAGGACTCCGACGGCCGCACCGGCCTGGGCGAGGTACCGGGCGGCGAGAAGATCACCCAGACCCTGCGCGACGCCGAGTCCCTCGTCGTCGGCGCCCGCCTGGGTGACTACAAGCGCGTCCTGCGCGAGATCGGCGACCGCTTCGCCGACCGCGACTCCGGCGGCCGGGGCGCCCAGACCTTCGACCTGCGCACCGCCGTCCACGCCGTCACCGCCGTCGAGTCCGCGCTGCTCGACCTCCTGGGCCAACACCTGGAGGTGCCCGTGGCGGCGCTGCTCGGCGACGGACAACAGCGCGACTCCGTACGCGTGCTCGGCTACCTCTTCTACGTCGGCGACCCCGACCGCACCGACCTCGACTACGTCCGCGAGCCCGACGCCCCCGTCGACTGGCACCGCATCCGGCACGAGGAGGCCCTGACCCCCGAGGCGATCGTCCGGCAGGCCGAGGCCGCCTACGACCGTTATGGCTTCCGCGACTTCAAGCTCAAGGGCGGCGTCCTGGAAGGCGCCCAGGAAGTCGCGGCCGTACGCGCCCTGAAGGACCGCTTCCCCCAGGCCCGCATCACCCTCGACCCCAACGGCGCCTGGTCCCTGCGCGAGGCGATCGAGCTGTGCGCTCCCCTGACCGACACCCTCGCCTACGCGGAGGACCCCTGCGGCGCCGAGGGCGGCTACTCGGGCCGTGAGGTCCTCGCCGAGTTCCGCCGCGCCACCGGACTGCCGACCGCCACCAACATGGTCGCCACCGACTGGCGCCAACTGACCCACGCCCTGGCCCTGCAGGCAGTCTCCATACCCCTGGCCGACCCGCACTTCTGGACCATGCAGGGCTCCGTACGCGTGGCACAGCTGTGCAACGCCATGGGTCTCACCTGGGGATGCCACTCCAACAACCACTTCGACATCTCCCTGGCCATGGTCACCCACTGCGGGGCCGCGGCCCCCGGCGACTACAACGCCCTGGACACCCACTGGATCTGGCAGGAGGGCCTGGAGCGCCTCACCACCACCCCGCCCCGCATCGTCGACGGGGAGATCGTCGTACCCGAAGCACCCGGTCTCGGCGTCGAGCTCGACATGGACCGGCTCCTTGCGGCCCACGACCTCTACAAGGAGAAGGCCCTGGGCGCACGCGACGACGCCACCGGCATGCGCCACCTCATCCCCGACTGGCAGTTCGACAACAAGCGCCCCTGCCTGGTGCGGTGACGACTGCGCTCACTGCTTGGCGATGAGCGCCTCGACCCCGTCCAGGAAACGCTGGAGCCCGAACTCGAAGAGCGTGCCCAGTTCGAGATCGAAGTCGTCGTCGCCGAAGAGGTCGAAGAGGACCGGATAGGCCCCGCTGGACTGGATCGCGTCCATGCGGGGCTCGTTCGACGCCATCCACTCCTCGGGGGTCATGCCGGTGTCCTGCCGCGCCTGGGACTCCAGCTCCATGGCCAGCGTGACTCCCTGGGCGTACCCCAGCAGCGTGAGATGGACATGGATCATCTGGTACGGCGAGAGCCCGAGCCCGCTCAGGGCGGCCAGGACCCGCTCCGTGTAGCGCATCGCATGAGGGGAGGCCATCGGCCGGGTCAGCCCGGCCATGGCCCGCCCCAGCCAGGGGTGACGCTCGTAGCGTTGCCACAACCACCGCGCCTCCTGCGCCAGTTGGGCCCGCCAGCCGTGCGGCCGCGGACCCGACGGTTCCTCGCTGAACACCGTCTCGGACATCAGCCGTACGAGCTCACCCTTGCTCGGGACATGCCGGTACAGGGCCATGGTGGAGACCCCGAACTCGGCCGCGACGCGCCGCATGGACAGCGCCGCCAGACCCTCCGCGTCGGCGAACGCGATCGCGGAGCGGATGATGCGCTCACGCGTCAGCCCCTGCCCCGACGCGGCACGGCGTTCGCGCACGGGCTCCGCCACGACCGTGCCGACACCGGGCACGGCGCGCACCAGACCCTCCTGCTTCAGTGCGGCGAGCGCCTTCGTGGCGGTCGCCATCGCGACACCCCATTCCTGGGTGATGTGCCGGGTGGAGGGGACACGGTCGCCCGGGGCGAGAGCGCCGGAGTCGATCCGGTGACGGATGTCTCGTGCGATACGGAGATAGGGCGGATCGGTGGCCATGACCGCACTGTACTAGTGCACTTCATCCCCACTCCCCCAGTACAGCAGCGGCATGAACGGAGGTGCACTAGGCCATTGTTTGCGGCGTACGCGTCGACCCGATTGCGTGTCGGTCATGGAGAACACCCCCGGCCCCCTCGCGGGCCGCAAGGAATGGTCCGCCCTCGGCGTCCTGATGCTGCCGCTGCTGCTGGTCTCGATGGACGTCTCGATCCTCTACTTCGCGATTCCCTACATCAGCCAGGACCTGGAGCCCAGCGCCACGCAGCAGTTGTGGATCCTGGACATGTACGGCTTCGTCCTCGCCGGGCTGCTCATCACCATGGGCGCCCTCGGCGACCGGATCGGCCGGCGCACGCTGGTCCTCACGGGCGCCGCCGTCTTCGGCGCCGCCTCGGTCGCCGCCGCCTACGCGCACTCGGCCGAACTGCTCATCGCCGTACGGGCGTTGCTCGGGCTCGGCGGCGCCGCCCTGATGCCCTCGACGCTCGCCCTGATCCGCAACCTCTTCTGGGACGAGAAGCAGCGCCGCAAGGCGGTGACCGTGTGGACGGCCGTCATGACCACCGGCATCTCGCTGGGCCCGGTGGTCAGCGGTCTGCTCCTGGAACACTTCTGGTGGGGCTCGGTCTTCCTGATCAATCTGCCCGCGATGGTGCTGCTGCTCGCCCTGGTGCCGTTCCTGGTGCCGGAGTTCAAGTCGCCGCAAGAGGGCCGCTTCGACGTCCTGAGCGCGGTGCTCTCCCTCGCCGCCCTGCTCCCGGTCATCTACGGCATCAAGGAGATGGCCCAGCACGGCTATGAGCCCCTGCCCGCCCTCGGCGTCACCTCGGGTCTTGTGCTCGGCTACGTCTTCGTGCGGCGCCAGCAGGGTCTGGCGCACCCGATGATCGACCTCGGGCTCCTTGGCCGCCGGGCCTTCGGCGGCCCGATGGTCGCCAATCTCCTCGCCATGTTCGCCACGGTGGGCATGGCCGTCTTCCTCACGCAGTATCTGCAGTCCGTCCGCGGCATGAGCCCCTTCGAGGCCGCCCTGTGGAGCATGGTGCCGGCGGCGGGCATGGCCGTCATGGCTCCGACCGCGGCGGTGTTCGCGCAGCGTGTCGACCGCGCGTATGTCATGGGCGGCGGCTTCCTCATCTCCGCCTGCGGATTCCTCTGGCTGACCCAGGTGCACACCGACACGGCTCTCTGGGTCACCCTGGCCGCGGCCTCGGTCTACGCGGGCGGCCTGGTCGCCGCCATGACGCTCGCCAACGAGCTCGCCCTGGGAGCCGC
This sequence comes from Streptomyces sp. NPDC051214, assembly GCF_040682375.1. NCBI lineage: Bacteria > Bacillati > Actinomycetota > Actinomycetes > Kitasatosporales > Streptomycetaceae > Streptomyces > Streptomyces sp. NPDC051214. The sequence goes on from NZ_JBFBAT010000016.1 coordinate 97,640, forward strand.
CCCTCCGGAGCGTGCGGGTTCGGCGGCGGCCGTCCTGGAGTCGGGCCAGGAGCTGGGCGGGGCCCTGGGCATGGCGATCCTCGGCTCCATCGGCGCGGCGGTCTACAGCCGCGACATGGCCGACGCCCTGCCGGCCGGCATCCCGCAGGCCGACGCGGTGCGCGAAACCCTGGGCGGGGCGACGACCGTGGCCTCGCACCTCCCGGCCGAGACGGCGCGGAGCGTGCTGTCGGCCGCGCGCGACGCCTTCACCCACGGCATGGGCTACGCCGCGATCGGGGCGGCCACCGTCATGGCGGCGGCGGCCTTCTTCTCCTTCGCGCGGCTGCGGGGCGCGGGCAGCACCGGAGCTGGCGCCGGTGCTGGTGTAGGTGCTGGTGCTCCCAGCGAGCCGCACAGTGCGCCCGACGCCGCGCAACCGGCCGGAAGGGCACACCGCTGATTCCGTGTCACGCCTGGTCAGGGCGGTGATCGCGGGACCTGGCCGCAGGTCCCGCGACCGGGCTTCGTAGGATCTTGGGTGAGTACGCGGACGCCCCGACCCCGGGCCGCCGATGCTGCCCGCGCTCCCTGCCGACCGCAGGGGCGGCCGTGGCGACTCCTGCCCTTTGTCATCCCGCCGTCCGGGTCTCCCGCCGGCTGAAGTCCGGAACGTCCTTACTTGAGCACCGACGAAATCATCGAGGCGCCGCCCGCGCCTGCCTCGCCGCGCCCCACTCCCCCTGTCCGTCCCCGCATCCTGCCCCGCCTGGCGGGCCGCGCCCCCGCCCCGCCGCCGACGAGCACCACCCTGCACAACATCAGCGCCGTCACCGCGGTGCTGCTGGCCCTGGTGGCGGTCGGTTCCGTCGTCCACGAGCCGGTGCTCATACCCCCGCTGGCGGCCTCCGCTGCGATCGTGCACAGCGCCCCCGGGCTGGCCCTTGCCCAGCCGCGCAGTGTGATCGCGGGCCATCTGCTGTGCGCCGGTGTCGGGTACGCGATCCTGGCGGTGCTCGGCAGCGCCCCGTGGGCCGCGGCGCTGGCCGCGGGCATCGGCCTCGCCGTGATGACCGTGGCGCGCACCCCGCACTCGCCGGCCTGCGCCACCGCGGTCGTCATCGTCCTGCACCATCCCCGGCCGGCGACGTTCGTGCCGCTGCTGGCCGGGGCGGTCGTCGTGGTCGTCCTCGCGGGATGGGCGGCCTCGTGTGCCCGGCCCGGCGCGCCGCGCTATCCCGCGTACTGGTGGTGATCGCTTGTGCGTCGGCGTCGGGCAGTGTGAAGTTCTCGGCGTGACGTCCGTGGCCCGCACGCGCAGACGTACGCACAGAGACACGAGAAGGGACATGCGATGACAGTGGCCAAGACGGTGACGTTCCCCTCGGGTGTGAGCGTGCCCGCCCTGGGCCAGGGCACCTGGCGCATGGGCGACGATCCCGCGCGCCGCGCCGAGGAGCTCGCCTCCCTCCGCCGGGGCCTGGACCTGGGCATGACGCTGATCGACACCGCCGAGATGTACGGCAGCGGCGCCTCGGAGGAGCTGGTCGGCGAGGCGATCCGCGGGCGGCGGGACGAGGTGTTCCTGGTGAGCAAGGTGCTGCCGTCGAACGCCGACGCCCGCGGCACCGTCGACGCCTGCCGGGCCAGCCTGCGCCGCCTGGGCACCGACCGGATCGACCTGTACCTGCTGCACTGGCGGGGTGGGGTGCCCCTCGCCGAGACCGTCGAGGCCCTCGAAGGTCTGGTGAGCCGCGGCAGCATCGGCGCCTGGGGCGTGAGCAACCTCGATGTCGACGACCTCTCGGAACTCCCCGAGGGCGCCCTTCCGCAGACCGATCAGGTGCTCTACAACCTCACCCGCCGCGGCCCCGAGTACGACCTCTTTCCCTGGTGCCGTGAGCGTGCGGTGCCTCTGATGGCGTACTCACCGCTGGAGCAGGGGCGCCTGCTCGGTCAGCGTGCCCTGGAGTCCGTGGCGTCCGCGCACGGCTGCACCCCGATGCAGGTGGCGCTCGCCTGGGTGCTGCGGCACGACGACGTCATCGCCATCCCGAAGGCTTCCACCCCGGCGCACGTGGAGGAGAACCACGGCGCTCTCGACGTCAGCCTCACCGAGGCGGACCTCAAGGCTCTGGACGCCGCGTTCCCGGCGCCGGTCCGCAAGGAGCCGCTGGAGATCCTCTGATCCGACGCGGGCGGGGGAAGTGTGCGCTCCGCATGTCAGGGCACCCGCAAGTCCTGCGCATGCTTCCCCGCGCAGGTCGCTCTAGGGTGAATTCGGAGGCCGTACATGACCCTCGCCGCAGGCGGATCCTCGTCACTGTTGCTGATCATCGGCGTGGTGATCGTCCTTGTGCTGCTCGCCCTCTTCTGGTTCGGACGGCGGCAGGTCACCCGACGCCCCAACCCACCGCAGGAGCCCCAGCCGCGCGCGAATTCCTGGGAGGAGCCCCACGAGGGCCCCTCGCACTCGCGTCAGGCGTCTTGAGGAGGAACGGCATGCCCATCGCCACGGTCAATCCCGCCACCGGTGAGACGCTCGAGACCTTCGAGCCGCTCGAGGACGCCGAGGTCATGCGCCGTGTGGCGGCGGCCCACGCCGCGTTCGGCGAGCACCGCACCAGCAGCTTCGCCGAGCGTGCCCGGCTCATGAACCGGGCGGCCGATCTGCTGGAGGAGGACAACGCGTTCATCGCCCGGACCATGACCACCGAGATGGGCAAGCCCATCAAGGCGGCGAGGGCCGAGGCGGCCAAGTGTGTGAAGGCCATGCGCTGGTACGCCGAGCGCGCCGAGGGGCTGCTGGCCGACGAGCACCCCGCGCAGGAAGACGTGGAGGACTCCGGGGCAAGCCGGGCGATCGTGCGCTACCGCCCGCTGGGCGTCGTGCTCGCGGTGATGCCGTGGAACTTCCCGCTGTGGCAGGTCGTACGGTTCGCCGCCCCCGCCCTCATGGCGGGCAACGTCGGTCTGCTCAAGCACGCGTCGAACGTGCCGCAGACCGCCCTGTACCTCGAAGATCTCTTCCGCCGCGCCGGGTTCCCCCAGGGCTGCTTCCAGACGCTGCTGATCGGCTCGGGCGCCGTCGAGGCCATCCTGCGCGACGAGCGGGTGGTCGCCGCGACCCTCACCGGCAGCGAACCGGCAGGACGCTCGGTGGCCTCCACCGCGGGTGACGAGATCAAGAAGACCGTCCTGGAACTGGGCGGCAGCGACCCCTATCTCGTGCTGCCGAGCGCCGACGTCGAGCGTGCCGCCGCGACCGCGGTGACCGCCCGGGTGCAGAACAACGGACAGTCCTGCATCGCCGCCAAGCGCTTCATCGTGCACACCGACGTCTATGACGCCTTCCGGGACCGGTTCGTCGCGGGCATGCGGGAGCTGACCGTCGGTGACCCGGCGAGCGAGGACACGGACATCGGTCCGCTCTCCACCGAACAGGGCCGCGCCGATCTGGAGGAGCTCGTCGACGACGCGCTCGCCCATGGCGCCACCGCACTGTGCGGCGGGCAGCGCCCCAAGGAGCAGGAGCGGGGCTGGTACTACTCCCCCACCGTCCTCGCCGACGTGACCGAGCACATGCGCATCCACCGCGAGGAGGCGTTCGGCCCGGTGGCCACGCTCTACCGCGTGGCGGACCTGGACGAGGCCGTCACCCTGGCCAACGACTCGCCGTTCGGGCTCAGCTCGAACGTGTGGACGCGCGACGACGCGGACATCGAACGCTGCGTACAGGACCTCCAGGCGGGCGGCGTCTTCTTCAACGGCATGACCGCCTCCCACCCCGGCTTGCCCTTCGGCGGCATCAAGCGCTCGGGCTACGGACGTGAGCTGGCGGGCCACGGCATCCGCGAGTTCTGCAACGCCACGACGGTCTGGTACGGCCCGACCGATCAGTGACCGGCGGTGATGCCGGTCAGGATGAGGTCGATCCCGGCGAGGAACTCCGTCCGGTCGTCGTGCACGCGTAGCTGATCGGCGACGCTGCGGAGGAACGCGTACTCCTCGGGGTCGAGAGCGGACCACGCGGCCGCGGCGGCGTCGAGGAAGTCGGTGCGGCTGGTGTCGGGTCGGCGTGCCTGGTGGGCGCGGGCGTCGGCCGCGTTCTGGCCGCCCACGCCGAGGATGTAGTTCAGGAACGCGGACGCGGCCGTGAACTGGTCCTGGCGGGGGACGCCGAGCGCCTGGACCTGGCGACCGATGTGTTCGAAGACCCGCAGCATCGGCGACTGCCCCGGAGCGCGGGAGAGTTGTGTGCCGACCCACGGATGCGCCTCGATCGCGTCGAACACGCCGAGCGCGAGGGCGCGGATCGCCTCTCGCGGCGTCGCCTCGGTGGTGCCGGCGGCCACGGTCCGGGTGATGACGGCGTCGGTGGCGGCGTTGAGCAGCTCCTCCTTTCCCGCGACGTGCCAGTAGATCGCTCCGGGGCCCGTGGCGAGGCGCTCGGCCAGCACGCGGAAGGTGAGCCCGCCCTCGCCCGCCGAGTCGAGCAGTGCGATCGCCGCCTCGACGATGCGCTCCCGGGAGAGCGGTTCCTCTCGTCGCTCCGCACGACGCGTCCTCGTTGCCATGCACACATCCTGGCATATCTCTGGAACCTCGTTCCAGCTTGACATCTCTGGAACGAGGTTCCAGTGTGTTGGTGGAACGTTTGTGGAACGTCATTCCAGAGGTGCTGCTCCGTCGGAGGCCACCCGGGAGGCGCATGACCAGAGGAGCCCCCATGAACACGCACACCACCGACATCGCGATCATCGGCGCCGGCCTGGGCGGTCTGACCCTCGCCCGCGTCCTGCACATCCACGGCATCGCGGCCACGGTCTACGAGGCGGAGGCCTCACCCACGGCCCGGTCACAGGGCGGGATGCTCGACATCCACGACGACACCGGCCAACCGGCGCTCCAGGCCGCGGGCCTCATGGACGAGTTCCGGGACCTCATCCTGGAGGGCCGCGAGGCGACACGGGTCCTGGCCACGGACGGCACCGTCCTGTACGACGACGACAGCGCACGCGGACGCCCCGAGGTGCAGCGCGGCGCGCTGCGCCAGATGCTGCTCGACTCCCTCCCGGACGGCACCGTCCGGTGGGGCCACAAGGTCAGTGGGGTTCGCTCCCTGGGCGACAGCCGCCACGAAGTAGCCTTCACCGACGGCAGCAGCGTCGTCACGGGTCTGCTGATCGGCGCGGACGGCGCCTGGTCGCGGGTGCGGCCACTGCTCTCCGACGCCACGCCCGAGTACATCGGCAGATCGTTCGTCGAGACCTATCTGTACGACGCCGACGCCCGGCACCCGGCCGCCGCGAAAGCGGTGGGCGGCGGATCGCTGTTCGCGCTCGCGCCGGGGAAGGGGATCCAGGCACACCGGGAAAGCGGCGGGACCCTGCACACCTACGTGGCGCTCACCGAACCGAAGGAGTGGTTCGCCGCCATCAATTTCACCGATGCCGCGTCGGCCACCGCACGGATCGCGCAGGAATTCGACGGCTGGGCGCCCGAGCTCACCGCACTGATCACCGACGGCGAGACCGCCCCGGTCCTGCGCACGCTCAACGACCTGCCCGCCGCGCACCGGTGGGAGCGCGTGCCGGGCGTGACCCTGCTCGGTGACGCCGCCCACCTCGCGGCGCCGAACGGCGAGGGCGCCAACCTCGCCATGTACGACGGCGCCGAACTCGGCAAGGCCATCGCCACCCACCCGCGAGGCATAGAGGCCGCCCTCACCTCGTACGAGCAGGCCATGTTCCCCCGCAGCGCCGCCGCCGCCACCGACGGCGCCCAGCTCCACGAGCTCCTCTTCGGCGACGACGCGCCGCACGGCCTGGTCGGCATGTTCGACGGAGGCGCGTAGCCCCCGCCGGAATCCGCGCTGCCGCTCAGTGGCCCGGCAGCGGCGGCTCGCCCTCTTCGGCGCCCGTCAGGCGCAGTTGGACCTGCACCTCCTGGTCGCCCGACACGTTGCCCCTCGGCGAGACGACGAAGGCCGATTCGAGCGTGGACCGCAGCCGGTCCACCGCCACCGGGCTGCCCTGGAGGTCGGCGGTGACGGGCCCCGCGAGCAGCACACCGCGCACCGGACCCGGACTGTCGGCGGCGAGGAACCCGCCGGTCCAGACGGCGGGGCGGGGCTGTTCCGTGCGGTGGGGCGCGTCCTCGCCGCGGTCGGAGGGGAAGTGGGCGCGCAGCACCCCGAAGACGGCGTCCGCGTCGGCCGCGGAGCACTCGCCGAGTACCACTTGCACCAGGTCCGGGGAGTCGGACTGCACGGTGGGGGTTGCCGGGTCGGGTGTGTCGTTCACGCTGTGCTCCAGTGGGATCGCGGGGCCTGATGTGTGATCACGGGTACCCGATGTGCGGGCAGGTATCTGGGGGTGACGGCACCCGAACTGCTCAGAGCTGCTCAGAGGTCGCGCGACCTGCTCAGAGATCGCGCAGCGCGGGCAGCAGCTTCTTCTCCGCCCAGTCGATGAAGGGGCGTTGCTGGTCGCCGCCCACCTGGACGAGGGCGACCTCCGTGAAGCCCGCATCGACGAAGGGGCGTACGGCGTCCACGAAGGTGTCGACGTCGTCGCCGCACGGGACCTGCTTCGCCATGTCCTCGCGGGTGACGAACTGAGTGGCGCCCGCGAAGCCGGAAGGGCCGGGCAGTTCGGAGTTGACGGGCCAGCCGCCGACCGACCAGCGGAACTGGTCGTGGGCGCGGGCGATGGCCGCGTCCTTGTCGGTGTCGTAGCAGACGGGCAGCTGACCGACGCGGGGCTTGCCGCTGCCGCCGTGCCGGTCGAAGGATTCGACCAGGTCGCCCTTGGGCTCGGTGGCGATGACCAGGTCGGCCTTGCGCCCGGCCAGCGCGCAGGACCGACCGCCGGAAACAGCCACTCCAATGGGCGGCAGCTTGTCGGGGACATCCCACAGGCGGGCGTTCGACACGTCGAAGTGGGTGCCCTGGTGGTTGACGTTGTCGCCGGTGAACAGCGCGCGGATGATGTCCACCGCCTCCTCCAACATCTCCAGGCGGACCTGCGGCGCAGGCCAGCCCGCGCCGACGACGTGCTCGTTGAGGTTCTCGCCCGAGCCGAGGCCGAGCCGGAAGCGGCCCTCGGAGAGCAGCTGCATCGTCGCGGCCTTCTGCGCCACCACGGCCGGGTGATAGCGCACCGTCGGGCAGGTCACGTACGTCATGAGCGGGATCCGCGAGGTCGCCTGCGCCGCCGCGCCGAGCACGCTCCACGCGTAGGGCGCGTGCCCCTGCGAGTCGAGCCAGGGGAAGTAGTGGTCCGAGGTGACGGAGAAGTCGAACCCGGCCTGCTCCGCCGCGACGAGGTCGTCGACGAGCGCACGGGGGCCAGCTTGCTCGGTCATCATCGTGTAGCCGATTTGCACCATATTTGTACGCTTTGCCGAACTGCTCCCGCTGAAACCTCACCGTTCGCGGGCGCGTAAGCCTGCCACCCCCGCCCCATGGCAGTACTCGGGTGCCCTCCCGGCCTACTTCCAGTCGTACGCGTAGGCGGCGACCCAGGTGATCTCCAGCTGCGCGCTGCTGCCGGGCGCCGCGCCAGGCCCTTCCAGCGCGCTCTCGTTCTGCAGGATCCAGGACAGCGGCCGGTCGGGGACGCCCCGGGTGTCGTGTCCGGTCTCCCGTCCGTCCACGAAGAAGCGCACATGCCCCGGGGTCCATTCGGTCGACACCGTGTGCCATTCGGTCCACTTGTCGGCGCCGCGGAAGTAACCCTGTTCGCCGCCGCCGCACGGATGATGGAAGGCGGTGAGGGATCCGGACCAGTTGCCCTCGGGGTGGTCCATCTCGCAGCCTCCGCCGTAGTGCAGCCAGGCCGACTTGTAGCCGGGGGCCGGCTTGGTCACCTTGATGCGGGCGCTGTACTTGCCGTACTTCATCTGCATGACGGCGCGCGGTACGACAGCGGCGGCGTGCACGGGACCTCCGTCGGCGGGCCGCCACATCCGGACGCGCATACGGCCGTCGCCATTCTCCGCAGGGCCCACGCTCACGGTGTCCTCCGGGTGGTAGACACCGACGACGTCACGGCCGCGGTCGTTGGAGGTGTCACGCCAACCGGTCGGGTAGGCCCACCAGTTGTCGCGGTAGGCACCTTCGAGACCGTCGCAGTACGCGGCGGAGGTATCGGCATGATGGTCACAGTCACTGAAAGCGCCCAGCGGCACCCGGTCACCGTTGAAGTCCTCGGCCACGACCTGCCAGAACGGCCCACAGTCGCCCCGCGGCAGCTCGACCCCGACGCTGCCACAGGCATCGGCCGAGCGGGGAGCTCCCCCGGCACTCGGAATGGACAACAAGGCAGCAACCAACGCACCACCGAGCGCCACAGCCACGACCGGCCTACGCCGCCGGCCCGCCGCATGCAATCCCATCGCGCTGCCCTCCTTCCCGGACGCCGAGACCCCACAGAGCCCGACGGGGCGCCCGCGCGAAGGGGGACATCCTCGCGGAGGGGGCGGGGTCCTGCCATAGGGCCGACGCGAGGTCCTGCGGACGAAAAGCCGGCCGGTTCTTTCGGATAGCGGAACAGGTAGAGAACGCGCCGAGAGCTTGAACTGGTGTACGCGTTCGTACCGTTGGGACGTAGGTTGTGCGTTGAACAGTTCTCGCCTCGGTGGAAAGACGGACGCTACCCATGACCGACCACGCCACGACGCCCGGACCTGCGGCGCATCAGAAGATCGACTCATCGGTGCCGCACTCGGCCCGGATCTGGAACTACTGGCTGGGCGGGAAGGACAACTACCCCGTCGACGAGGAGGCCGGTGACGCCTACAGCGCCGTCTTCCCCGGCATCGTCACCGTCGCCCGCAGCAGCCGCGCGTTCCTGCGCCGCAACATCACCTATCTGGTGTCGGAGGCGGGCATCGGGCAGTTCCTGGACATCGGGACCGGTCTGCCAACCGTGGACAACACCCATGAGGTGGCCCAGCGGATCGATCCAAGCACCAGGATCGTGTACGTCGACCACGACCCGATGGTCCTCGCGCACGCCCGCGCCCTGCTGACCTCGACGCCCGAGGGCGCGACGGCGTACGTGGACGCCGATCTCTCCGACCCGGACCGCATCCTGGCGGCCGCGGCCGAGACGCTCGACCTCTCCCGCCCCACCGCGCTGATCCTCAGCAACATCCTGGGCCACGTCGCTGACTACGACCAGGCGCGTGCCATCGTCACCCGCCTGGTGGACGGCCTGCCCTCCGGCAGTTATCTCTCCATCAACGACGGCTCCCGAGGCACCGATGCCACCTACGAACAGGCCCAGGACGCCTACAACGAGACGGGCGCCGTCCCCTACTTCCTGCGCCCCGTCGACCAGATCACGGCGTTCTTCGACGGCCTGGAACTCCTTGACCCCGGTGTGGTCTCGGTCCCCTTCTGGCGCCCCGCCCCCGACTCCCCCACCCCGGAGCCCATCGGCGAGCACGGCGGCCTCGCCCGCAAGCCGTGACGTACGTGACGTGAAGTGACGCGTCCGCGGGCCGTGAGCGGCGGCCCGCGGGCGCGCACGACATGCCGGAACGTGTGTCCTGACTCAGGCTGGTTACGCGGTCAACCGCAGATCCCGCTTCGACGAGGGAGCAGAGCGCCATGGGGACCGATGTGTACCGGTCGCAAGTGCCCCTGACGGTGAACGGCACGCCCTGCCGTCCCACCGTCGACCACCGTTCGACGCTGCTCGACGTCCTGCGCGAGCAGATGGGTCTCACCGGCGCCAAGAAGGGCTGCGATCACGGGCAGTGCGGTGCCTGCACCGTCCTCGTCGACGGGAGGCGCGCCAACAGCTGCCTGCTGCTCGCCGTCGCCCACGAGGGGTGCGACATCACCACCGTCGAAGGGCTGCGCGACGGCGACGGCCAGGGCCTGCACCCCGTACAGCGTGCCTTCCTGGAGCGCGACGCCTTCCAGTGCGGCTACTGCACCCCCGGTCAGATCTGTTCGACCGTCGGCGCCCTGGCCGAGGCTGCTGCGGGCCACGCCTCGCATGTGACCGATCCGAGCGCGGACACCGGGGCCCCCGTGGAGCTGACCCGGGACGAGATCCGTGAGCGGCTCAGCGGCAACCTGTGCCGCTGCGGCGCCTATCCGCACATCGTCGAGGCCGTCGAGGACGTGACCCGGTGAAGCCCTTCCGGTACGTGCGCGCCTACAGCGTCGAAGAGGCGACCGCCGCCCACGCGGGCCGCCCCGGCTCCTGTTATCTGGCCGGCGGCACCAATCTCGTCGACCTGATGAAGCTGGGCGTCGAACGCCCCGGGACGTTGATCGACGTCAGCAGGCTGCCGCTGGACGCGGTGGAGGAGCTGCCCGACGGGTCCGTCCGGGCCGGCGGGACGGTGCGCAACAGCGACCTCGCCGCCCACCCGCTGGTGCGCGAGCGCTACCCGGTGCTCTCCCGGGCCCTGCTCGCGGGAGCGTCGGGCCAGCTGCGCAACGTCGCCACGACCGGCGGCAACCTCCTCCAGCGCACCCGCTGCCCCTACTTCCAGGACCTGGGAAAGCCGTGCAACAAGCGCGAGCCCGGCACCGGCTGCGGCGCACGCGACGGCGTCCACCGCGACCACGCGATCCTCGGCCACTCACCGCAGTGCATCGCCACGCACCCCTCCGACATGGCGGTCGCACTCGCCGCGCTCGACGCCCAGGTGGAGCTGCACGGCGTACGGGGCCGGCGCACCCTGCCCGTCGCCGAGTTCCACCGCCTGCCCGGCGGCCGGCCGGAGCAGGACACCGAGATCGCGCCCGGCGAGCTGATCACCGGAGTGCTGCTCCCGCCCGCGACGGCGGGACTGCCCTCGGCCTACCGCAAGGCCCGCGACCGCGCCTCGTACGCCTTCGCGCTCGCCTCGGTGGCCGTGGTCCTGGACGTCGAGGACTCCGTCGTACGCCAGGCGCGCATCGCGTTCGGCGGCCTGGCCCACCGGCCCTGGCGCGCCCGGCGCGCCGAGGAGGAACTGCGCGGCGGCGCGGCGAGCGACCAGGCGTTCGAGGCGGCCATGGACGCCGAGCTCGCCGCGGCCGAGCCGCTGCACGACAACGCGTTCAAGGTGCGGCTGGCCCGCGACCTCGCGTGTGACGTCCTTCGGCACCTGGCGGACTCGCCCCCCGTCGCCTGAACCCAGCCCCGCCTGCCCTCCGCTTCCAGGGAGATTCCCATGCCGGACACCGTCAACGCCCTCGGAGCGCCCGCCGAGCGCAGGGAGGGCCCCCAGAAGGTGACCGGGGCCGCCCTCTACGCCGCCGAGCACACCCCCGAAGGGTGCGCCTACGCCTGGCCGGTGCCCGCCACGGTGGCGCGCGGCTCCGTCAGCGCCGTCGACGACACGGCGGCCCGGGAGGTGCCCGGCGTCGTCGAGATCCTCACCCACGTGAACGCGCCTCGCCTGGAGAAGCCGGACGACGCGACGCTCGGCGTGCTGCAGGACGCGCGGGTGCCGCACCGCGGCTGGTACGTCGCGCTGGTCGTCGCCGACAGCCTGGAGGCGGCGCGCGAAGGCGCGGCGGCCGTCCGCGTCACCTACACCGAGGAACCGCACGACGTCACCCTCAAGGCCGACCACCCCGAGGCCTACGTGCCCGAGGACGAGGACGGCACATCGGGAGAGCACGTCCGCGGCGACGCGGAAGGCGCCTTCGACTCCGCGCCCTCCCGCGTCGACGTCACCTACCGGGTGCCGCCGCTGCACAACCACCCCATGGAGCCGCACGCGGCCACCGCGCAGTGGCGTGAGGGGCGGCTGACGGTGCACGACAGCAGCCAGGGCGCCACCACCGTCCGCGATACCCTCGCGTCCCTGTTCGCGCTGCCCAAGGAACAGATCACCGTCATCTCCGAGCACGTCGGCGGCGGTTTCGGCTCCAAGGGCACGCCGCGCCCGCACGTGGTCCTTGCCTCCATGGCCGCCCGCGCGACCGGACGGCCCGTCAAACTCGTCCTGCCGCGGCGCCAGATGGCGGCCGTGGTCGGCCACCGCGCGCCGACCCTGCACCGGCTGCGGCTGGGCGCGGAGCGGGACGGCAGGCTGACGTCCGTGATCCACGAGGTGACCGCGCACACCTCCCGCATCAAGGAGTTCATGGAGACGGCGGCCGCCGCCACGCGCGTCATGTATCCCTCGCCGCACGCCCGCACCACCCACCGCGTGGTGCCCCTGGACGTGCCGAGCCCCTCCTGGATGCGCGCCCCCGGCGAGGCGCCCGGCATGTACGCCCTGGAGTCGGCGATGGACGAACTCGCCGCGACCCTCGACATGGACCCCGTCGAACTGCGCCTGCGCAACGACACCGACACCGAGCCCGACTCCGGCAAGCCCTTCAGCAGCCGCCACCTCGCCGAATGCCTGCGCGAGGGCGCCCGCCGCTTCGGCTGGTCCGAGCGCGACCCGCGCCCCCGCTCACGCACGGAGGGCCCCGTCCTCATGGGCAGCGGGGTCGCCGCGGCCACCTACCCGGTGGTCGTCGCACCGAGCCGGGCGAGCGCGCACGCCTACCCCGACGGCAGCTTCGTGATCCGCGTCAACGCGACCGACATCGGCACAGGTGCCCGCACCGTGCTCGCCCAGGTCGCCGCCGACGTGCTCGGCGTCCCGCTGGACTCCGTACGCACCGACATCGGCAACAGCGACCTTCCCAACGCGCCGCTGGCGGGCGGCTCCTCCGGAACGGCCTCCTGGGGCTGGGCCGTCCACGAGGCCTGTACGCGACTGGCCGCACGCCTGGCCGGACAGCGGGACCAGCAACTGCCCCCGGAGGGCGTCGGCGCCACCGCCGACACCAAGGGCGAGGCCGACGCGGACAGCGACTACGCCCGGCACGCCTTCGGCGCCCACTTCGCCGAGGTCGGCGTGGACACGGTGACCGGGGAGGTCAGGGTGCGCCGCCTCCTCGGGGTCTACGCGGCCGGGCACATCCTCAACTCCCGTACCGCGCGCTCGCAGTTCATCGGGGCGATGACGATGGGTCTCGGCATGGCGCTGACCGAGGGCAGCACCATGGACGCGGCCTTCGGCGACTTCACCGAGGCCGACCTCGCCGCCTACCACGTACCGGCCCACGCGGACGTGCCCGCCATCGAGGCGCACTGGATCGACGAGGACGACCCCCACCTCAACCCCATGGGCAGCAAGGGGATCGGGGAGATCGGCATCGTCGGCACGGCCGCCGCCATCGGCAACGCGGTGCACCACGCGACGGGCCTACGCCTGCGAGAACTGCCCCTCACCCCGGACCGGCTGCTGGCGGGCGGTCTGTAAACCGAAGGCGCCGGGGCCCTCGCGCCCTGCCTCGGCCTACAAGACACCGGGGCCAGCACGCCTGCCTCGGCCTCCAGGACACCGCGGACGACGCGTCCGCCTCGGTCCCCACACACCGGGCCCGACGCGCCCTGCCTCAGCCTCCAACACACCAGGTCCGGCACACCCGCCTCAGCCTCCAAGGCCCCCGGGGAGGCACGCCCCGCTCAGGCCGCCGACCGCTTCTCCCTCGTCCAGGTCAGCAGTTTCTCCGCCGTCCAGGTCGTCACCACGCGTTCGGCGGGCACCCCGCACTCCTCGGCCCGTTCGCAGCCGATCACCTGCCAGTCCAGCTGGCCGGGCGCGTGTGCGTCGGTGTCCACCGCGAACAGCGCTCCGGCGTCCACGGCCCGGCGCAGCAGCCTGCGCGGCGGGTCGAGCCGTTCCGGGCGGCTGTTGATCTCCACCGCCGTGCCCGCGGCCGCGCACGCGGCGAACACCTCGTCCGCGTCGAACTGGGACTCCGGTCTGCCGCGCCCGGTGACCAGGCGGCCGGTGCAGTGACCGAGCACGTCGGCCCGGGGGTTGCTGACGGCGGCGACCATGCGCCGCGTCATCGCGGCGGCGTCCATCCGCAGCTTGGAGTGCACGGAGACGACCACCACGTCGAGGCGGTCGAGCAGCTCCGGCTCCTGGTCGAGCGACCCGTCGTCCAAGATGTCGCACTCGATGCCCGTGAGCAGCCGGAAGGGCGCCCAGCGCTCGTTCAGGTCCGCCACCACCGCAAGCTGCTCGCGCAGCCGCTCCGGCGAGAGACCGCGCGCGATGGTCAGCCGTGGCGAGTGGTCGGTGAGCACGGCCCACTCATGGCCGATCTCCTGGGCCGCACGGCCCATCTCCTCGATCGGGCTGCCGCCGTCGGACCAGTCGGAGTGCAGGTGACAGTCACCGCGCAGGAGGGCCCGCAGCTCGGCGCCACCCCCGGTGAGCGGGGCCTCCGCCTCACCTTCGAGCCGCTGCAGGTACCCCGGCACGTCGCCGCCCAGCGCCTCGCTGATCACACCGGCGGTCTTGGGGCCGATCCCCTTGAGCGACTCGAGGGATCCGTCGGCGACGCGCCGCACGGCCTCGCCGTCGGCAAGACCGCCCACCACGGCGGCCGCGGTGCGAAAGGCCCGCACCCGGTAGGTCGGGGCACGGCCGCGCTCCAGCAGGAAGGCGATCCGTTCCAGCGCCTCGACGGGATCCATCAGCACCTCCGGCCGTCAGGGACCACGACGGCATACGTGTGCTTCCAGCGTCGCCCACAAAGGGCGGCGGGGCATGTGAAGACCCGGGGCCCTGCCCGCCCCGGAGCGACGCCTACGCCGCGGGCTCGGCGGACTGCTCGTCGGGTACGACCGTGACCGGCCCCCGGAAGTCAAGGACGGCCTCGGCTCTCTGCTGGGTCTCCTCGGCGGCCTTGCGGGCTGTCGCGAGGACGTCGCCGTGCTCCTGGACGAGGGTTTCGTAGATCGGCGCCTCAGCGGCGTCATGGGCTGGCATGACCAGCGGCTCCTTGCTCGGGTGGCGGTATGGGTTCAGATCGGCCGCATGCGGCCGGTCCGCGACCTTACGCTGCGCCTGCGGGCCTCCGCGGACCGGGGTCGACCGCTGAGACGGCCTCCCCGGGACACCGGCAAAAGCCCGGGAAGGCCGGAAAATTGGCGGGTGTAGGCGAGATGGGCGCCCCGCACGCCCGAGGCCGGGCGGGATCAGCGGGCCGATGTGAGACTGCTGGTGAGGCGGTGATCACACATGGCGAGCCATTCCAGGGAGCCCGGACCCGGGGACCCGGATGCCGGAAGTCCCGGGCCGGGAAGCCCCGGCCCCGGAGCCCCCGGCTCAGGGAATCCAGGCCCCCGTCAGCCAGGCCCCGGGGAGCAGCTGTTCGAGCAGTTGCTCGCCTCGGCCCATGCGGCGGCGCCCATGGAGCTCCCCGCCCTGGCGCGGCGCTTCGCCGACGCCGTCGGGCTCGACCGGATCGACATCTACCTCGTGGACATCCAGCAGCGGGACCTGGTGCCGCTGGCCGACGGGCCGCCCACGCTCGGCGTGGACGCCTCTGTCGCCGGTTCGGCCTACCGGGCGCACGCGCTGCGCGTCGAGGAACTCGCCCACGGCAGGATCGTCGCCTGGCTGCCGCTGATCGACGGCGCCGAGCGCCTCGGCGTGATCGGCGCCACGGCCTCGGCGCTCGATGTCGCGCTGCTGCGCCGCTGCCGCATGCTGGCTTCCGTCCTGGCCATGACGATCACCTCGAAGCGGGCGTCGAGCGACAGCTTCGCGCGCCGGACCCGGTCCGAGACCATGCAGCTTCCCGCCGAGATGCTCCGCGCCTTCCTGCCGCCGAGGACCATCGGCAACTCCCATGTGATCTCGACGGCCGTCCTCGAGCCGGCGTACGAGATCGGCGGCGACGCCTTCGATCACTCGCTGACCCCGTCGACCCTGCACGTGGCGATCCTGGACGCCATGGGCCACAACCTCGCCTCGGGCCTGACGACCGCCGTGGCCATGGCGGGCTGCCGCAACGCCCGGCGCGCGGGCGTCGAACTGCCCCAGCTCGTCGACACCGTTCAGCACGCCCTTGCCGAGTGGCTGCCCGAGCAGTTCTGCACGGGGATCCTCGCCCAGGTCGACCTGGCCCACGGCATCCTGCGCTGGTGCAACTGCGGCCACCCGCCGCCCCTGCTGATCCGGGACCACCGTGTGCTCGACCGGGCGCTCGAGCGGCCGTCACAGCCGCCCATGGGGACGCCCGCTCAACTGGCCGGCGTGGAGTGGGAGGTCCACGAGCAGGCGCTCGAGCCGGGCGACCGGGTGCTGATGTACACCGACGGCGTCACCGAGCTGCGGGTCGGTGGCGGGTCCCAGTTCGGCCTGGAGCGGTTCACGGACAGCATCATCCGCGCGACCGCGGCGGGGGAACCGGCGCCCGAGGCACTGCGTCAGCTCATCCACTCCATCCTCGACCGGCAGGACAACCAGTTGCGCGACGACGCGACGCTGTTGCTCCTTGAGTGGCGTCCACCGGAAGCGCGCTGACCTGCCGCTCACCCCGCTGTTCTCCCGCGTGCCGGAACGTGTGTTCTGGATCAGGGTGGATACACGGCAGAACACCAGCGACAGTCGCGCATGAAGGAGGACGAGCACCGTGGGAAACGACGAGGTCATGGGCGACGAGGTCTACCAGCCCGACACGGACGAGGCCGAGGTCCGCGAGGACGAGGGCATCCTCGACGCGGAGGACACGCTCAGCGATCGGGCGGCGGATCCCTACGACGAGGGCTGGTCGCCGCCCGAGCGGCCTCTCGGGGTGGGCCACACGGGTACCACCGCTCAGGAGCAGCAGGAGGGCGAGAGCCTGGACGAGCGCCTCTCCGAGGAGCGGCCCGATCCCGCGCTGCAGGTTCCCGACCCCGCCGAGGAGGACGACGGCATCGGTGACACCACCGACACCGACGGCGAGCCGGTCGAGGACGCGGAGGTGGGAGACGCCCGCGCCGGACGCCTCTTCGCCCCGGACGACGGGGCCAGCGTGGACGCGGAGGACGACGCCGAGCAGGACATGATCGGCGAGGACATGGGCGTCGACGGCGGGGCGGCGTCCGCCGAGGAGGCCGCGGTGCACGTCATCGACGAGGACACCGACACGGCGAGGTGACCGCGTCCCGCACGGCTGACCGGCGGGGCGGTCCGGGCACTCAACTGCCCCTCCCCGCCGCAGCCGGTGATGGTTGCCGGCCTCAGCGCAGGTCGAGCCGCATCAGTACGCGGGGGTGACCGGCCAGCACGGAGGTGGTGTCGGCGGCGTGGGTGAACCCGGCACGCTCGAAGTTCTTGCGGAGCCCCGCGTACGCCATCGTCAGGTCGACCTTGGCCTCACCGTTGTCGAGTGGGTACGCCTCGATCGCCGGTGCGCCGTGGGAGCGGGCGAAGTCGACGGCGCCGGCGATGAGGGCGTGCGAGATCCCCTGCTTGCGATGGCCCGGACGGACCCGAATGCACCACAGGGACCAGACCGGCAGTTCGTCGACGTGGGGGATCTTTCGACTGCGCGCGAAGGACGTCTCGGAGCGCGGCGCCACGGCAGCCCACCCCACGGGTTCGTCCCCGTGGTACGCGAGCACTCCCGGCGAGGGCTCCGCCCGGCACAACCCGGCGACGTACTCCCCCCGCTCCGGCCCGCGCAGCGCGTTGTTGAGCTTGGACGGAACGCGATAGCTCAGACACCAGCACACATTGGCGCCGGGCGACTTGGGCCCCACCACGGCACGAACATCCTCGAAGACCGAGGCGGGACGCACTAGAACGACCATGACGCCAGAGTGCCACGCGTGCTGGCGGAGCCGGGGTCATGACGGGCGGCGAAAAAGCGTCGCCCCTCCCTACATCCCCGCCTGCACGCGCAGCCACGGCCCGAGGGCGCCGAAGTCCGCCTGGCGCTTTCACCGCCTAGCCGAGCTCCACCGCGTGCGCGACAGTGGGCGCCGCCAGGCCGGTTCGGTCCTCGGGCGGCTCACCCCTCAGCAAGAACGGGCTCGGCAGCAGGGGTGCCATACAGCTTCATCCATTCGATGGTGCGAATGTGCACACTTCCTTAAACTGGTGTGCATGACCGAGACCACTTATTCCATTGTGGAAGCACGTGCCCGCCTGGGCGCCATCGCACGCGAGGTCAGCGCCACTCGTGAGCCGGTCGCCATCACCGATCACGGACAAACCATCGCAATTTTGGTCAGCCCCGCCGACGCCCTGGAACTGCGGGAAATGCGGGCACTTGCTGCGTACCGCGCCCGGCAGGCCCGGGGTGAAAGTGCCGGCATCCCGCATGAGGAAGCATTCCGCCGTGTTTTCGGCGGAGCTGAGGCGTGAGCTACGAGGTCATCTGGGAGCCCGAGGCCCTCGCCCAGGCTGAGCAGTTCGCCAAGGATGACCCCACCGGGGTGCGTCAGGTTTTTGCCGCCGTCGACCATCTCGCCGTAGACCCTCGCCCCGACGGCGCCTTCGGCGGCACTGACGTGCTGCGCATTCACGTCGGAATCTACCGCGTGATGTACGAGATCAGCGAGCACCAGGTCCGCGTCGCCGTGATCCACCTCGGGCGCGTTCGCTGAACCGGTTCAACTGCTGGTCGTCGTCGGAACCCAAAGTCTTCTCGCCTCCTGCTTCTGCCCGCGCCGGCTGCGAGCGCGCTGGTCTCGAGCTCGTGTACGCCATCCCTAGCAACAGCAGCGACACCGGTACGCGTAGTGGCCATCCACGTCCGAGGATGACTTGAGGGCCTCGTACGTAGGACACCGTCCGGATAGTTCCCCCACGTAGCGCCTGCAACGGAACGTGAACGGAACCAGCGCACGGGCTCCACATGATCTCCACGTGAATCCTTGACCAACGGTTGAGGTTTCGACTAACTCGCAGCTCAGGGGCGCTTATTACTCAATCTTTGGCAGAATTTTGCTCTGTCATCCGAGGTTAATGCGATGGCAAAGTGAGAGACACAGCTGCCGTACAGGCTGTTACCGGGGCGACGTGGTGCCCGCTGTTCTTCAGCGGTCCGCGCCGCCTCACTGTCACCATCGACCCGACCACACCGCGTCCCGGCTCCGCCGCAGCGACGCAGGAGGCAGGCCAGCATGAAGTCCCTGATCGACAACGCCCGTTCCTTCGCCACGACACACGTCGCGGCCCCTCAGAACGCCGCGGCCTTCGAGGCCCTCGGCACCGGGCAGTCGCCCGAAGTCCTGTTCGTCACGTGCTCCGACTCACGCGTCGTACCGTCCCTGATCACCGGCGCACGCCCCGGCGAACTCTTCGAACTCCGTACGGCGGGCAACGTCGTACCGCTCTACCCCTCCGGCAACGGCGCCGGCCGGGACAACCACCCCCTGAGCGAGGCCGCCACGATCGAGTACGCGGTCTGCGTGCTCGGAGTCCGCGACATCGTCGTCTGCGGACACTCGCACTGCGGCGCGGTAGGCGCCCTGGTGCGGGACGAGGACCTGTCGGCCGTACCCGCGGTACGCGACTGGCTCAACCACTCCGTCGCCCCCGACGCCGCCCTGCGCTCCCTCGACGAGGCCTCCCGGGCCGCCGCCGACGTGGCCGAAGCCGTGCAGACCCACGTGCTCGCCCAGGTCCAGAGGCTGCGCGCCTACCCCTGCGTGAGCGAGCGCCTCGCCGACGGCTCACTGAACCTGCACGCCTGGTACTACGAAGTACACACCGGCGCCGTCACCGCGCACGGCCAGTCGTTCGACGACCGGCCGGCATTCGGTCCCTTGTGAGAGCCGCCACGCCCCACCATCCGGCCCGCTCCCACGACAGGACCCCCCACCCTCATGTCCTTTTCTCGTTCCTCCCTCTCTCCCCTCTCCTCCCTCCGCTCCTCCTTCAGCCCGCTACGTGAACCCGGCGTCCGGCGCAAGGACTTCCTCGCCTCGCTCGTCGTCTTCCTCGTCGCCCTGCCGCTGTGCGTCGGCGTGGCCGTCGCCTCCGGAGTGCCCGCCGAACTGGGCCTGGTCACCGGCATCGTCGGCGGCCTGGTCGTCGGCTTCCTGCCGGGCAGTGCCCTGCAGGTGAGCGGGCCCGCCGCCGGACTGACCGTGCTCGTCTTCGAGGCGGTCCAGGAGTTCGGGCTCGGCATGCTCGGCGCCATCGTGCTCCTCACCGGCGCCCTGCAGATCATCCTCGGCCTGCTGCGCTGCGGCCGGTGGTTCCGCGCCATCTCCGTGTCCGTCGTGCAGGGCATGCTGGCAGGCATCGGACTCGTGCTGATCCTCGGCCAGCTCTACACCATGGCCGGGGCCGAACAGCCACGCTCCGGCATCGACAAGATCGCCGGCCTGCCCGGACTGCTCGTCGACGTGCTCGGCGACACCGCAGCACTCACCGCCGCGGCCCTGGGCATCGGCACCATCGCCGTGCTCATGCTCTGGCCGAAGCTGCCCGCCGCTGTACGCGTGGTGCCCGCCCCGCTGGCCGCCGTCGCCCTGGCCACGGCCGTGGCCGCCGGACTGCGTCTGGACGTCGCCAACGTGACCGTACGCGGCCTGGTCGACGCCATTCAGCCGCCGGGGCTCGGTGACCTGGCGGCCCTGGGCAGCGTGGCCGTGCTCGGCACGGTCCTCGCGTTCACCCTCATCGCGTCGGCCGAATCGCTGTTCAGCGCCGCGGCCGTCGACCGCATGCACGACGGGCCCCGCACGCAGTACGACAAGGAGCTCGTCGCCCAGGGCATCGGCAACGCCACGTGCGGCGTCCTCGGCGCGCTGCCGATGACGGCCGTCATCGTCCGCAGCTCCGCCAACGTCGAGGCAGGCGCACGCACTCCGCTCTCCCGCATCCTGCACGGTGCGTGGCTGCTGCTGTTCGCCGTCCTGTTCCCGGCCGCGCTCGGCATCATCCCGCTGGCGGCGCTCGCCGGCGTCCTGGTCCACGCAGGCTTCAAGCTGATACCCGTCAAGGAGATCGTCCCGCTCGCCCGTGCCCACCGGGGCGAAGCCCTGGTCCTTGCCACCACGGCCATCGCCATCGTGGTGACCAACATGTTCGAGGGCGTGGTGCTCGGCCTGGTGCTCGCGGTGGTCAAGTCCGCCTGGGACACCTCGCATGTCAACCTGGACGTACGGGAGTTGACCGGCGGCCGGTTGGTTGTCACCCTCACCGGCAACGCCACGTTCCTGCGGCTGCCGCGCATCCTGGAGACGCTGGAGGCCCTGCCCAAGGACCAGCCCATCGAGCTGGACCTGACGGCCGTACGGCATCTGGACCACGCCTGCCGTACGACGCTGGAGAACTGGGCGATGCGGCACAACGACAGCGGCACGGAGGCGGTCCGCATGAAGACGCCCCCGGTGGCCTCTTCCGGGACCGATGCGGTGGCCGATGCCGGGGCCGAGAGCTCCGACGCACGGGCCCGCACGCGCCTTTGATGCCGGGAGTCCGCCGGCACTGACGCCGGACGCCCACCCCTGAACGCCGTCTGCCGCCCGCCCCGGCGGCAGACGGTGCGGGCCGGTGGGCCCGTCGGCGTGCCCACCACCGCTCAACAGCCGGTCCCGGCATGCCGTTACGCCATCCAGCCACCCCCATTGACACTCCCTTGACCATCTCTTTACGTTCAAGGGGATGGGGCGAAGGCTCATAAACCCATCGATTCGTCAGCTACCGCCAAATAGCCACCACACATGGAGGTTTCACCATGGAGCAGCTCATCAAGCGCATGACCGAGGAGTCCGTGTGGCAGAAGTGGGTCGCCGCCAACTCCGCCCAGGCAGGCTCCGGGCAGGGCTCCAAGGACGGCTGCATCAGCTCGGCGCCCAAGAGCGGCTGCATCAGCGCCACCGGCAAGAGCGGCTGTATCTCCTGAGCCACTGAGGCCGCGGGGCCGCCGCCGCACCCTTCTCGGCGGCGGCCCCGCACCACGCTCCCCCACCCGCACGCCCACCTGCACCGGAGCCGCCGTGAACCGCCTGCCGAGCGCCGACGTCCTGGACCGCGTACGCGACATCCCCCTCTACCGCGCGCACGCCGAGCGCGGTGACTTCCCCGTCCTGGAGAAGCCGGACATCGCCCGGGGTTTCCCCGACAACTGGATGACTCCTGAGCTGGCCCGAGCCCTGGAGACCGGCGAGGCCGAGTTCGTGCTCTCCACCGGGACCAACCACGCCCGCATGCAGATCATCCGGCCGCCGTACTTCCTGCTCCGCTCCTACTACCGTCTGTGGAGCGAGCACCCCGACCTCGGCGCCTCCTGGCACACCGGCGCCCGGCGGGTGTCGCTGACCACCGTCCTCGCCACCGAGCACGTCGCGCGCGTCAACGCCCGCAAGCCGGGAGCGACTTCGGGCGAACGCTGGCTCGACGACCGCACCCTGTACCTCAACCAGCGGCTCGACCCGGCCGGTTGGAAGCGTCCGGAGGTCGAGGCGATGCTCGCCGAGATCCGTGAGGTCAGCGCCGCGCACCCCGACGGTTCGTACCTCCTGGACTGCTCCGGCTACCACCTGGCGCATCTGGTCCGCAAAGTGACCGACTGGGACCTGTGGGACGGCTTTCCGCAGCCGAGCGGCATCGTCCATGCCTACGAGTACACGCCGTTGAACGTCCGCGCCTACCTGCGCGCCCACTTCGACTGCCCCGTGGTCGACCTCTTCGGAAGCACGGAACTCGGTTACCTCTTCTACAGCGATGCCGAGGGCCGCTATCAGCCCTATCTGCACGACATGAGCGTGGAGTTGATCCCGGTGGAGGAGGGCAGCGGCATCCACAGCCTCATCGTCACCAGCGTCCGCAACCCCTACATGCCGCTGGTGCGCTACCGGTCCGGTGACTGCGTCCGCACCCGCGACGGCGGCACCGACCCCCGGCAGATCGTCTCCTTCTGCGGCCGCGAGAAGGAACTCCTGCCCTCGCCCCACGGCCTTGTCGCCCAGGCCGATCTGGACACCCGCATCGCGGCGGTCTGCCCCCGTGTCTTCCTGCACCAACTGCGGCTGATCGGCGAGGACCGGTGCCGGCTGTGGTGCACCACGTTCGACGGCAAGCC
Organism: Streptomyces sp. NPDC051214; assembly: GCF_040682375.1. Taxonomy (NCBI): domain Bacteria; kingdom Bacillati; phylum Actinomycetota; class Actinomycetes; order Kitasatosporales; family Streptomycetaceae; genus Streptomyces; species Streptomyces sp. NPDC051214. The sequence continues at coordinate 120,471 of NZ_JBFBAT010000016.1, forward strand.
CCTGACTCCCGGCGAGGAGAGCGAGTTGGCGGCCTCCGTCAGTGCTCTGACCGGCCGCACCTGTCACGTCGAGCACCGCACCCACGTACCGATCGGCCGCTCGGGCAAGTACGCCTGGCTGGCCACGCCCGACCCCGCCTGACTCTCCTGCTCCCTCACGCCCGCCCGCCCGCAGCGCCACCGCCGACAGGACCACGCCATGCACCCACCTGCCGCCGTACCCTCTTCATCCCCTACCGGCACCGAAGCAGCCCCCACCGCCCGTGAGTTGCTCGGCAGCGTTCTGCACGAGGAGGTGGTGGCGCACTTCGCCGCGAAGCCCGGCGCTCCGGCCGCCTCCGTCGTCACCCACCAGGTGCGCGAGTGTCTGCGGTATCTCTACCTGGTCTCGCGCCATCCCGACCGGCTCGGCGGCCTCTTCCTGCCCGTCGAGCAGGACATCGACGAGATCTGGCACTACCTCATCCTGCAGACCCGCGAGTACCGGCAGCTGTGCGAACAGCGGCTGCCCGGCGGCCACTTCATCGACCATCGCAGCATCTCGTACGACGCCTACCAGGCGGACCCGGGGCGCGAGACGGCCGCCGAGGAGGCCCTGCGGTGGATCCCCCTCTACACCGCCGCGTTCGGGCCTTTCGACGAGGCCGCGCTGCCGCACTGGACGGTCGTACGGTTCCTGCACGAAGAGCTGGAGCTGTCCCTGGCGCAGATCGCGGACCTCGACGCCGGCGAACAGGCGCCCGCCTCCGGCCGTCACCCCCTCAGCACACCGTGACGACCGCCCCGGAAGGGGGAACGCCGGTGCGGGGAACGGCATGACCGCCACCGTGACGCGGACCGGCGACGAGGCCTCGCCCCGCGTGCTGCGGCGCCTGTTGGCCGTACTCGTCCTCTCGCAGGCACTGGGCGGCGCGGGCATGGCGGCCGGCATCACCGTCGGCGCGCTGCTCGCCGAGGATCTGCTCGGCTCCACCGGCCTGGCGGGGCTTCCGGTCGCCTTGTTCACTGCGGGCGCCGCTCTGGGAGCGGCGGTGATCGGGCGTGTCTCGCAGCGCCTGGGCCGACGCCCCGGTCTGGCGCTCGGTCACGCCATCGCCGCGCTGGGCAGCATCGGAGTGGTGGCGGCCGCCGCGGGCGAGTGGGCGGGGCTGCTGCTGTTCTCGCTCTTCGTGTACGGCGCGGGCACGGCCACCGGTCTGCTCGCCCGGTACGCGGGCGCCGACCTCGCCCAGCCCGAGCGGCGGGGCCGCGCCACCGGCACGGTGCTCCTGGCGACGACGCTGGGCGCGGTCGCGGGACCCAACCTCGTCGGCCCGACCGGCGCACTCGCGCAGGCTTACGGCATTCCGCGGCTGGCCGGTCCCTTCCTCCTTGCGGCATGCGCGTACGCGGCGGCGGGACTCGTGCTGCTGGTGTGGCTGCGCCCCGATCCCTTGCACCTGGCCCGCCACCGGTCGGCGCACGGCGCCCCGGTCGCTGCAAGGGAGCCAAAGGAGCGGGAGCGCTTCTCCCCCGGCGTCGTCACCGGCGCCACCGTGATGATCACGGCCCAGCTGGTGATGATCGCCGTGATGACGATGACGCCCCCGCACATGACCGGGCACGGCCACAGCACGCAGGCCGCGGGGTTCGTCATCGCGCTGCACGTGGGCGCGATGTTCCTGCCCTCACCGCTCAGCGGTCTGCTCGCCGACCGGGTCGGACGGCTGCCCGTGGCGGCCGCCTCCGGGGCCGTCCTGCTGAGCGCGGGCGTGCTCGCCGGCCTCGCCCCGCCGGACAGCGTGCCGCTGCTGTCCTGCGCCCTGGTCCTGCTCGGCCTGGGCTGGAACCTCGCGCTGGTCAGCGGCACCGCCCTGATCACGGACGCCGCCCCCGCCGACAGGCGTGCCGCGGTGCAGGGACTGGCCGACGTGGGCATGTCCCTGGCGGGCGCGACGGGCGGCATGGCCTCGGGCCTGGTCGTGGCGGGCGGCGGTTATCCGCTCCTGGCGGTGGCCGCGGGCACGCTGGCCGTCGCGGTGATCCCCGCGGTGGCCCATTGGGAGAATCGGGCAACCATGCGACGATGCCCGCGAGTTGACCTCGATCACAGCGACAGACCGCGAGACGTGTGACGCACATCCGGGCCCTCACGCATGGAGACGTAAATGCCGACCATGGTTGTCATCGGATACAGACCGGATCTCGACCAGGCGCTGCGACGCCGGGGCCTGAGCCCCTATTACCTCGCGCAGGCACCGTCGATTCCGCCCGCGGACCGAAGATGCACGCTCGTCGCCGACATGGAGAACGCCCAGGAGATAGCGCGCGCCGTCCTCGCCGCGCGCATCGATGATGTGGCGGGTGTTCTCACCGTCCACGAGATGGGTGTCTTCGGGGCGGCCTACCTGCGCAAGGAACTCGGCCTTCCCGGGAACGCGGACTCGACGTCCACGCTCTGCTTCCGGGACAAGTTCCTGCAGAAGAGCCGGCTGCCTCCACATGTGCGGCGCGCCCGCTGCAGGTACGCGTCACACGACACGTCCTTCGCGGAGCTCGCCGGTGATCTGGGCGAGGTCTTCGTCGTCAAGCCGGCGACCGGAGCGGGATCCCTGCGCACGAACATCGTCCGTTCCGCGGAGGAGTACGCGCGAGCACTGGAGGTGTTCTCCGGCCGGTCGGATGTCGAGGTCGTCGCCGAGTCCTTCGTCGATGCCCCCGAGGTCTACATGGACGGCATCTGGCAGAACGGCTCGCTTCGATGGTCGTCCATGACCCGCTACCACCTGTCGCCGCTCAGCGCGGCGCATGGCGGCGTCCTGGCCGCGCACTTGCTGGACAGGAGACGCGATCCGGGCCTCTTCGCACGCATGGAGACGCTCACCGGTGAGGTGCTCGCAGGCCTCGGCGCACCCGACTGTGTCTTCCACCTCGAGGCCTTCGTGGAAGAAGCGGGGCTGACCTTCGGCGAGTGCGCCATCCGCCTCCCCGGCGCGCTGTCCCCGCAGATCAATCAACTGACCTTCGGTGTGGACCTGTTCGACGCCGAGATCAGCCTGGCGCTCGGGGAGGAGCTCACCCAGCCCCTGGAGCACGTACCGCCGGAGCGCCTGCACGGCTACATACTTCTGCGCAGGCCTGCGGGCGGGAGGCTGACGCGGGAGGACTTCGAACGCCGCTTCTCCTTCGACGACCTCGCGTACTCCTCGTCGCCCCACACGCTGCCCGGGCCGTACGGCAAGGTGGGGCACGCGATCGTCTCCGACCCGGACGAGCTGGAACTTCAGAAGACGATCGAGGAGATCGTGCGCTTCAACGAGCTGGGCGGCTGATCGTCGGCGAACGCGGCGGAATCCGGATGCGTGACACCCGTTTTCCGGGGCACCCGCCTTCTAGGCCCCGCCGCGTCCCCCCGTCGCGGCGGGGCCGCTGTCCGTCATCGGCGGCTGCGCACCAGCAAGTACACGAAGTACGGCGTGCCGACGGCCGCTGTCATGAGTCCCGCGCCCAGTTGCGCCGGGGCGATCACGGTGCGGCCCAGCAGGTCCGCGAGGCAGACGAGCGTCGCGCCCAGCATCATCGCCACCGGGACCACCCGCAGATGCCGCCTGCCCACCAGCGCACGGGCCGCGTGCGGCGCCACGAGTCCCACGAAGCCGATCGTGCCGGCCGCGGCCACCGCGGTGGCGCTGAGCAACACGCTCAGGACGAGGAAGCCGAGGCGTCCACGGGCCAGATTCAGGCCCAGCAGCCGCGGGGTGTCCTCGTCGAGCGACACCAGGTCGAGTTCCTTGCGGCGCGAGAGCGCCACGACCGTCGCGGCCACGAGCACGGCCGCGACCGGCAGGACGTCGGTGGCGGTGCGTCCGTAGGTGGAGCCCGAGAGCCAGATCAGGGCCTTGGTCGCGCTGAACCGGTCGGTGAGCACGATGACCAGGCTGATCAGCGCCAGGGAGCCCGAGGACACGCCCATGCCGACGAGGACGAGCCTGCTGTTCCGGAAGCCGCCCCTCGCCGCGAGCCCGAAGACGATCAGGGAGCTGACCACGGCGCCGGCGAACGCGGCGCCCGCGATGCCCCACGATCCGGCGCCCGGTGCCGAGGTGACGAGGAGGATGGCGCCGAGTCCCGCCCCTCCGGACACGCCGAGGGTGCCGGGTTCCGCGAGCGGATTGCGGGTCACCGACTGCACGAGTGTGCCGGACAGCGCGAGCGCGGCGCCCGCGAGGAGCGCGGCGTACACGCGTGGCACGCGGGTGTCGAGGACGAAGGTGATGGCCTGACCCGACTGGCCTCGGACCCAGTTGACGACGTCGCCGAGCAGGAACGTGCTGTCGCCGACGAGCACCGCGGCGATCGTGACGCCGACCAGCGTGGCGGCCAGCAGTGTCACGGTGATGACGTAGGCCCTGCGGCTCGGGATGCGCAGCCGGTCGGGCGCGGTGGCGTTGGCGCCGTCGCGGGTGCGCATCGCCATGACGACGAGGAACACGGCGCCGACGACGCTCGTGATGACGCCCGTGGGCACGGTGACTGCGGTCTGGGCGGACGTCACCGTGCGCAGGAGCACGTCCGAACCGAGCACGAGGGCGGCGCCCACGAGACCCGCGACCGGGATGCGGACGCGGTGGCGTACCAGGGCGCGGAAACGGCCGGCCAGCGGCCGCACGAGGGCCGGGGCACACAGTCCCACGAAGGCGATCGGCCCCGCGAGCGTCACCGTCGCGGCAGCGAGCAACGACGCGAGGACGACGGACGTGACGCGCGTTCCGCGGACCGGGACACCGAGTCCGTGCGCGGCGTCGTCGCCGAGGGCCAGGGCGTCGATGCGGCGGGCGATCAGCAGGAGGCCGGCGAGTGCGGCCACGATGACGGGCCCCATCTGGACGACGCCGTCGAAGCCGTTCTGGCTGATGCTTCCCTGGCCCCACTGGTAGAGGCCCTCGGTCCGTTCGGGGAAGAGCAGGAGCAACGCCTCGGTGATGGCGTTGAGTCCGAGGGCGAGCGCGCTGCCGGCCAGGACAAGGCGTACGGTTCCGGCGCCCCGTCCCGACACCGCGAGGACGACGGCGGCCGCCGCGAGACCGCCGAGGAACGCCACTCCCGATGAGGCGAGCAGTGGGGCCGTGGCCCCGCTGGCGACCAGGATGGTCACCGCGAGGTAGGCACCGGTGTTGACGGCGAGGGTGTCCGGTGCGGCGAGCACATTGCGGGTGACGGCCTGCAGGGTGGCGCCCGCCGCGCCGAGCGCGACGCCGATGAGGATCCCGGCGACCATGCGCGGCATGCGTGAGGCGATGACGACGGAGGAGTCGCCCTGATCGGCCTGGCCGGTGAAGGCCTTCCACACCTCGCCGGGGCCGACGGACGCGGTGCCTTGCGTGATGTCGACGACCGCGAGAGCGGCGACCAGAAGAACCAGACCGGCCGTCACCGCGACCGCGCCCGTCGAAGACGACGTGAGGGCGCGCTCGGGTGTGGCTGAGGGTGTTGCGGTGACGGCCACGGTCTCCTACTTCTTCAGGCTGTCGATGAGGGCGTCGATGTACGCCTCCATCGCCTGGGGGCCGCCGAACATCCAGATGCCGTCGGGCAAACGGTGGACCTCGTCGTCCTTGACGAACGGCAGGGACTTCCAGACGGAGTTGTCGGCGAGTTCGTCGGTGAACACGTCGGAGCTGTCGTCGCCCTTGTTGCCGATGTAGACGAACTTCACGTCGTCGTCGAGGGCGGTGAGGCCCTCGACGTCGGTGGTGGCCAGCCCGTAGTCCTTGTCGCCCTTGATCTTCCAGGCGTTCTTCAGGCCCAGGTCCTCGTTGACGGCGCCGAGCAGGGAGTTGCTGGTGTAGCCGCGCAGGGAGACCTGGTTGGAGGCGGCGTAGCCGTCGGCCATGGCGATCTTCGAGCCGTCGAGCTTGGCCTCCTTCAGCGCCTTCTTGCCTTCGGCGACCTTCGCCTCGTACGACTCCTTGGCCTTCTTGGCCTCGGCGGTCGTGCCGGTGGCCTTGGCGATGACGTCGAGCGTGTCCATCATCTGGCCGACCTGGTCGGCGCCGTCGGCGGCCTTGACCTGGAGGACGGGGCCGACCTTCTTCATCTGCTTCACCGCGGAGGCCGACATGTCGGTCGTGGTGACGATGAGGTCCGGGGTGAGGCCGGCGAGCGTGTCCATGCTCGGCTCACCGCGGGTGCCGATGTCCTTGGGGTCGTTCTTGAGCGGAACGGCGGAGTCCCACGCCTTGTAGCCCTTGACGTCGGCGACGCCGACCGGGTCCACGCCGAGCGTGACCATGGACTCGACGACGTTCCACTCGGTGCCGACGACCTTCTTGGCCGGTCCGTCGAGCTTCACCTCGGCGCCGTTGGCGTCGGTGACGGTGATCGGTTCGGCCTTCTTGCCCGAGCTGGTCTTGGCGGGCTCGGAGGTACCGCAGCCGGACAGGACGAGGGCTACGGCGCCGGCGGCCGCCGCGGCGATGAGGGGGCGTCTCATGAGGAGTGGAGCCTTTCACTTCTGCTGTGGTGGCGGCCTATCGCGCGGGTGCGCAGCCGGCCGGTGAGGGGGTCTGTGTCGACCTCGATGCGGATGCCGTACGTCTCGGTGAGGCGCTCGGGACGCAGGACGTCCTCGGGGGCGCCGTCGGCGACGATGCGCCCGGCGTCGAGCAGGGCGATCCGGTCGGCGACGGCTGCCGCCTGGTCGAGGTCGTGCAGGACGACGCCGACGGCGATGCCGCCGTCGTCCGCGAGGTCACGCATGAGGTCGAGGAGTTCGATCTGGTAGCGCAGGTCGAGGTAGGTGGTCGGCTCGTCGAGGAGGAGCACGCCGGTCTCCTGGGCGAGACAGCTGGCGAGCCAGACCCGCTGCAGCTGTCCGCCGGAGAGCTGGTCGACGGCGCGCTCGGCGAGGCCTTCGACGCCGGTCATGGTGAGCACGCGCTCCACCACGGCCGCGCCCCCGGCGTCGGCCTGACCCCAGCGCCCCCGGTAGGGGTAGCGGCCGAACTCCACGACGTCACGGACGGTCAGACCGCCGGGCGTGGGACGTCCTTGGGTCAGGAGCGCGACGCGCCGGGCGAACTGGCGCGCGGTGAGGTCGAAGCCGTCGGCGGCCTCGGTCGTGCCGGAGTCGAGGGTCAGCGTGCCGAGCCGGGCGTCCTGCAGACGGGCGACGCTGCGCAGCAGTGTCGACTTGCCGCTCCCGTTCGGGCCGACGAGCGCGGTCACTTCGCCGGGCCTGAGCTGGAGGGCGGCGTCGTGCACGACATCGACGCCGTCGTACGACACGGTCATGTGCTCGGCGGACAATTCGTGACCGCGCGGACGTGTGGCGCTACCTGCGCGTTCACCTGATCTCACGGCGTGCAGGTTAGCCTAACCTTAGTCTGGCTGGAAGTAGGGGGTCCCAACCCGGGCGAAAAGCACCCGCGGACCTTCTCCGGTGGCGGCCGCGACCCTCGCCCTCATCCGCCCTCAACCGCCTTGCGCAGCAACCCTGTTGCATGGCGATGCCGCCCATCGGTGGAGCTGATGGACGGCATCTTCCGGTGGCGCCGAGGCGCCCTCGCTCGGTCAGTAGAGCTTCGCGACGGCCTTGATGGTCGTGGTCTTGAAGTCGCCCACCTGCGCGTGGGCGAAATTGCCCATCTGTCCCCACTGGACGACCGTCACCGTGTTGCCGTCACGGCCGACCGAGAACATGTTGATGTCGGAGGAGCCCGTCGTGGCCTCGGTGTGGACGCCGTAGACGTGGGCGCCCTCCTCGATGTTCAGCTTTCCGTAGTACTTCTGGGTCGCCGTGACATCGGGGTTCTCCTTCATCACCTTCGCCGAGCAGTCCTGGAGGTTCTTGCGCAGCAGGGCCGCGAAGTCCTTGGCGCGCTGCTCGCTGCGCTCGACCACCGTCACCTGGAGGGCACCGGTGTCGTACTCCGTGCGGAAGGCGCGGTGCACGGAGATCGACGGCAGGGCCTCCCCCACACACATCGGCAGCGGGTCGGGCTGCCCCGCCGTCACCGGCCCCGCGGTCCACGCCGACGACGCGTGCGGCGGCAGTTCGGCCGGAGCCAGAAACCGGGGCGAGCCGGCGGCGGCCGCCGGACTCGTGCCGGCCACCACACCCGCCACGGCCACCGCGGCACCCAGCGCACACAGTCCTCGGTTCATGCGAACACCCATCATCGTCAACTCCCCGTTTCGAGAGGGTCAGCTTGCCTGCCCTCACACCCCATACGACCCGCGACACCCCGTGCTCGTTGCCCCCGCCCACGTCACAGCCCTGTCCGCGATGTCACCGAACGGCTACCTCCGCTAACGGCCCGGCGCGCCCGGACCCGCGGACCCGCCGTGAGCCACGGGTGACGGAAAGGGGAAGATTGCTTTCCGCCCGCTTCCGCGTGACGGACCCGGGCAGCACGTGTCCAAGGGGTCGAACCGGGAAGACGGCGCAGTGCGCCGCCCGCAGGACACAACGAGGAGTAGCCCCATGGACAGTTCCGCTGCGCCCGAAGGCGCGGGGCACACCCCCATATCGGGCGCGCTCGCCGCCCCCACCGGGCCGGCCGGGGCCACCTCGGCGTGGGCGCGGCGGGGTGAGGCGCTGCGGCGCACCCCGGTGGCGATGTGGAACGACGACGTCTCGGACTGGGCCGCGGCCCTGACGTACTACGCGATCCTCGCCCTGCTGCCCGCGCTCCTCGTCACGGTCAGCCTGATCAGTCTGGTCAGCCCCGACACCACGCAGGAGCTCATCGCCGAGGTCACCGACTGGGCGCCCGCGCAGTCGGGCAGCGCCCTGAACGAGGCGCTCACCGAGATGGCCGACGCCCACGCGGCCGCCGTGACGGTGGTGATCGGTGGTGGGGTCAGCGCCCTGTGGTCCGCCTCCAGTTACGCGGCCGTCTTCCGGCGGGCGCTGCACGCGATGCACGGCGTGAAGGACACCCGGCCCGTGTGGCGCAAGGCGCACCGGGTCCTGATGACCGCCCTGGCGCTGCTCGCGCTGCTGGCCGCCAGCGCGCTCCTGCTCGTGGTGAGCGGTCCGCTGGTCCAGGCGGTCGGGCAGCGCATCGGGGTCGGCGACGCGGGACAAACCGCGTGGAGCGTCATGAAATGGCCCGCTCTGGTCTGCCTGGTGGTCCTGCTCGTCCTCGTGCTCTTCCGCAACGCGCCCCCCTCGGAGCGCGGGTGGCGCCGCAGCCTGCCGGGCGGCCTGCTCGCCGCACTCCTGTGGCTCCTGTCCTCGGGCCTCTTCACCTTGTACGCCACGGGGTTCGGCACCTACGGCAAGCTCTACGGCTCACTGGCCGGAGTGGTCGTCTTCCTGGTGTGGCTCTGGGTGTCCAATCTGGCGCTGCTGGCCGGAGCCCAGTTCACGGTGGAGATGGCCCGCGCCCCGGCCACGGTGACCCGGGCCTGAGGCCGCCCGTCCGGCCCGCTACCAGGGCACGATCGGTTCCGGTCGGGGGCCGGCGGGAAGCGGCCGGGGCGGGGCCGCGTTGTGCGCCCCCGGGCGGAAAACCGGGGCGCCGCGCCCGCGTTCATTCTTCCCTGCGCGCCGCGTGCGCTCCCCCCTCGGGGGTTCGGCCACGCCATGCACCGGTGATACGCCTGAAGGACGAACTACTCGTGTGCGTGTCCCCCCACGCGACATCGAAGAGGAGTCAACCCATGGCCTCGTTCGACACGGGACGGTTGTGCGCGATCGTCAAAATCCTGGACCAGGCAAGCACCCACCTCCGACTGGCCGCCCGCGAGCACTCTCTCGCAGGCGCCGCGCCCGGCATCGCGTCGGCCCATCTGACCGAGTCCGGCATCACCGCGCTCCTGAGCGTCTCGGAGCAGGCTTCGGGCAGCGTCCGGCGCGCGCTCGTCCACATCCGCAACGGCGAGGATCAGCGCGCCCAGCACGAACTGGACTGGGCCAGGACCCAGCCCCCGTGCGTGGCAGCCCTCGCCACCCCCGCGGGACTGCCGCGTCCCCTCCCCCGGCGCGTGAGCACGGCGCTGCGCCTGATGCAGGGCATCACGAACTTCTTCCCCTCCGAGACGGAGCAGGTCCTGGTACGGGCGGCCCTGCCGTAGCGAGTCCACGTACCCACAGAGGGGTCACCCGAATGGGCTAGCGCGGGGAGCAGTGGGCCAAATCGCCTCGATCGCCCCAAACAGCCCGTTCAAGGGCCTCGATCGAGCTCTCCGCACACGCTCAGTGACTCTCCTGGTTGCGTCACCCACCGGTCCGGAGCGGGATGGAGGGGACGCGTGCGGCGTCCGTGGCGAGATTCGATTCTGCCCGTCGCGCGCTGCGAGGGAGTGATCACCCATGACTCAGGGCGAGGCCTTCACCAGCGCCGACGGGCTCGCGGGCCTTACGGCCTACGACCGTACCGGCGAGAAGATCGGCAGCGTCGAGCAGGTGTATCTCGACGACCGAACTGGGCGTCCCGAGTGGGTGACCGTCAAGACCGGTCTCTTCGGCATGAAGCAGAGCTTCGTGCCGCTCGCCGGAGCCCGCCGCCAGCAGGACGAGCTGCACGTGACGGCCACCAAGGAGTCCGTCAAGGACGCTCCGCGCGTGGACGCCGACCAGCACCTCGAGCCGGGCGAGGAGCAGGAGCTCTACACCCACTACGGGCTCACCCGGCCCACCGGAACGCCCCGCTCCGCCCCGGCGGCCGGTGGCCGTGCCGGTGCCGCGGGCATGGCCGGAGCCGGCGCGGGTGCCGGCATGGGCGCCGGCGAGGGACGCAACGCGGGCGCACGTGAGTTCGCCACACGCTCCGGCATGGGCGACGACAGCAAGCACGACGAGATGATCCGCTCGGAGGAGCGGCTTCGCGTCGGGACGGAAGAGCAGGAGGTCGGGCACGCCCGACTGCGCAAGGTGGTCGTCAGCGAAGACGTGAAGACCTCCGTCCCCATCTCCCACGAGGAGGTGCGCGTCGTACGCGAGCCCATCCGCGAGGGTGACCGCACGCGGGCCAACATCGGTGAAGAGCAGACCGAGGTGACCCTGCACGCCGAGAAGGCGGTGGTCAGCAAGGAGTCCGTGCCGGTCGAGCGGGTCCGCCTGGAGACCGAGAAGGTCACCGAGACCCAGGAGGTCTCCGACACGGTCCGCAAGGAGCAGATCGAGTTCGACGACGCCAAGGGCGAGCGCGGCGCGAAGGGCGAGAACTGGCGTGACCGGAAGCAGGGTCCGCGCCACTGACACCCCTCAGGGCGCCCCGTTCGCGGGCAACTGACGGTGGAGGGAGGGAGCACTCACCCCGAGTGCTCCCTCCCTCCACATCTGCTTGCGTACCCGACCAGGACGAAGCCCTTGAGTTCTACGTCGGCAAGCTCGGCCTCGAGGTCAGCACCGACGTCGTGGGCCAGATCAGGTCGGAAGGCCCTGACCGCGCCCGGCGCTCTCAACCGCGGTCGGCGTCCTCGCACGCGGGGCAGGCTGGCTTGCCGTCGATCAGTACCCCGTTCTCCGACGCCGCTTCGCAGATGCCGGGGCGGTCGGGGTGGTTGGCCTGGCAGTGACAGGTGCACGTGTCGGTGACGGCGGCCAGGGAGGAGTCACGTTGGGGGGCCAGGCCCATGCGGATGTCGTGGCAGTTGCGGCACATCGGTACGTGCCGGGGTTCGCCGGTGGGCGAGTTGAGAACGCCGGTGAAGCCTGGCTCGGCCTGACCCCCGCATGTCCCGGGGAACTCGGGGTGCGCGTCGCACGGACAGTGGCAGGCGCCGGGCCGGGGGTCTCGGGCGGAGGCGGGGAACTGCTCTGCGTTCGTGGCGGGTGCGGGCTTGGTCATACGTCCATTGTCCGGCCAAGCCGCGACCGATCATCAGGCGAACGTGTGGTGATCCCCCGAAGGGGCTGGCGGTGCGCAATCCCGGCCGGCCCCGTGCGGTGCCCCCGTTCGTTCGGCCGACGAGGGCACCGCACCGGTCAGGCGCCGGTTCCGGACAGGGTGGTGACGCCCGTCCGGCACGCCGCCGCCGCGGTCGTGATGACCTCCTCGTACAACTCGTCGTCGAGCAGGACGGTGAGCCCGCAGGCGATGCCCCACGCGACGTGCGCGGCGTCCTCGCCGAGGGTCTGTTCCCGCTCGTGGAGCTCCCGACCGAGGTAGTGGCTGTGGAGGTCCTTCGGGCCCTGGCCTTCCGCGCGCCGTCGCACGGCTTCGACGGCGCTGTCCGTGAACGTCTCGTAGTCCGCGTCGCCGAGCAGCCTGCGTAGTTGCTCGAGCTGGGCGTGCGCGGCACGCAGCCGCAGCGGCCAGTCCCGGCTGATGCCGAACCGCTCTTCCATGGCCTGCGTCAGATCGATGCGCCGGAACATCTCGTCGAGTGGGTCGTAGGTCATGATCTCTCGGTAGCGGTTGCCGGGTCCCGCGCAGCGAAGGCTCGCGGCGGGCTCCCCCGTGTGGCTGCACATCGACCGGCGGGGAGCCGCGCGCCCGCGGCGCGATCTCCACTTGTTCTCGTCCATGACTAAGAATCATGTACATGACCATTGACGCGTTCGCGGCACGGCAATAGCTTCCACGAAAGCGCTTTCCCCCAGCAGATGCAAGGGCCGGTCGTCCGGCTGATTCATCATGCCGAACCGCCGCATCCTCACTTGATCCGGTCAGACGAGCCAATCAACCTGGAGACCCTCGATGCGAACAAGACCCCTCACCGCGTGCGTCGGCTTACTCGCCGGCACGCTCGTGGCTCTGTCCGGCCACACCGCACAGGCCGCGCCCGTCCTCTACGAGGCCGAGGACTCCCCCGCGGTCTGCACCGGCAGCGTCGACTCCGACTGGTCCGGCTACTCCGGCAGCGGCTTCTGCAACGCCACCAACGCGACAGGCGCCTACGTGCAGTTCACCGTGAACGCACCCGCCGCCGGCACCGCGACACTCAAGGTCCGCTTCGCCAACGGAACAACCGCGGCACGGCCCGCGGACATCACGGTGAACGGATCGGCCGCCGCCTCGGCGTCGTTCGAGAGCACCGGCACGTGGGGGACGTGGGCGACGAAGGCGTTCACCGTGCCGGTGAAGGCCGGCGCCAACACCGTCCGGCTCAACCCCACCTCCTCCGCGGGGCTGCCCAACATCGACCACCTCGACGCCGACGCGGGCGACGACACCACGCCCCCGCCCTCGGCCTCCGCGCTGTACGTGGCGCCGAACGGAACCGACGGCGCGAGCGGCACGCAGGCCGATCCCACCACGCTCACCTCCGCCATCGGCCGCATCACCCCCGGCGGGACCATCTACCTGCGCGGCGGGACCTACAGACACTCGCAGACGGTCACCATCCCGCAGGGCAACAACGGCACCGCGAGCGACCGCACCGAGCTGTCCGCCTACCCGGGTGAGACACCGGTCCTGAACTTCTCGGCCCAGAGCGAGGACCCGGCGAACCGCGGCCTCGCGGTCAACGGGTCGTACTGGCACGTCAAGGGCATCGTCGTCGAGCGGGCCGGTGACAACGGCATCTTCGTCGGCGGCAGCAACAACATCTTCGAGCGCACGGTGACCCGCTACAACCGTGACACCGGGCTGCAGCTCTCCCGCATGCTCTCCAGCACCCCCAGCAGCCAGTGGCCGTCCAACAACCTCGTTCTGAGCGCGGAGTCACACGACAACGCCGACTCCGACGGGGAGGACGCCGACGGCTTCGCCGCGAAGCTCACGTCGGGACCCGGGAACGTCTTCCGCTACGCCGTGGCCCACAACAACATCGACGACGGCTGGGACCTCTACACCAAGTCGGACACCGGACCCATCGGCGCGGTGACCATCGAGGACTCGCTGGCCCACAACAACGGCACCCTGAGCGACGGCTCCCAGGCCGGAAACGGCGACCGCAACGGCTACAAGCTCGGCGGCGAGGACATCAAGGTCAACCACGTCATCCGGCGCAACATCGCCTACGACAACGGCAAGCACGGGTTCACGTACAACAGGAACCTCGGGTCGATGGCGGTGTCGGACAACGTCAGCATCGACAACGACGAACGCAACTACTCGTTCGACGGGGGCACTTCGGTGTTCCGGAACAACACGTCCTGCCGCAGTAGCAGCGGGACGAACGACAAGATCGTCGGCAACACCGACAGCTCGAACCAGTTCTGGTCCGGCTCGAACGGGTCGCGCTGCTCCGCGTACGCCGGGGCGCTCAAGTGGTCCTACGCGGCGGACGGGCGCCTCGTCGTGACCTTCGGCGGCAACGCCATCACCCCGTAACGACGGACGGGTGCCCCGCGTGTGCGACGTGGTCATCGCGCACCCGCGGGGCACCTGCGTGCTCAGGCGCCCGGTACCGCACCGGTGGCGAAGTACGGCTTGCAGACCGAGCCGGACCAGTCCGTCGCGATTTCCAGGAGCCTGTTGCCGTCGGCCGACGGCAGCAGGCTCGAGCTGTAGTTGGGGCAGTAGTCGACGGTCGTCGACTCGACGGCCACCGGCGCCGGGATCTCCCGCCACCTCCCCGCACCGCCCGCGCTGTTGACCCAGACGGTGCGTCCGCTTGCGGCCGCCTTGCTGCCGTCGCGGTTGTACATGACCTGGCCGACGAGGAAGAGCCTGCCCTTGGGGTTGCCCGCCTCCGGCGCCCACGCCAGGTTCGGCGCGTGCTTGAAGTACTTGCCGTCGGCGGTCTCCGGGCGGATGCCCAGGTAGGTGGGAGAGCCCCAGTTCCAGCCGTCGGACGAGGTCCGGTAGTGCACGACGCACTGGAACTGGCCCGCGGCCGCGCAGATCTCGAACGACATGAAGTAGGTCCCGTCGCCCATCTTGCGCACCACGGCCATGCCGGGCCGGTCTGAGGCGAGCGTGCTGGCGACGGTGTCGTGGTGGCCCGACCAGGTCAAGCCGTTCGCGGTGCGGGCGGCCACCAGTTTCTGACTGTGTCCGGCGTCGGTCTCGTCGGAGTAGTGCGCCACGAGCTGACCTGAGGCATCGACGGAGAACTCCGGCTCCCACAGGCCCTTGTCGTTCGACGCCGTGGCGATCGTGGAGAGGTGGCTCCAACTGCGGCCCACGTCCGTGCTCTTGAAGACCCGCAGGGCCATCCGCCGGTTCGGCTCGTCCTGCCCGACCGACGCCGCCCACAGCAGGGTCCCCGCGGGCAGTTTGCCGATGCGCCGCGGGAGTTCGTACAGCGTCGAGCAGCACAGCCCCTGTCCGCCCGCGGCCTCGGGGTCGCGCACCGTGCCGACCTCACGGAACGAAGCGCCCCCGTCCGTGCTCTCGTGGATGGCGCCGAGTCCGTTGTTCGCGTCGAACGTGACCACGGAGGCCAGGATGCGGCCGTTGGCGTCGCCGCTGTGGGCGAGCCTTACGGCGCGTGGGTACAGACCGGTGCCCTCGCGCAGCAAGGTGCCGGTCGCGGCGTCGGCCGGCGTCCCGGACTGCGTGACGAACAGGGCCGCCACGAGGGCGAGCAGCAGGGGGATGAGGGCGGTGGGACGGAGGAGACGTGGTCGTGCGGGGTGGTGCGCTGACATGGGCCTCTCCTGACTCTGCGGGGTGGGGAGCGAACGGCGTGCTGTCGTCAGTGCTGTCGGGGGGCGAGCCGGATGACGTTCCAGGAGACCGGCGGCAGCTCGGCCGTCAGAGCGCCCTCGGCGGTGATGTGTGTTCCGGACGCGGGGCGCGGCACCACGCGGTCCGGCTCCGCCTCGGTGTTGACGGCGTCCGGGTCCTGGTCGGCAAGGACCAGGTGCTCCACGACGCGGTATCCGGCGGCTTCCCCGCGCAGCGCGGCCTCCAGGAGCAGCGGCTGTTCCTGGTCGCGGTTGACGGCCAGGACGGTGAGCGCGCCGGTCTCCTCGTCGTGCGTCACCACGGTGTCGAGGGCGGACACGTCCCCGTACTGGGGTGTGTCGATGCGCGGACCGGTGGCGTCGGTGCGCAGGACGCGGCCGGTCGCGAAGCGGGCCGCCTGGGCGAAGGGGTGGAAGATGGTCTGGCGCCAGCTGGCGCCGCCGGGCTCGGTGCGGATGGGCGCGATGACGTTGACCAGCTGGGCCAGGCAGGCGATGGCCACCCGGTCGGCGTTGCGCAGCAGCGTGATGAGCAGCGAGCCGACCACGGCGGCGTCCGTCACGCTGTACGTGTCCTCGATGAGGCGGGGCGTCTCGTCGGTCTCCAGGTTGCGCTCACCGACGAAGCGGGCGGCGTACCAGACGTTCCACTCGTCGAAGGAGAGCTTGATGTGCTTCTTGGCGCCCCGCACCGCCCGCACGTGGTCGGCGGTCGACACCACGTCGCGGATGTACTGGTCCATGTGCGCGCCCGAGGCGAGGAAGCTGGCGCGGTCGCCGTCGAACTCCTCGTAGTAGGCGTGCAGGGAGAGGTAGTCGACCTCGTCGTAGGTCTGCTCCAGGACCTCGCGCTCCCAGGTGCCGAAGGTCGGCATCCGCGAGTTGGAGCTGCCGCACGCGACGAGCTCGATGGACGGGTCGACCTGGCGCATCGCCTTGCCGGCTTCGGCCGCGAGCCGACCGTACTCGGTGGCCGACTTGTGGCCCGTCTGCCAGGGTCCGTCCATCTCGTTGCCCAGGCACCACAGCTTCACGCCGTGCGGGTCGCTCACGCCGTGCTTGATGCGCAGGTCCGACCAGGCGGTGCCGCCCGGGTGGTTGCAGTACTCGACCAGGGCGCGGGCGGCGTCGATGCCGCGCGTCCCGAGGTTCACCGCCATCATCGGGTCGAGGCCCAACTGGCGTGCCCAGCCGAGGAATTCGTTGGTCCCGACGCGGTTGGTCTCGATGGAGCGCCAGGCCAGGTCCAGGCGGCGCGGACGGTCGGCGACCGGACCGACGCCGTCCTCCCAGTGGTAGCCGGAGACGAAGTTGCCGCCGGGGTAGCGCACCAGGCCGGTGCCCAGTTCGCGGACCAGCTCGGCGACGTCGCCGCGGAATCCGTCGGCGTCGGCGGTGGGGTGCTCGGGGTCGTGGATGCCGGTGTAGACGCAGCGTCCCATGTGCTCGACGAAGGTTCCGTACAGGCGCGGGTCGACGTCTCCGACGCTGAACTCCGGGTCGATGACGAACCGTGCGGTGTGCGGCATGTTCGGGTGCCTCTCTGTGGTGCGGTCTGCTGACTTGGCGGTTGGGAGTGGGGCTATTTGAGGCCGGTGCCTGCGATGCCCTCGACGATGCGGCGCTGGAACAGCGCGAAGACGGCGAGCAGGGGGATCGCGCCGAGCACGGCGGACGCCATGAGCTGGGCGTAGGGCACGCCGAACACGTCCTGGACGGAGGTGAGTCCGACGGGCAGCGTCATCATCTCGGGGTCGGTCACCACGAGCAGGGGCCACAGGAAGTTGTTCCAGACGCCGACGAACACGAAGATCGTGACGGCGGAGACGGCCGGGCGGGAGATCGGCATCACGATCTGCCAGTAGGTGCGCAGCCACCCGGCGCCGTCCGCACGCGCCGCGTCGATCAGCTCCCTCGGAATCCCGTCGAAGAACTGCTTGAAGACGAACACGGCCACCACGTTGGGGACTTGGGGCAGCACGACGCCCCAGTAGGTGTTCAGCAGGCCCGCCGACTGGAGCGCGAGGAACTGCGGGATCATCAGGACCTGGTTCGGAATCATGATCCCGGCGAGCAGCATCACGAACGCGACGCGTCGCAGCCGGAACCGGGTCTGCGACAGCGCGAACGCCGCGAGCGACGCCATGATCACCGTGAGGACCGTGGTGAGGGTCGAGGTGATGAAGCTGTTGGCGTACCAGTAGGGCAGCTTGCCCGCGTCGAAGATCTCTCCGTACGCGTCCAGGGTCGGATGCGCGGTGAACCATCCGGTGGGGTTGGTGACGACCTCCTGTGCGGGGCGCACCGAGGTGGCCAACGCCCACGCGAGCGGCACCAGCCACAGCAGCGCGAGGGCGACGAGCGTGCCGAGCGCCACCCGGTTGAACAGGCGCTCCGAGTCGCGGCGCCGGCCCTGCGGGGCGGTGGTGTCGCGGTGTTCGGTCTCCGGGCGTGTGGCGATCGCGGTCATGGTCAGCTCTCCTTCTCGGCGCGGCGTACGAGGGCGAACCAGACGAGGGAGACGAACAGGATCACCAGGAACAGCAGCAGCGACACGGTCGAGGCGTAACCCACGCGGCCCTCGACGAAGCCGGTGTCGTAGATGAGCTGCAGCGAGGGGCGGGTGCTGCCGTCGGGGCCGCCGCTGGTCATCATGTAGATCTGGTCGAAGACCTTCAGCGAGGCGATGACCTGCAACACCGTCACCAGCGTCGTCGTACGGCCCAGCATCGGCACGACCACGTGCCGGATGCGCTGCCAGGGCCCGGCCCCGTCGATGGCGGCCGCCTCGTGCACCTCGCGCGGCACGTCCTGCAGTCCGGCCAGGTAGAGCACGAAGTTGAAGCCGATCGTCCACCACACCGTGGCCGCCGCGATGGAGATCATCGCCCAGTCCGGGTCGCCGAGCCAGGACGGCGGGGTGTCGACGCCGAACCACGTCACCACCTCCTGGGCCAGGCCCAGTTGGTCGGCGTAGATGAACATGAAGAGCAGCGAGACGACCGCGGACGGCAGGACGAACGGCGCGAAGAACGCGAACCGGAAGAACCAGCGGCCGCGCACGAACCGGTCGGCGAGCAGGGCGAGCGCCAGGCTGAGCAGGACCAGGGGCACGGTCGTCAGGACCGTGAACCACAGGGTGTTGCGCAGGGTCCGCCAGAACTCCGCGTCGCCGAGCACCGCCGTGTAGTTCGACAGGCCGGCGAAGTCACCGAGTCCGCTCTTGAGCAGGCTCGTCTCGAAGAACCCGGCGACCACGGTGTAGATGAGCGGCCCCACCAGGAACACCAGATAGAAGAGGGCGAAGGGCAGCAGCATCCCCGGTCCTGCCCAGCGGTCGCCTCTGCTGGACGTCGGGGTGGGAGCGGTCGTCGTGGCCACGGTTCGGCCTTTCGGTCAAGGCGTACGGGATCCAGGGGCAGGTGGAGCGGGCGGAGCCGAGCGGCGGGCAGGGGCGGGGCGGGTCACACCGGAGCGGGGCGCGAGGCCAGGGTCCGCAGGTCGCGGCGCAGCCGCGCGGCGCCCGCGGTGGGGCTGGTGTCTCCGGTGAAGACGGAGGTCACGGCGTCGCCCACCACGTTCTGCAGGGTGCTTCCCGCGCCGCCGTACCAGGCGGCCGGGTCATAGACCGCGCCGTCGGCGGCCGTGGCGTAGTGCGATTGCGGGACCAGTTCCTTGTACGCGCGTGAACGCTGGGTCGGCAGCCAGGCCGGGACATGGCCGCCCTCCGACCACAGCTTGCTGGAGTGCAGCATCGACGCGACGAACCCGAGCGAGAGGTCGAGACGCCGGGCGCTCTCGGTGGGAGCCTTCGGCAGCACCAGGGCGTGTGAGTCGGCGGCGCAGGCGTAGGGCGCGTCCTTGAAGACGCGCGGCAGCGGCCGCATGTCGAACTTCACCTTCGCCGACTGGACCGCCAGGACCTGCCAGACACCGTCCATCAGGAAGCCGGCCTTGCCGGTGGTCAGCAGCGTGATGGCGCCCTTCCCGTCGGTGTTCGCCGGGATCACCTTCTCCGCGCTGAGCCGGCGGATGTAGGCGAGCGCCTCGGCCGCGGCGGCGGTGTCGATGACCACCCGCTTGCCCTGGTCGGCGACGAGATCCCCGCCGCCGATCTGCCGGTAGAACGACCAGAAGAGACGGAACTGCATCGAGGCCTCCTTCACCGAGGCGACCGAACCGCCCCAGGCGCCGGTGACCTCCTTCGCCGCACGCAGCGCGTCGATGAACGCGTCGGGCCCGTCCACGTCCACCAACTGGCCCTGCCCGTCGAGCAGTCCGGCCTTCTCGGCGATGTCCGTGCGGAAGAAGAGCACGAAGGGGTGCGTGTCCAGCGGCACGGCGTGCGGCGCGCCGCCGAACTGGGACTTCCGCCACGGCCGTGCGTCGAACTTGTCCTCGGTCAGTCCGTGCCGGGCCAGGTCCTCGGTGCGCAACTCGCTGAGCAGGCCCGCCTCGGCGAGCGTGGGCAGCTTCGACAGATGGATGACCGCGACCTGCGGCGGCCGGTCGCCGAGCGTGGCCAGGGTGAGCTTCGTGTAGTACGGGTTGCCCCACAGGAAGGTCGCCGATTTCAGCTCGGTCGAGCGGTGCGCGGCCCGGTAGACGTCCTGCATCGCCAGCATCCGCTCGCCGTCGCCGCCGGTGAACGGATTCCAGAAGTTCAGCCGCGACGGCGAGGGCGCACCGCCGGTGAACCCCTGCGCGAGGGTGCTGCCGCAGCCGCCGACGGTGAGTGCGGCGGCGCCGGTCGCACCGAGCGCGAGCCCTCCGCGCAGCAGACGGCGGCGGGAGGGGGCGGGCGGCGACGGGGTCGGTATGCGGTCCCGCATGGGCATGCGTCCTTCCACGGCGAACAAGGCGAACACGACTGGTACAAGTCCAACGTTGGAATCCACACCGGCAACAACCACGCTTCGTGGCTGCCCGCTGCGTTTACAACGTTGTACTCAGCTGGCAATACGGCGTCAACACCTAGGCACGCATTACCTGTTCACACAGTCGATCTCGTACGCCGCCGACGTCCATCGACACCCCGGGGTTACAACGTTGGACCATGACGTACGCTGCTGCTGTCGGGGGAGGTCAGGGGGAGGGAGAAACACGGTGGCAGGCACTCGCCTGAAGGACGTCGCGGAGCGCGCCGGGGTATCGATCAAGACGGTGTCCAACGTCGTCCGGGGCGAGACCAGAGTCGCCGACCGGACACGCGAGCGCGTCCTGCGCGCCATCGCCGACCTCGACTACCAACCCAATGCCTCCGCACGCCACTTGCGCACGGGACGCAGCGGCATCATCGCCCTCGCCGTGCCCGAACTCGTCGCCCCGTACTTCGCCGAACTGGCCGCTCAGGTCATCGCCGCCGCGAAGAAACGCGGCTGCACGGTCCTCATCGAGGACACCGGCGGCAGCGCGGACGAGGAGCTGCGGATCGCCTCCGGGCTCAGCGATCCGCTCATCGACGGCGTCCTGCTCAGCCCGCTCCGCCTCGACGAACAGGTCCTGGCCGCCCGCGAACGCCGCGTGCCCCTCGTCCTCCTGGGCGAGCAGTCGTACGAGATCCCCGCCGACCACGTCCTGATCGACAACTCGGCTGCGGCACGCGAGGCCACCGACCACCTCCTGTCCCTCGGCCGGCGCCGCGTCGCCGTCATCGGCCAGCCCTCGGGCCCCTCCCACGCGACGACGGTCCAGCGCATGCACGGCTATCTGACCGCGCTGCACGCGGCAGGCGTTCCACATGACCCGCAACTCGCCCCGGACACACGGTCGTTCACCCGCGCCGCGGGAGCCGACGCGATGCGTGCGCTGCTCACCCTGGACGACCCGCCGGACGCCGTCTTCTGCTTCAACGACCTGCTGGCCTCCGGCGCACTGCGGGTGGCGCACGAGCACGGGCTGCGGGTCCCGCACGACCTGGCCGTCGCCGGCTTCGACGACGTGGAGGAATCCCGCTACAGCGTGCCCAGCCTCACCACCGTCGCCCCCGACAAACGAGGCATCGCGGAACTGGCCGTGGACGCGCTGCTCCGCAGGATCGACGCGGGCGCGATGGCCCCGCACACGCGGCTCACCGCGGGATACGAACTGGTGGTGCGGGAGAGCACGCGGGCACGGGAGAGCACGCGTTCACTGGAGAGCACGCGCACGACCGACTGAATCCGCCGACCAGGACTACCGCAGGACGTCCGCAGGACTGCCGCCGCACACCGGTGGCCAGATCCTTGCACCTCCTGGCCATCTGGCCACTCGTCCCCCGTCCGAACGCGGCGGAGGATCGATGGCATGAAGATTCTTTGGGTATTCGCACACCCCGAACCGCAGTCCCTCAACGGCTCCCTGCGCGCCGACGGGATCCAGGAACTGCGCGATCTCGGGCACGAGGTCCGCGAGTCCGATCTCTACGCGATGGACTGGAAACCCGTGGTGGACTCAGCCGACTTCCACCGCGAGACGGTCGGCCGACTGCTGGTTGGAGCCGCACAGGAACATGCCTACGGCGCCGCCAAGCTGACGGACGACATCGCCGCCGAGCAGGAGAAGATCGCCTGGGCCGACGCATTGGTGTTCCAGTTCCCGCTGTGGTGGTTCGGGCCGCCCGCCATCCTCAAGGGCTGGTTCGACCGGGTGCTCGTGCAGGGCTTCGCCTTCGGCCTCCAGGACCAAGAGGGGCGGACCCTGCGCTACGGCGACGGTGGACTCGCCGGCAAGCGCGCCATGGTCATCACCACCGTCGGCGCGAGGGAGTCGGGCTTCGGGCCGCGCGGCATCCACGGACAACTGGACGAGGTGCTGTTCCCCGTACTCCACGGCACCTTCTGGTACACGGGGATGGACGCGCTCCCGCCGTACGTCGTCTACGGAGCCGACCGCCTGGACGAGGCCGGCTACGGCGACCGCGCGGCCGAACTCCGCGAGCGCCTGCGCACACTGCCGGTCACCGAGCCGCTCCCCTACCGCCACGAGCACCGCGGCGACTACGACGACGCACTCGTCCTGCACCCCGATATCGAACCCGGCCTCACCGGAATCGCGGCCCACCGCACACGAACCCAGGAACGCTGACCCCGCCGTCTCATACCCGGATGCGTTCGATCATCTGCCGCATGACGTCAACGGGAAGGGCCGGATGCAGGGCAGCGTCCTGTGCGGTGTCCGTGTCACCGAGGAGCCGAACAAGCACCTGCGCGGGCAGCCCTGGGTGCCGGACGGCAGCGTGCCGTACGGAAGCCTCCGGGTCGTCGAGCAGCCGTATCGCCGACGCCGCCGTCAGCCGGGGGTCGGTGGCCGCTCGGCGGCGCACTTCCTCGCTGGGGTCGCGGGTGAACCGCTCCACCAGCTCAGGCGTCGACTCCGGGTCGTCCAGAGCGAGCTGACGCATGCGGGGGTTCGTGTCATCGGCGTGGCGCAGCAGGTCGCTGCGGGGGAAGTGCGGGTGCCCGCGCGGGCGGTCGGGAGCGCTCAGGCTGCCGGTCCACCACTGCCAGACGCCCAGGAGCATGTCGGCGGGCGCGTCGTCACAGGATTCGGCGAGGAAGAGGTGCACGACACGGTCTTCGTCCTCGGCCAGGGACTCCACGACGTCCGGCGGGAGATGGCGGGCGCGAGCGACACTCCTGCGCACGAGGGGATGGGTGGAGGCCGCGAGGCGGCGCATGGCGGCGGGGTCGTGATGGAGCGCCTTGACCCAGCCGAGCTCGTGGTGGTGGGTGCCCGGGTCGAAGGTGATGGGGATGGCGGCCCGTTGTTCCTCGGTGAGGTCGGCACGCGTGGCCACCACACCGCGCACACCAGCGTCGGGATCCTGGGCGAGAAGAGCGACAAGGTCAGGGTCCAGGCGCGGATTGCATGCGAGGGAGACCCGCTGGTCCGCGTCCCCGTGGTGGAGCAGGTGTGCGGCGAGGTCACGCTCCAGCAAGCAGCTCTCCACCGCGCGGGCCGGGAGTCCCTCTGCTTCGAAGACCGCCCTGGACAGGGGGTGATCCTGGTGGTGGCACAGCAACGCCGTGGCACGGACCTCGCTGTCGGGGTCGCTCAGGAGGTTGCGCCGGGCCGACGCGTCGAGGTGGGGCCACGCCTGACGGCAGGCGGCGGCGCGTACGGCCGGCTCGGGATCGGCGGCCAAGGCGGCTAGGTTGCGTGCGGGAAGCCCGGCGAGACGAGCGGCCTCCTCGCGCACATGGGCGGAGGGATCAGCGGCTAGCGCCTGGTACGCGGCGTCGCCGAGCTCATCGCCCCGATCCGCCGCGATCATGGTGAGAATCCACCGGCGCCGGGAGTTCTCCTCGCCCAGGATCAGGCGGGAGCGTTGATCGGCCGTGAGCCCCGGATGCACCTCGGCCATCCCTTCCCGTACCTTCGGGTCCGGATGGACGAGGGCCGCCTCCACCACCGGGGTCGGCAGCCGACGCCACAGCAGGCGATGCGAGAGTCCGAGCAGGTCACCCAGCAGATCGTCGGGGGTGGCCGCGTTGCGGGCAAGGCCGTGCGCCCACTCCTGCCGCACCTCCGCCGAAAGCTCCGGCGCTCGGAACAGCGAGGCCCAGGCCGCCGCCCGTTCGTGGGGCGTCTCCCGCGCCTGCGCCTCGGCAGCCGCCTCCTGCTGCTCTCGTACGCCGCTCATGGCGATGAACCGGAGACCGGATGTCCCGGGTATCGCCCCGAGCAGGGCGTCGCCGTCCAAGGAGAGCGCGACGAACTCCGGACTCCTCTCCGCCGGACGCACCGCAATCGAGGCGAGGCTCCAGTGCGCGCCGAGCCGTACCCGCGTCCAGCGCCGGGGCGCGCAGCACATGCGCTCCGACGCGACCGCGATCAGGAAGACACCGTACTCGTCCACGATCCCCAGGTCGACGGCGAGCCGATGCCACTGCGCGTCGACCTCGACGCCCACATCAGGGCCATCTCCCCGTACGGCAACAACGTCCCGGGGCTCGCCCGAACCGACCCACCGCCACGCGGACTTAGGTGGCAGCACGTTGATGCCGCTCCCGTCCCCCACGACATCCCACCCGACGTGGCGCAACCACTCCGCGCGTTCGTCTCCCCCACACGTCATGGGCATCATCCTGCCGCACCCACTACGTTCGATGACCGTGCAGCTCTTCGGCCCCGATGTCCTCGCCCTCGCCGACCCCCTCACCGACGCCTACGTCGAGGTCTTCACCGCCCCGCCCTGGGACCACAGGGACCCCGCCGCCACCGGCAAGGCGTTTCGCGAGCGTCTGGAGACCGACACGCGGCGCCCGGGGTTCCGCGCCGCCCTCTCCCTGTCGCCCGACGGCGAGGTCGACGGCTTCGTCACCGGCTGGACCACGCAGGCTCCCTTCCCCGCCGACCGCGCCTACGGCAAGGTGACGCGACTGCTCGGCTCCGCTCGCGTGGACGAGCTGTTGGTGGGGGCTTTCGAGATCGACGAGCTGGGGGTACGAGCGGCTGCCCGCGGCAGGGGTCTGGGGCGGCAGCTGCTGTCCGCCCTCACCACCTCCGCCGCCGTTCCCGGCGGGCGGGCCTGGCTGCTGACGTGGGATCAGGCCCACGAGACGCTCGCGTTCTACCGCCGCCTCGGCTGGCGCGAGCCGAAGCCCCTGCCGAAGCCCCTGCCGGGTCACGACACCGACGTCATCGTGTTCCTGTCGTCGTCGGGACCCGCGGCCAGCACGGCGAGCAGGGCGTAGGCACAGCGCGTCAGCAGGGCCGGGTCGGCCGGGGTCACGTCCCGGAACTCCAGATACGCCGTGCCGAAGGGGTTGCGGTAGAGAGGCTCACCGCTCGGGGAGCTGCCGACGAAGTCCCGCGCGGGGTCGAAGGCGACTGCGGCGGTGAAGTACAGCTCGTCGCCGTCGTACCCGACGGTCATCTGCGCTTCCGCGTAGCCGTCGTCGTAGAGAGTGAAGTCCGGTTCGCCCGAACCCCGTTCGAGGACGTCCAGGATTCCCTCGGCCAGCGCGCGCACATCGGCGGGACGCGCGATGCCCAGCAGGTGGGGGCCCAACTCGACGAGCCAGGTGCCCTGTTGTGTGTCCTGCTGTGTGCCCGGCTGTGTTTCCTGCTGCGTGTCCTGCTGTGTTTCCTGCTGCGTGTCCGGCTGGGGATGGTGCCGCACCGCGAAGCGGACCGGC
The DNA here is from genome assembly GCF_040682375.1 of Streptomyces sp. NPDC051214. Lineage (NCBI taxonomy): Bacteria > Bacillati > Actinomycetota > Actinomycetes > Kitasatosporales > Streptomycetaceae > Streptomyces > Streptomyces sp. NPDC051214. Next base: position 146,103 of record NZ_JBFBAT010000016.1, read on the forward strand.
TCGCCTCTCAGGTCCGCGAGTCCGGGGAATTCCGCGACGACCACGCTCGCCTCCCGCACCGCCTCTTCGGTCCAGCCCTCGGGGGTCACCCGGACACCTCCCTCGCCCCCTGGGCGCCGCCCCCGACCCCCGCCAAGTACGCGTCCACCATGGCGATCTGCCGCTCCGCGGGAAACTCCCGGGGAGCGAACAGTGCCTGGACCACCAGGCCGAGCACGAAGCTCTGGGCCGCGGCAGCGGTGTCCTCGGGCCGTGCGCCGGGCGGCAGTTCGCCCGACTCCTGGGCTTGCGCGATGTGCCCGGCCATCCGTTCGCGCGCACGGCGGTAGCGCTCGGCGTGCTCCTGGGCCAGCTCCGGGTCGGCGAGCGCGACGTCCCAGGAGGCCACCCAGATGCGGTTGCTCGCAGCGCTCTCGGCGTCCAGCGGGAGGATGTCGAGCAGCGTCGCCCGCAGCATCACCAGGCCGGATGCCTGCCCGGCCCGCTCCGCCGCGGGGCGCGGCCGGTCGGCCGAGTGCCGGTCGAGCACCTCGAGGGCATGTCTCAGCAGCGCGCGCTTGCTGGGGAAGTAGTGCGTGAGCAGGCCCGTCGTGGCCCCCATCTCCGCGGCGACGGCACGCAGGGTGAGCCCGCCGAAGCCATGGGCGGCCAGCACCCGCCAGACCGCCTGGGAAACCTCGGTCCTGCGGGCGTCATGATCTGTACGGGCCGGCGGCGTCATAGCCGCTAGAGTACATACCCAACGTTCGTTACGTACCTGGTCGCGCCCGGCCCGACGCCCGCGCGCGGCCGCCCGGACAACCGCATAGGACCAGCCATGTACGCCATATCGCTGACCGAGAACGCCGAGCTCCGCATGCTGGAGCCCTGGCAGGACGCCGAGTTCCTGGCCCACATCGACCGGGCCCGCGCCAACACCGACCCGTGGATCCCCTGGGCCTCGCGCTCCACCGACCTGGAATCCGCCCGCGCCACCCTGCAGAGGTACGCGGACAAGCAGGCCGCCGACGCCGGACGGCTCTACGGGATCTGGCGGGACGGCGTCCTGATCGGCGGCGTGATGTTCGTGCAGTTCGACGCCGAGGCAGGCACCTGCGAGATCGGCGTGTGGGCGGAGCCCGCGGGTGAGGGCCACGGCCTGATCAGCGCCTCGGTCCGGCACTTGATCTCGTACGCGTTCGGCGAGCGCGGCATGCACCGCATCGAGTGGTGGAACAGCGCCGGCAACACGCGCAGCCGGGCGGTCGCCCAGCGCATGGGCATGCACCTGGACGGCACGTTGCGCGAGCAGTCGCTGTACAGGGGCGTCCGCCACGACATGGAGATCTGGTCCCTGCTGGCGCACGAGTGGCGAGGCAAAGAGGGCGAGGTCGACGAGGGCGTGGCCACCCGACAGGGCGCGGCCTGACGCGCGCACCTCAGGCCGCGAGGCGTTCCACGATCAGGAGCACGCCGATCACGATCATGGCGGCGCCCGAGACACGGGTGACGGCACGCGCGGCCGCGGGGCGCGCCCGCAGGATGGTGCGGGCCAGTACGCCCACGCTCAGATAGATCGCGGCGCAACTGAGCGTGTGGACCAGGCCGAGCGTGCCGATCTGTGCCGCCAGTGGCCAGCTGCCGTGCGGGGCGGTGAACTGCGGGAGCAGGGCCAGGAAGAGCAGCAGCGCCTTGGGGTTGAGGCCGCTGATCCCCACCCCCCTGAGGATGCGGGCCCCGACCGCCGCTCCGTCCCCCTCCTCCGACGCGGTCCCGGCGACGGCGGGCCGGGCCAGCGTGGTGGCACCGAGCCACACCAGATAGAGGGCACCGAGCAGGGTCAGGGCGGTGAGGACGGACGGTGTACTCGCCACCACCGCCGCCACCCCGGCGGCGACGACGGCGGTCAGTGCGAGGTAGCCGAGCAGGAGGCCGCCGACGGCCGGCACGACGGACCGATCGCGTAGCCCGGCGTTGATCGCGTAGGCCCAGTCCGCCCCCGGCACGAGGATGAGCAGGACTGAGACCGCCCAGAAGGCGGTGATGGAGCTGACGGCCACGACGTACTTCTCCCTCTCAAACAGGTTGCGAGGAGGAGATTAGTTCCGAAGAGCCCAAAGGTGTTTCCAAGTATTGCCAGCTCAGCCACTTGCAGTGGCAGAATCTTCCCCATGGATGATGTGGACAGGAAGATTCTTGCGGAGCTCCAGGACGACGGCCGTCTGACGGTCACGGAACTGGCGGCCCGCGTGCGGCTGAGCCTCTCCCCCTGCCACCGCCGACTGCGCGAGCTCGAACGCAGCGGTGCCATCCGCGGATACCGCGCGATCCTGGACGCGGGCGCCGTCGGCCTGAGCTTCGAGGCGCTGGTCTTCGTCACCATGCGCCAGGAGGACCGCGACACCGTCTCCGCCTTCGAGCACGCCCTCACCGAGATCCCCGAGATCCTGCAGGCCGAGCGCCTTTTCGGGGATCCCGACTATCTCGTACGCATCGTCAGCAGGGATCTGCCCGCGTTCCAGCGGCTCTACGACGACAAGCTGGCCACCTTGCCGGGCGTACAGCGTCTGAGCTCCACGCTCGTCATGAAGCACGTGGTGAACGAGCGCGCGCTGCCCCTGTGAGCGTCGGCAACGGTTCCGCGGTGGGGGTCACGCCTGGTCCCAGCGCCCCCGGTGTGCAGCCGGCGAAGGCCAGGACATCGCGGTGCAGGTGGGACTGGTCGGCGTAGCCGCACGTCACGGCGACCTCGACCGCGTCACGGCCCGCCGCGAGGCCACGGACGGCACGGTCGAAACGTACGAGCATCGCGGCGCGCTTGGGCGTCAGACCGACCTGGGCGGTGAACCTCGACCACAGGCGCTTGCGGCTCCACCCGCACGCGGCCGCCAGGTCGGCAACCCGCACCTGGCCACGGCGGGAGACGATGCGCTCCCAGCTGGCGACGACCTCCGGATCCATCAACCGGGCGGACGCCTGGCGGCGTGCCAGGAACGCGTGCATCAGGGCGAAGCGGTCGTCCCACGCGACGGCACACGTCAACTGCTCACGCAGGCGCGGCTCATGGCGCCCCCACAGCTCCTCGAGACCGAAGACCCTGCCGTCCAGTTCGGCGGGCGGGACGCCGAGCAGCGAGTAGGCGCTCACCGGAGACATGTGCACCTCCACGCAGTCCACGCGATCGGCGCGGACGCGGGTCTCCCCCGGCGCGAGACCGGCGGCGAGACTCCTCAAGTCCCGGCTGCCGCCCATGTTCTCGACGGCCAGGACACCGTCCCCGAGTTCGACGACCACCGTCACGATGGGCTGCGGGATGACTCGCATGTCCAGTCCACCCGCCGAACGGTCACGGAAACCGGCGAGCAGCACGCCGTCGAGCGGCGCCGCGTGACGCGGGAAGGCGACTTCCCACCCGCGCAGGCGGTCATGCTCGTGCAGAACCGAGTCCACGTCGTCCAAAGTACCGGCTCTCGGCTCACCCGCCGTGGCGCTCATGGAGCCCGCTCGCTCACCACTCGGCGAACGAGCCGTCCTCGTGCCGCCACACGGGGTTGTGCCAGTCGGCCTCGCTGTCGTCGGCTGCACGCACCGCCGCCTCGTCGATCTCGATGCCGAGCCCTGGCCCGGTCGGGCGCCGGATGTGCCCCTCATGGAAGCGGAACACCTCCGTATCGGCGAGATAGGAGAGGACATCGGCACCCTTGTTGTAGTGGATGCCGATCGACTGCTCCTGGATGAGGAAGTTGGGGACGCTGACCGCGATCTGGAGACTGGCGGCCAGCGCCACGGGGCCCAGCGGACAGTGCGGGGCGATGAGGGTGTCGAAGGTCTCGGCGAGGGAGGCGATGCGGCGGACCTCGGAGATGCCGCCCGCGTGGGACAGGTCCGGCTGCAGGACCGCGACGCCCGCCTGGAGGGCGGGCAGCACGTCCTGCCGCGAGTACAGGCGCTCGCCGGTGGCGATCGGCACGGGTGAGGAGTTGACCAGGGCGGGCAGCAGGTGCCCGTACTCGGGCAGGAGCGGTTCCTCGACGAACATCGGCGCGAGCGGGGCCAGGTGCGGCAGCAGCTGACGGGCGTTCGCGGCGTGGAAGCGTCCGTGGAAGTCCAGCGCGAAGTCCCTGCGCGGGCCGAGGACTTCGCGGGCCGCCGCGGCACGGCTGACGATCTCGTCGATGTCGGCGACGGTGGCAAGACGGTTCATGCGCCCGCTCGCGTTCATCTTCACCGCGGTGAAGCCCGCCTCGACCTGCGCCGTCACCTGCTCGGTGATGTGGGCGGGGCTGTCGCCGCCCACCCAGCTGTAGGCCCGTACCCGCTCGCGGACCGGGCCGCCCAGGAGGACGTGCGCGGGTACGCCGAGCCGCTTGCCCGCGATGTCCCACAGCGCCTGGTCGAGCCCGGCCACCGCGCTGGAGAGAACCGGGCCGCCGCGGTAGAACGACCCCTTCGTCATCACCTGCCAGTGGTCCTCGATGCCCGAAGCGTCCTTGCCGATGAGCAGTTCGGCCAGCTCGCCGACGGCCGTACGGACGGTGGCCGCGCGCCCTTCGACCACCGGCTCGCCCCACCCGACCACTCCCTCGTCCGTCTCCACGCGACAGAGCAGCCAGCGCGGCGGCACTGCGAACGTCTCGACACGGGTGATCTTCATCGGATGAACCTCCTTGTGTCCTTTTGCCCTTGTGGCCTTGTGCCCTTGTGCGGCACGGCAGATGACGGCCAGAGAGGGGGTGGCACGGGCGTTGGCCGGCTCAGGCGGACGTCTTGTACACGCTCCAGCCGCCGTCCACCACGAGGCTGGCCCCGGTGACGAAGGACGCCTCGTCGCTCAGCAGGAACGCGGCGCTCGCCGCGACCTCGTCCGGGCGGCCGAGGCGGCCCGCCGGGGTCTGCTCGATGCTGCGCGCCCGGTCGTCCGCGCCGATCGAGTCCCAGGCGCGGGTCAGGATGGGGCCCGGCAGAAGGGCGTTGACCCGTACGACGGGCGCGTACTCCACCGCCAGCTGGCGCGCGAGTCCGGTCAGGCCCGCCTTCGCCGCCGCGTAGGCGGGGCGGCCGGGCAGGCCCATGACGGCGTGCACGGACGAGACGAGGACGATCGCGCCGTGCGTGGCACGCAGGTCGTCCAGACAGGCCCGTACGCCGAAGAACGCGCCGGTCAGCATGACCGACAACTGCAGGTCCCAGTCCGCCGGTTCGATCGCGTCGGCAGCGCCCCCGCGCACGGCGTAGGCATTGCTGAGCAGTCCGGAGACCGGGCCGAAGCGGGCGCGGGCGACCGCCACCGCCCTCCCCCAGGACTCCTCGTCGGCCACATCGCACGCCTCGAACACCGCACGTCCACCGCTCTCGCGGATGGCCCGTGCGGTGCGTTCCCCTTCCTCGACATCCACATCGGCGATGACCACCCCAGCCCCTTCGGCCGCGAGCCGCCGGGCTGTCGCCGCACCGATGCCGTGAGCTCCTCCGCTGACGACGACGCAACGGTCGACGAAGCGCCGACCGGGACTCGGCGCCGCGCTGTCCGACTTCGACGGCTCCCGTGCCTCCGGCTCCGGCTCCGGCGAACCCAGCGACTCAGCACCCACAGGCAACTCAACTCCCGCCCCTCGCACGGCAGACACGCCACAACCACATCAGGCACCTCCCCGCCGACGCCCCCTCCCTAACCCCTCCCAGCGCAGGCCCGGCCGCGGAACGAAAGCCGGTGGACGAGGCCCTGCCACGTGCTGGACGATCACCGGGTGAAGCGACTCATCGACCTCGACCAGGCAGCCGCCCAGATCAGTTGCCGCCGCCGGCGGTGGACCGCCGCGGGCCTCACGGTCAGACCGATCACCTGGCGCGAGGGGGCAGCGGCTTGGCCGCAACGGCTGGAGACGAGCCGCTCAGAGGTACGGGACCCGGACTCCGTCGGCATCCACGTCACCGGCCCCGCGGATGCCGAACTGCTCGTGGTGCTGTACCGGGGCGGCTGGGCTGACGTGGACTTCGTCGCGGCCCTCGACACGAACGAGGAGTTGGTGTGCGAGGGCCCCGAAGTCCTTGCGCCGCAGGTGTTCGGACAGCTCCTCGACGGCTATGTGCTGCGGGCGTTCGGTGTTCAGTGAGGCTCGACTTCCTGGCTGCCCCGGCGCTGTCTAGGCTGCCGGTATGTGGAGAGAACTCGCGGAGCTGGCCTTTCCGGAAGCCGGGTTCAGCGCGCCGGTCGACGCAGCGGGCGTGGCCGCTGCGGAACAGCGGCTGGGGAGCTCACTGCCTGCGGGCCTCGCGGACCTGCTGCGGGAGACCGACGGCATCGTGGGGCACTACGGCACGGACACGGTCTGGCCTCTGGAGCGGATCGTCGAGGACAATCTGCGCTTCTGGTCGGACAGTTCTTTCGCCGACCTCTACATGCCCTTCGACGCGCTCCTCTTCTTCGGCGACAACGGCGGAGGCGATCAATTCGCGTGCGTCCGCAGGCCCGCGCGCGCGGACATCTTCGTATGGCAGCACGAGGACGACAGCCGCCGCTGGGTCGCCCGGGATCTGGCGGACTACCTGAAGCGGTCGCTCACGGACGTCGAGGACGACTGGTACGAGTAGGAGCGCGAGGAGCGCGAGGAGCGCGCACAGGGCCGGGCGAGGATCACTCGGTGGCCGCGCAGTGGTCCTGACGCTCGGCAAGGTCGATTGTGAACGCCACCCGGTCGAGGCCGGGACCGTCGTAGTCCGGCTTCGAGGCGGAGACCGTGAAGCCGAGCCTGGCGTGGAAAGCCTGCGACGCGGAGTTCTGCGGGCTGGTGACGCAGTGCACGTACCGGCGGCCGTATGACCGGGCGAGAGCGAAGAACGCCTGGTAGAGGGCTCGCCCCACGCCTTGCCCGTGCAGTCGCGGGTCGACGCCGACGAAGTGCACGTAGGCGGCGTCGGGTTGGGTCTGGGACAGGAAGCCGACCAGGAAAGCCGCGATCTGTCCCCCGTCGGACGCCTCCGCCCGCCCCCCGGTACGTTCGACCACGAAGCTGGTGGTGGTGAAGTGCTGGAAGTAGAGCCTGGGCAGGAGCAACGAGCGCTCCAGCGCACCCGCGGGTCCTTTCATGCCGCCCCACCACGCGTCCAGCACCGCGAGCACCTGTGCATGGTCGTCCTCGGCAAGGTGCCGAGCCGTCAGGCCATCAGGAAGATCAGCGATCATCGATGCAGTCTGCCACCGGCGCCACGCGCGCCGCTATGGCCGCGACTGCCCAACTCACCCACGAGGCGGGCAGCACCTCGTACGAGACTGGCCACTGAGTGGTCTGGAGGGGAGCGTGGCTGGGATGAACTCGCAGGGACGCGTATACCGGTACGTGGGTCCGGCCGAACTGAAGGCCGCGGTCCGGCCCGGCGGCGGCGGTTGCCGGATCGGTTCGGCGGCTGACTTCGAGAGGTGGGTGGCCGCGCAGCCCGCACGGGAGCTGGCCGAGCCGTTCACCTTCGTGGTCGCTCTGGACGGCGTGCTTCGGCTCGCACCACGACGGAGCGAGCATGTGGCCTGCGCCGGCGGCGAGATGGTCCTGAGCGCGGTTGAGATCGGCTTCGCCCGCGAGGCGGGGCGGTGGGCCGCCGGCGACATCAGCAACCAATCGACCGGGTACTGCCCCGACGTGAGCTCTTGGCAGGCGGTCGACCGGGCTCTCGACCGCACGGGGCTCGGACACCCCGGCCGCTTCACGCACGAGGTGGTGTTCCGGCGCTGCCCCGGCTGCCAGGAACACAACATCGTGGGCGAGGACGACTTCGTCTGCGTCTTCTGCGGCAGCGATCTGCCTGAGGCGTGGAACGTGTCCTACTGAACGCTCCAGCGATGCGGGTGGCCGGGGTCGGCGGGGCACGCGAAGACGTTGGCCTGGCCTGCGCGGCCCACGATGACCTTGGTGGGTGTGCCGAACGGGTGTGGAGGCAGGTCTGCTTCCTCGGTGGGTTTCCAGCTACCGCTGCCGCCGTCCCACTCGGAGCTGGCGATGGTAAGCAGCAAGCGCATGGGTGTGGTGCAGGTCAGGCAGTCCATGGGGGAAGCGTCGGTGGTGTGCCAGGAGGCGAAGCCGCCGACGCGCCAGCCGGGTGGGATGGACAGGTCGTACTGGTAGTACACCTGCTGCCTGTCACCGCCGGTCTTCGCGGGCCCCTCATGTTCACGCTCGTCCGCATCCCACGGCGAGTCCCACTCCTCCTCGGCCTCTTCGTCGAGCGCCTCCTCGCGGGCGTAGATCCTGTCGCACAGGTCCTCGGGCAGGAGGCCCGCGAAGGGGTACGTGACCACCTGTTCCGGATGCAGCACGCAAGGCTCGGGCACATAACCGTCGGCCCCGACGACCTGCGGCTGAGGCGGCTCGGCCAGCACCTCGCCGACCTCGTCCGACCTGCGCCAGCGCAGGTGGAGCAGCATGCCGTAGCGGGTCGGGCCGTGCGCGTCGAAGGGGCAGCAGAAGACCTGGAGCAGGTCGCAGCCGTCCGGTCCGGGCGGCAGGTCGGGGATGTCGCGCCGGTACAGCTGCGCGAGCGCGACCATCGGCAGCGGGTCGGTGTCAGCGATGTCGGGGATCCGGTGCCGCCGGTTCAGCTCGTCCAGGAGCTCCCGTTCCGCTGCCGAGGGGCCCGAATGGGGTGCGCGGGCCCACGCCTCTTCCAGGACCTCGCGCCGTCGGCGGATGTCCGCGGGCCGTCGGCCACTCCTGCGACGGTGGGCCTCGGTGCACACCGGCCACGGCTCGTCCGCCGGCCACAGCAGCGGACCGCCCACGGAGCTGACCGACGCGTCGGGGTTTCCCGGCCTCGGGTGCAGTCGGGTCGTGGTTCCCCGGTATCCGGCGAGCTCAGGGAACAGCCCCTCGACATCGAGCGGCCGCGGCGGAGTGGTCCTCGTCATGGGCACGACCCTATGCATCCGGCGCCCTCGCTCAACCGGCACCCCACCCATGCCCGAGGACATCAACTGACGCCCGCCGTCACCCGATGCCCCCCTTGCCTCCCCCATGACACCACTGGCTAGCGAGGCCGAGCCAGTGCTCCACCAGTCATCTCACCTTGCCCGCCACCCGGCATCTCACCTTGCCCGTCGATCGGCAACGGGGCGGCGTCGCAGCAGCCCGCTTCGGCGTACCGCTCCGCGTCATCGCCGCGCCGGGTTGCGTCAGTTGAGGGCTCCCGGTCCTTGCCCTTCGCCCCGTGGCCCTTCCCCTTTGCCTCTGTCGGCGGCCCAGGCTTCTGCTTACGGGGCGAGGACGGCTCGCAGGTCGAATCGGCGCAGGCTTTGCCCCCGTCTCCACCCCCGCCCCCACTCTTACGAGGCGCGTCACGGCCACCCTTGGCGCCCCGGACGCCCTTGACCTTGTCCTCGCCACCCTCCGCCTCTTCCTCGCCCTCTTCGCCCTCCCCGCCCTTCGCGGACGGCTCGCCCCCGCCCTTGATCGAGCGGGACTTCGGGTCCGCCGACGACGAGTCGAGCATCCATCGCTGCTCCGGAGAGCCGTCGCGGACCTTGACCACGGCCTCCGCGCCCTTGCGCGCGGAGGCGGGCGCGACCGCCAGCCGTTCGTGCCACCGGGGCAGCAACTCCCCCAGCACGGTCAGGTCGTAGCGCACCTCGTCGGCGTGCTCCGCCGAGGGTGCGACACATGCGCCGAGGACGAGCACGCCGTCGTCGCGGTGGGAGTCGAGGCAGAGGTCGGGTCGGGCGACGGTGCTCAGGAGTCCGTTCTTGTCGTACGACCACTGCTGGCTCGCGGCGTCCGAGCACTTCGCCAGCTTCGTCTCGGCACCGGGCTTAGCCTTCCCCCGGATGTCGAGGCACAGATCCGCCGCGGCGTTGCGGAGCCTGCCCTGGTCGGACCGGTCGGGGTAGTCCGCTGACGTGGGCGTGGGAGCACCAGTGGGCGGCGGCGTCTCGGGATCCGCGCTCGGATGAGTGCCGTGGCTTCCGGTCATGCCGGTCGGGGGCATGGCATCGCCGCTGTCGCCGTCGCCGTCGCCCGACGAGAGGGCGATGACGAGCACGGTCGCGAGCAGGGCAGCTGACCCCAGGGCTGCTCCGGTGCGCAGCGCCCTGGAGTGTGCGCGCGCCTGTGCGAGCGGGCCGCCTGCCGAGGGGCTGGGAGACGAGGGGCGGTGGCGTCCGCCGCCGCCCGCGCGCCTGCCGCCCTGCGCGGGGGCTCCCGCGCCGCGCTTCACCACGCCCCCGCGCCCCGGGCGCGACTCCAAGTAGCGACGCGCGCCCCAGCCGAGTACCGCTTCGGCGAGCAGGGTCCCCAACTCGTTGTCCACGTGCACGAGTTGGTCGGTCACGTCGCGACAGTGGCGGCACTCCGACAAGTGGTGTTGCGCATCGGGAAGCAACGTACCGCCGCGGCGAATCGTGACATCGAGGATTCGGTTGTAAAGGGGGCATTCCTTGGTCGGCGCGAGTTCGCGGTGACCGCGAACGATCCCTGCCCGGAATTGTTCACGCGCCTGCGCGAGTGCGTCGGCCGCGAGGTCGGCGCTCAAGCCCGACATACCTGCGGGTATGGATATGTGCTCGGCCTCTACCGCGGTGTGCCACAGCAGACATTGGGCGTCTGCGGGAAGGTCCCAGAAGGAGCGCGCGGCGAGTCGCCGCTTTTCGGGTGTCATGGAGGTCGCCGCCCGCATGCCGCGCCCCCCGGTCGGCTTGCGGAGTTCCGGCATCAGGGTGGATATGCGCTCGTCGACGGTCCACCCCCTGACCGTCTCCCTGACGGTCACCAGGAGGTACGGCCGCAGGGCCCCGCCCGGCTCGTCGCTCGCCATGCGTTCGAGCATCTGATGGAAGGCTGCCGTGGCGACCTTGGAGGCCGAACTCGACCAAGCGGCCAGGCAGATGGCCGCGTAGTCGTACGTGGCCTGCCAGTGCCGTGCGAGCAGCAGCGCGATGGGCTGATCGGACTCACCCTCCGCCCGGCCGCGCAGTCGGGCGGCGAGGTTCATGTCTGATTCTTCGGGGGTCACACCGGGATGAGGGGCGTGGGTCGGTCGTGGGGGGTGAGGGGATTGCACAGAACCTTTTCCTTCCGAGCCGATAGACGGCACACGGAAAACACACCCACCGAAACGGGGCGTCTGATTGGTGCATACCTAAGGCTCACCGGGTCGGGAAAACAGATCGACAAACCGCGGGACCACCCGAATACGGCCGACTGAAGACCTTTTGGGTCTGCGGCACGAATCCCGAACGAGAAACCCGATCGAGAAAGGCGATCCTGATCATTGCCTCAGCGCGCGAGGAAGCTCACCTTGGCACAGCCGACTCGCGGGAAACAAGAAGTTCGAGGGACTTCCATTCGGGAAGCGAGAGGAACCTCGGCGTTACCTGCGGTACTCGCACCTGTTTTCGAAGCCTACGGCGATTCATCCAGCGGAGCTGATACGGCGAAGCCCTCGTCGAGGCTCGCGACCAAGACACCCACGACAGGCGCGAAGCCACAAGAAGCCCACTCCGCAACGGACTTCAGGAAGCCGGCGAGGTAGTCCTGCAGAACCTGCCAGTCACGCCAGTTCTCCAACCCGCAGCTGCAACCGGGCTGCACCGTGACTCCACTGTCGGTGTCCCTGACCCGCAACCCACCGGGCGCGACCACGCACTCGGCGGTCAGCAGCCGGTTCATTGATGCCCGCGACGGCACACGATCCGACATGCTGTAGGGCAGGTGGGGAGGAGACCGCGATGGCAGAGGGGCCGGTGTCGAGGCAGGAACTGATCCGGCGACGGCGCGGCGGTGGCTTCGTCGGGCGGCGGCGCGAGCTGGCGGTGTTCCGGGAAAACCTGGCGCAAGGAACCGGCGCCGACACCTATCAGTTCCTGTTCCACGTGCACGGTCTCGCCGGAGTGGGCAAGTCGACGCTCATCAGACGGTGGGAGACGACGGCACGCGAAGAGGGCGCCGTGACCGCCGTTGTCGGGGACGACGTTCACAGCGCGGTCGAGGCGATGGCGGCGATCAGCGAGCAACTGGGGCGTCAGGGATGCTCGTTGAAGCAGTTCGACAAGTACCTGTCCGCCTACCGGCAGAAGTGCCACGAGGCCGACGCCGCGTTCACGGAACAACTGATGTGCGAAGGAGGCCGCGGTCCGGCGCCCTCGACCCAGGCAGCCCCTTCCCCCTCCAGCACGGTCGCGGCGCAGATCGGCGTGGCCGGGCTCAGCCTCGTGCCGGGGATCGGCGCGTTGAGCAGTGCGGTCCGCCCGGAACACGTCGCCTCCGGCCTCGACCGGGCGCGTACGGCGCTCAGTTCACGACTGCGCAGCCATGAGGACGTACAACTGGTGCTGTCACCGCTCAAGACGCTGACACCACAGTTCCTCGCCGATCTGGGGGACGTCGCAAAACGGCGGCCGTGGGTGGTGCTGTTCTTCGACACCTATGAACGTACGGCGCCCCTGCTGGACGTCTGGCTGCGGGACATGCTGGTCAGCGAGGTGTACGGGGCGGTGCCGGTCAATGTGCAGGCGGCCCTTGCGGGTCAGGGGCCCCTGAACTCCGCGTGCTGGGGCGACAGCCTTGACCTGGTCACCGAGGTCGCGCTCGAGCCGTTCTCCGAGGACGAGGCGCGTGCGCTGCTCGCCGCCCGCGGTGTCACCGACGCCCGCGTGGTGGACGTCGTCCTGCGCCTGTCCGGCCGGCTCCCGGTGCTTCTCGACGCTCTCGCCAGGAGCCGTCCTCAGCAGGTGGACGCGGTCGGCGACCCGTCCGACACGGCCGTCGAGCGCTTCCTCAAGTGGGAGACGGACCCGGCCCGCCGGGACACGATCCTCGCCTGCGCCCTTCCCCTACGCGTCGACGAGGACATCTACCGGGCGCTCGCGCCCACCTCCGATGCCGACGGTTTCGGGTGGCTGCGCGGGCTCCCCTTTCTCACCGGCCAGGCGGGACGCCACCGCTACCACGACGTGATCCGCACTCCCATGCTGCGATTTCAGCGATCCCGCTCCCCCGCGCAATGGCGCCGCAGCCACGCCCACCTCGCCTCGGTCTTCCGCACATGGCGCCGCGAGCAGGAGCAGAGACTGTCGCCCAACGGCTATTGGGACGACTCCACCTGGCGGGATCACCGGCTCGACGAGACGTACCATTTGCTCTGCGCGCAGGGACGCGGCGCCCTGTCCGAAGCGCTGCGGGACGCCGTGCTGGCGTGCGGCCACAGCACCGAATCCCTGCGCCGCTGGGGCCAGTTGCTCGTCCAGGCCGGGACGGACAGCGACGGCTCCGGCGACACCGGCGACCTCGTCCGCACCGGGCAGCGCCTGCTGGCCTTCGCCGGACAGGAGTCCGGTGACGCAGAGGCACTGACCTTCCTTCTGACCACATCTGGTCTCGACACGGAGGGACGGACCCTCGCCCACGTGCTGCGTGGTTGGGTGTACCGGCGTGGCGGCTTACACAGCCAGGCGCTCGCCGACTACACGGCAGCACTGACCCTGGACCCGGATCTACCTCGGGCCTATGTGGGCCGGGGATACACACACCGGGACATGCGTCAGTACGAGGCTGCGCTGGCGGACCACAGCCATGCCGTCCGGCTCGCTCCGCGCTCCCCGGCCCACTGGATCAGCCGCGGCAGCATTTACTTCCGCATGCGCCGTTACGAAGAAGCCGTAGCGGATCTTGACCACGCCCTGGGCCTCGATCGCCACAACACCTGGGCCCTGGAGTTCCGCGGCTTGCTCCACCACCGCATGGGTCACCACGACAAGGCGCTGACGGACCTCACCGACGCGGTCACCATCGACCCGCAGGCGGCGTGGGCCTACGGCGCCCGCGGCGACGTCCATCTCACCCTCGGCCACCTCGAATCCGCCCTCGCGGACCTCGACCACGCCCTCGGCCTGGAGCCACAGGCTCCCTGGCCGCTCTGCTGGCGAGGCGAGGCCTACCGTGCCCTGGGCCGACACGAGGAAGCTCTCGCGGACTTCGACCGTGCCATGGAACTCCTCCCCGACTGCGGCTGGTTCCCCTACCAGAGCGCTCTGGCCATGCGGCTCTCTGGAGCGCCCGGCGAAGCAGCCATGTGGCAACGCGCGACGGACATTTACCAGGCCGAAGTACGCAGTGGGCCCGACTTCGCCGACCTGGCGCGCAACAATCTCCTGGTGCTGTGGTGCGCGCTGCCCGACTGGGGCCGCGCCGAGCAGCAGCTTCGGGACTTCTTGTCGCACGCCCCCTCGCCTCACCAGATTGTGGAGGCGCTGCACGACCTGGCGGATCTTCAGCGGGCCGTGCCAGTCGATCCCGAGAGGTTGGCGCCAATCCTGAGCCACCTGCGGGACGCCTTGGGGCCGCCCTGAGGTGTGGGCGTGGGTGCGGGTCCGCGCGTCGGTCGAGGCCTCCGCTCACGCCAACGTGACCCCCACCCCACCTTCCGCCAAGACGTCGAGCACCTCGGCGAACAGGTCGTAGCGGCGGCCGGACGGTGTCAAGGAACGTGACAGGTGTGTGCGGGCTGTCTCGGCGTTCCGCCAGAGCAGTGTCGCGGGGGCCGTGTAGCCGAAGGCGCCGCGTAGGCAGTCGTCTAGGGCCGCGAGGCAGCCGCCGAAGTAGCCGCCAGGGCCGTTCACCGCCTCGCCGAGCGCCAGGTAGAGGCCCGGTTCGTCGGTGATGTGTCCGCCGTCCAGTGTGTAGGCGTGACCGGACGGCCTGGCGTGGTGGGTGCGTCGGCAGCCCCGCTCCCGGACGAGATCGAGCCAGGCACCTCGGTGCCGGGTGTCAAGGGCGGTCCAGGCGCCCGGAGCCCGCGGAGGCCCGGCATACCACTGCTCCCAGATGCGGCGAACGTAATCGGGCTCGGGCGTGAAGCGCTCCGCGTCGAGTTCCAGGTCGATCAGGTCCGGTCCGTGGGAGGAGGGACGCCAGGCTCTGACCTCGGTCCACAGCAGTCGCTCGGTGAGCAATTCGCCTTGGTCGTCACGTATTTCCAGGGCGGCTTCTTCCAGGTCGAGCGCCCGCCGTGTGCCCTTCGCCAGTGCCGCCCGCAGCTGCTCGCTCTGCGCGAGTCCCCGCAGGACGAGTGGGGGCGCCTCTTGCTCGGGTGGCAGAACCAGGGCGAACTCGCGGCAGGAACCCAGCCACCGGGACCCGTCGTGCACGCGGACGGGGCCCCGATATCCCTCGGGTGGGCCCTCGTAGTCGTCCAGGCCCGTCACCACGAGGCTTTCCGTACCGTGCGGTTGCCTCAGGCTCCGCGCGTCCTCCAGCAGCCAGGGGTCGAGTGTCCGGTCCTCGGGCACCAGCCACACCCTGGCGCCGAGCCAGCCCCGCGGGTCGGCACCCTCGGCGGTCCAGCCGAACAGTTCGTACGTCCCACGCGGGGGCTCCCCGAAAAGACCGTCCACGGCGGCGCACACGCCCCAGGCGCGGTCGTGCTCCGTCTCCGTCAGCGTGTATCGCCCGTACCCGCGGGGTTCTTCGTCCTCATGCACGCTACGCATCATGCCTGGGCGGCGGCGAGCGCCTCGCGCCAGACGGGGCTGTCCACGTAGTGGTTGTCGTAGCGCTCCGAGGACTCCGCGATCTTCTTCGGGTCGCTCTCGCCGCGCATCACGCTGCCGAGCAGGCGCAGGTAGTCGAAGCGGGCCATGCCGGGGGTGAAGACGAAGAGGACGTCTGCCTCGCAGCCCGGGGCGGCGGCGAAGGCGTGCGCGGTGTGCGGGGGAACGGCGAGGAAGTCACCTGCCTGCAAAACGGTGATCTCCTCGCCCACCAGGACCTGGAGCGAGCCGCTGATCACGAAGAAGAGCTCCGTGGCCTTGGTGTGGAAGTGCGCGGGGGCGCCGACAGCTCCTTCGGTGAAGGTGGAGCGGTAGGTGGTGAAGCCGCCGCCCGGCCCGTCCGTGTCGGCCAGCAGAGTCATGACGCTGCTCGGGTCGGCACTGGTCTCGGCCTCCGCGGCGCGGGTGAGGACGGCGGCGAAGTCGGCGTTCTTGCTGTTCTTGGTGGTGCTCATGGCGGTGTTCATGGTGGTGTTCCCCTCGGTTCTGCGGCGCTTTTCCGCGTCGTTGTGATCACCACTCTATGAACCCGAAAGACCTTCGGGAGAGTGCAATTCAGAGCCGAAAGCAGGGGTCAATTGTCGAGCTGGTCGCGTTGGATCACGTGGGCGAGAGCCCGGCGCACGGAGGCCGATCCCGGGGCGGTGCCGCCCGCGGTGACGTAGTCGGGGATGTCGAGCCGGCGAGCGATCTCGTCGTACGTGTCCCGGTGGGCGCCCGGCAGTTGGGCCTGATGCCGCCTCAAGTCCTCTTCGAGGAGCCGCCGCAGCTCGTCGACGCTCTGGGGCGTGAAGCGTTTTCTGCCGCGGCCGAGGGCGTTCACCAGACGTGTGCAGCGGGCGTCCTCGTCCAGGGTCTCCGAGACCACCTCGGCAAGGCCCCACAGGCGCCCTTCGAGCCACGGCGGGTCCCGCTGGTCGAGGTGGAGTTCCATCGGCGGCCGCCGGTCGCCCGTCTTGTGTTTCGCCACCTGCTTGGACACGGCGGGCTGACTCATGTCCGCCAGCTCCGCGATCTTGTCCTGCGTCCAGCCGAGATCGGCGAACAGCTTGATCATCTCGGTGCGGAGCTTGCGCATCTCCTCGCCCGCGCGAATGACCTCGTTCATGCCGGCGAGCATGCGCTCGGCCTGCCCCTCGGTCAGCGACCCGGAGCCCTCGCGAAAGCCGTCGCGAAACCCGTCGCGTGTGCCCTCATGCGTGTTCTCTCCACCTGCCATGCCTCGGTTATACAGCTCAGCACCCTCGTCGGCATAACCGGGTTGTATAACCTGGTTATGCGTGTCAGGATCCGCCCATGCCCACCTACTCCGCATTTGACGGAACCCAGCTCGCCTACCGCGTCCACGGAGACGTCCGTAAAGGCGTCCATGACGGCGTGCGCGAAGACGTCCCCCTCGTGTGCCTCCCCGGCGGCCCCGCGGACTCCCGCTATCTCGGCGATCTCGGCGGTCTGTCCGCGCACCGGCGCCTCATCGTCATGGACAGTCGCGGCACCGGCCGGTCCGCGATCCCCGATGACCCCTCCTCGTACCGGTGTGACCGCCTCGTCGATGACGTCGAGGCTCTCCGCCGCCACCTCGGGCTCCGCAGGATGGACCTGCTCGGCCACTCCGGCGGCGCGAACGTCGCCACGCAGTACGTGGCCCGCCACCTTCAGAACGTCCGCAGGCTCGCCCTGATCGGCCCCGGCACCCGAGCCGTCGGCATCGCCGTCCCCGGCGCGATGCGACGTGAACTCGCGCTGTCGCGGAAGGACGAGCCGTGGTTCACCCCGGCGTTCGCCGCACTGGAAGCGATCACCGAGGGCACCGGCACCGACTGGGAGGCCATCAGCCCCTTCTTCTACGGCAGATGGGACGCCGCCGCCCAGCACCACTGCGCCTCGAGTCAGCCGGACAACAAGGAAGCCGTCGCC
Source organism: Streptomyces sp. NPDC051214 (assembly GCF_040682375.1). Lineage (NCBI taxonomy): Bacteria > Bacillati > Actinomycetota > Actinomycetes > Kitasatosporales > Streptomycetaceae > Streptomyces > Streptomyces sp. NPDC051214. Next base: position 163,525 of record NZ_JBFBAT010000016.1, read on the forward strand.
GGGTTCGCGGCAGAGGGCGCCTTCGAGGTGGAGGCCACGCATGCGGCGCTCGCGGGATGTGAGATGCCGGTGTTGCTGCTCACCGGAGAGCTCGACATGAACAGCCCGCCGCGTGCGGTGGCCGAGTTCGCGGCCCTGTTCCGCGACGCGCGTCTCGTGGTGCAGCCGGCGGCCGGGCACTACCCCTGGCTCGACGACGCCGGGCGGTTCGTGGCGGCCACGGCGGAGTTCCTCGATCACGAGGAACGTGTGACCAGCTGAAATCAGGTCACACGACGTGCATGACGCGTTTCGTGACAGTGGGCCTGCTGATGGTCTGCGCCGTGGGCGGTGTGCTGCTCGCCCTCCTGGAGTCCCCGTGGTGGTGGATGGCCGCGGCGCCTCTCCTGGGCGTGGCACTGACCGGTGTGTACGACCTGGTGCAGAGGCGGCACTCCGTGCTGCGCAACTACCCCGTGCTCGGCCATCTGCGGTTCCTCATGGAAACACTGCGCCCGGAGCTGCAGCAGTACTTCGTGGAACGCAACTACGACGGCAGGCCCTACGACCGCGACACCCGCAGCATCGTCTACGAGCGGGCCAAGGGCGTCGCCGCCGAGGAACCCTTCGGCAGCGAGCGCGACATGGACGCCCGCGGCTATGAGTTCCTCGTGCCGTCCATGGCCCCGGTGGCCGTGCCCGACGAGCCGCCCCGCGTCCGGATCGGCGGGCCCGACTGCACCCAGCCGTACGACATGGCTCTGCTCAACGTCTCGGCGATGAGCTTCGGCTCGCTCTCCTCCAACGCCGTCGTGGCGCTGAACACGGGTGCGGCGCGCGGCGGTTTCGCCCACGACACCGGCGAGGGCGGCCTCTCCTCCCACCACCTGCGGCCAGGCGGCGACCTCGTCTGGGAGATAGGCACCGGCTACTTCGGCTGCCGCACCCGCGACGGGAACTTCGACGCGCGGCAGTTCGCCGAGAAGGCCGCCCACCCCTCCGTGCGCTGCGTGTCGCTCAAGCTCTCGCAGGGTGCGAAACCGGGGATCGGCGGCGTACTGCCCGGCAGCAAGGTCAACGCCGAGATCGCCTCGGTCCGAGGCGTTCCCGAGGGCAGGACCGTGGTCTCGCCGCCCTACCACCGCGTCTTCTCCACCCCGCGCGAACTGGTCCACTTCCTCGCCCGGATGCGGGAACTGACGCGCGGCAAGCCGGTGGGCTTCAAGCTGTGCCCCGGGTCCCGCACCCAGTTCCTCTCCGTGTGCAAGGCCATGGTCGAGGAAGGCGTCACCCCGGACTTCATCGTCGTGGACGGCGCGGAGGGCGGCACGGGAGCGGCGCCGCTGGAGTTCGCCGACCACCTCGGCATGCCGTTGCGGGAGGGTCTTTTCACCGTGCACAGCGCCCTGACGGGTGCGGGTCTGCGGGACAAGATCCGCATCGGCGCCAGCGGCAAGGTGGCGACGGGCTCCGACATCGTCAAGTGCCTCCTCCTGGGCGCCGACTACACCAACGCGGCCCGCGCGATGATGTTCGCCGTCGGCTGCATCCAGGCCCAGCGCTGCCACACCAACCGCTGTCCGACCGGCGTCACCACCCAGGACCCGCGCCGGGCCCGCGCCCTCGACGTCATCGACAAGGCCGCACGCGTCACGCGCTACCAGCGGGCCACCGTGCAGAGCGCGCTGCAGATCATGGCCGCGATGGGCGTCCGCGACGCGTCGGACCTTGGCCCGCACCTCCTGCGCCGCCGCGAGGACCACGGCGATTTCCGGTCCTACGCCGAACTGTACGAGTGGCTGTCCCCCGGCGAACTGCTCACCGCACCGCCCGCGAGCTGGGCCGCCGACTGGCGGGCGGCGGATCCGGACAGCTTCGCCGTCCGGCGTCCGGCCTGACCGCCGAACCCCGCCTCCACTCCCCCTGACTGCCGTATCGAGAGGAAGACCTGATGTCCCGCACCGTTGCCCGCGTGATGATCGACGCCCTGGAAGAACTCGGGGTGCGCCATGTCTTCGGCGTGGTGGGCGATGCCCTGAACCCCTTCACCGACGCCATCCGCGCCAGCGAGTCCGTCGAATGGGTGGGCTGCCGCCACGAGGAGGCCGCCGCTTTCGCCGCCGGCGCCCAGTCCCAGCTCACCGACACCCTCGGGGTCTGCATGGGCACCGTGGGACCGGGCTCCGTACACCTGCTCAACGGTCTGTACGACGCCGCCAAGAGCGGCACCCCGGTGCTCGCCATCGCGGGTCAGGTGCCCCTCTCGGAGGTCGGCACCGACTACTTCCAGGAGGTCGACAACGACCTCCTCTTCCGTGACGTCGCCGTCTTCCGCGCCACCGTCACCTCGCCCGAGCAGATGCCGGGCCTCCTGGAGATAGCCGTGCGCAACGCGATCGGGCGCCGCGGTGTGGCCGTCCTGACGGTGCCCGGCGACATCGGTGACCTGGAGCTGCCCGCCGACCGGCCGGTCCGGCTCTCCGTCGCGGAGTCCGCCAACCGGCCCGACGACCCGGTCCTCGACGACGCGGCCGCCGCACTGTCCGACGGCGGCAAGGTCACCATGCTGGTCGGCCGCGGCGCGCGCGGGGCCCGCGAGGACGTCCTGGCCCTCGCGGAGCGGCTCGCGGCGCCCATGGTGCTCACGCTCAAGGCCAAGGAGGGCTTCGAGGGCGACAACCCCTACCAGGTCGGCCAGACCGGGCTGATCGGCAACCCGGCCGCCGCGCACGCGATGGACCACGCCGACACCCTGCTGTTGCTCGGCACCGACTTCCCGTACCGGGACTGGTATCCGCAGGGCAAGAAGGTCGTGCAGGTCGACCGGGTCGCCGAGCACATCGGCCGGCGCGTTCCGGTGGACGTGGCCCTGGCCGCCGACGTCGGCCCCACCGTGCGCGGGCTTCTCCGGCGTCTCGAACGGCGCTCCGAGCGCAAGCACCTGGACGAGGCGCGGGAGAAGTTCACCAAGTGGCAGGAGGGACAGCAGCGCCTTGCCACGCCCGGTCACGACCACGGTCTCGTCGGCAAGATGCGCTCGGCCCTCGACAACCGGGATCACCTGGTACGCCCGGAAGCGCTGGCCGCGGCGGTGGACGCGCTGGCGGCCGACGACGCCGTGTTCACCTCGGACACGGGCATGGCCACCGTGTGGCTCTCGCGCTTCGTCGAGATGCGCGGCTCCCGCCGCCTGCTCGGCTCCTACAACCTCGGGTCGATGGCCAACGCGATGCCGCAGGCGATCGGCGCGCAGCTCCTCGATCCCGAGCGGCAGGTCGTCGCCTTCTGCGGGGACGGCGGTCTCGGGATGCTCCTGGGCGACCTCATGACCATCCGCAGCCGACAGCTGCCGGTGAAGCTCGTCGTCTTCGACAACCAGCGGCTCGGGATGGTCAAGCTGGAGCAGGAACAGGCCGGGCTCGCGGAGTTCGGCACCGAACTCGACAACCCGGACTTCGCCGCGGTCGCCGAGGCTCTCGGCATCACCGGCATTCGGGTGACCCGGCCCGAGGACCTCGCCGAGGGGGTCGGCAAGGCCTTCGCCACGCCGGGGCCTGTCCTCCTGGACGTCCTCACCAATCCCGAGGAGATCGCCGTGCCGGGCAAGCCGACGATCCAGCAGGGCTGGGGGTTCGCCATCGCCAAGATCCGCGAGAACCTCACCAGCCCCGGCGGCCACTGACACGTATCGGGGAAATGAAGGCGTCCGCCACGTATTGGCTGCGCCAAGTCGGGCACTCGGAGTCTGTCCGGTGAAAGATCCACAGGCTGAAAGATCCACAGGCGCGAACAAATGGCCACACCGGGAGAAAAGCCGCAAGATGGACTCGACGCCAGCACGCCGCCGAATCCGCCACGCCCAGGACCGACCCTCGACATACAGCCCTTCGCAGCTGCAGGCCCAGGCCGTCGCGGCGCAGAGAACCTCACCCACCGAAAGGCACTCGTACCTCATGAGCGACGTCACAGGTAAGGCGACAACCAACGACGCCGGCGCGCCGGTCGAAAGCGATGAGCACTCGCTCACCGTCGGTGCCGGTGGACCGATCCTCCTGCAGGACTCCTATCTGATCGAACAGATGGCGCAGTTCAACCGGGAGCGGATTCCTGAGCGGCAGCCGCACGCCAAGGGCAGCGGCGCCTTCGGCCACTTCGAGGTCACCGGAGACGTCAGCGCCCACACGAAGGCCGCCCTCTTCCAGCCGGGGACCCGTACGGACCTGCTGATCCGGTTCTCCACCGTCGCCGGTGAGCGCGGCAGCCCGGACACCTGGCGTGACCCGCGCGGATTCGCGGTGAAGTTCTACACCACCGAGGGCAACTACGACATGGTGGGGAACAACACCCCGGTCTTCTTCGTGAAGGACCCGATGAAGTTCCAGCACTTCATCCGGTCCCAGAAACGCAGGGCGGACAACAACCTGCGCGACCACGACATGCAGTGGGACTTCTGGACCCTCTCCCCCGAGTCGGCCCACCAGGTCACCTGGCTGATGGGTGACCGAGGCATCCCGCGCACCTGGCGCCACATGAACGGCTACACCTCGCACACGTACATGTGGATCAACGCCGAGGGCAAGCGCTGCTGGGTGAAGTACCACTTCAAGACCGACCAGGGCGTCGAGAACTTCACGCAGCACGAGGGCGACCAGATGGCCGCCGCCGACACGGACTACCACACCCGTGATCTCTTCGAGCACATCCGCGACGGGGACTACCCCAGCTGGACGCTGTACGTGCAGATCATGCCGTACGAGGACGCGGCGACGTACCGCTTCAACCCGTTCGACCTGACCAAGGTGTGGCCGCACGGCGACTACCCGCTGATCGAGGTCGGCAGGATGACGCTGGACCGCAACCCCACGGACAATCACGCCGAGATCGAGCAGGCGGCCTTCCAGCCGAACAACCTGGTCCCCGGCATCGGCCCCAGCCCCGACCGCATGCTCCTCGCGCGGCTGTTCTCGTACGCCGACTCGCACCGCTACCGCATCGGCGGCAACTACCAGCAGCTGCCCGTCAACGCACCCATCGTGCCCGTCCACACATACTCCAAGGACGGGGCCATGGCGATCCACAAACGCCAGGACCCGGTCTACGCGCCGAACTCCAAGGGCGGCCCGGCGGCCGACACCGCCCGCTACGGCTCCCCGCCCAGTTGGTACGCCGACGGTGACATCACCCGCGCCGCCTACGTCGACCACGCCGAGGACGACGACTGGGGCCAGCCGGGCACGATGGTGCGCGAGGTCCTCAACGACGAAGAGCGCGACCGCCTCGTGGACAACGTCGTCGCTCACCTGCTCAACGGCGTGACCGAACCCGTCCTGGTCAGGGCCTTCGAGTACTGGTCGAACATCGACAAGTCGATCGGTGAGCGCATCGAGCAGGGGGTGCGCGCCAAGGCCAGCGAGAAGGACCCCAAGGCCGCCGAGCAGGCCAACCCGGCGCGCAGCAGCATGCAGGGCAAGGCCTGAGGGACTCTGACCGACCGGCCCGTCGGCCGCTGCCTGTGAGGGGCAGCGGCCGGCGGGCCGGTCGCACGCGTTCAGGCCGGCAGCGTGCAGTCAGGCCGGCGGCACCGCGAACTCGCACCAGACCGCCTTGCCCTCGCCGCGCGGCTCGATGCCCCAGCGCGTGGCGACCGCCTCCACCAGGAGCAGGCCGCGCCCGGAGGTGGCGGTCTCCACCGGGGACCTCTTGTGGGGCCGGGTGCTGGAGCGGTCCTTCACCCACAGACGGACGCGGCGGGGCGGCCCCGTGAGCACCTCCAGGGTGAGGATGGCGCCCCCGTCGGTGTGCACCAGGGCGTTGACGAGGAGTTCGCCCGCCGCCACCTCGACATCGTCGGCGACCGCTCCAAGGCCCCACGACGCGAGGTGTTCCCGCAGCGCCGCACGCGCGTCGGCGAGCCCTTCCGGGTCGGCCTGGTGGACGTACCGGTGGATGCGCGGCTCCTGGAGCGTCCCGGGGTCGGGGAGCCGGCGCAGGACCAGGAGCGCCACGTCGTCGCTGCTGCCCCACTGCTTCCACAGGGCGCGGGAGAGATGGTCCGCGAGGTCCTCCGCGCCCTCGGGGCCGGTGGACAGCACCTCGGCGAGATTCTGCATCCCGGTGTCGAGATCGAGACCGGCGTCCTCCACCAGCCCGTCCGTGCACAGGACCATCGTCTCGCCGGGCACGAGGTCGAGCCGCACCTCGGGATAGTCCTCCATGCCGAACTCGGTGGCAAGGCCGAGCGGCAGCCCGCCACGGACCCGTGGCACGCCCACGCGGCCGTCGACATGCCGCACGAGAGGCGGCAGATGCCCGGCCCGCACGGCGCGCAGGATGCCGGTGGCGGGGTCGAACTGGGCGTAGGTGCACGTGGCGAAGCGCTCGGTGTCCAGTTCGGCAAGGAAGCGGGAGGCGCGCGAGAGCACCGTCGCGGGCGGGTGCCCCTCACCCGCGAAGGCCCGCAGGGCGATGCGGAGCTGCCCCATGATGGCCGCGGCATGGGTGTCGTGTCCCTGTACGTCGCCCACGACCAAGCCGATACGCCCGCGGGGCAGGGTGATGACGTCGTAGAAATCGCCTCCGACGTCGCGACCGCCCCAGGCGGCGTGGTAGCGCACGGCGACCTGGGAGTCCGCGACGTCGGGGACCCCGCGCGGCAGCATCGTGGCCTGCAGGCTCTTGGCGAGGTCCCGTTCCTCGTCGAACAGCATGGCGCGCTGCAGTGACTGGGCGACGATGCCGGAGAGACCGATGCAGAGGTTGCGGTCCGCGTCGGTGAAGTCCTTGCGGCCACGGTAGAAGAGGGCGAGTCCGCCGATGGCCCGGTCCTGCGCCACCAGGGGCAGGAACGCCGCCGAGTCGAGCTTCATCTCCTCGATGTAGGGCCTGAGGCGGGTGAAGCGCTGCCCGAGGTCGGGCAGGGAACCCACGAAGCGGGGCTGCCGCGTCATGACGGCCTCGGCCAGCGGCAGCGATTCGTCGACCTTGTGCAGCTTGAGCTCGTCGAGGGCCTGCATCGTGTGGCCCACCAGGGCGATCATCTTCAGGTTCTCCCCGTCGACCAGGCCGAGGACCAGGCCGTCGGCGGCGAACCGGTCGAGGCCGCTCGCGCCGGAGAGCACGGCCACCACGTCGTCGACCGTCACGGCCCGGGAGAGGGCCTGTGTGGTGCCTTGCACCATCAGGGCGACGCCCTGACGGCGCTCCTCCCTGGGATCGGTGGCGGCGAGCTGGGACCCGTCGTCCGCGGCCGTCCGCAGGACGCCGAGGACGCGCACGGCCCGGCCCGCGTCGTTGCGCAGAATGCGTCCACGGGCGTGGCTGAGGTGCAGGGAGCCGTCGCGATGGCGGACGCGGAAGTAGACGCCGTAGAGGTCCTGCCCCGCGGCGGTCGCCTCCGTGACGGCGAAGGTGATCCGCACCATCTCCTCGGGAGGTACACGCCCCCGCAGGGAAGTCACCGCGCCGTCGAACTCGTCGGGCCGCAGGTCGAGCAGCGCGAGCGCACCGGCGTCGAGTCCGAGCTCACCGCTGTCCAGGTCCCAGTCGAAACTGCCCATGCCGGTGAGGTGCAGTAACTGTTCCGGATCGAAGTGTGACTTCTTGGCTGGGGTCATGGCTGTCTCCGTACGCCGCTCGGTCACCATAAGCGCCACGGGCCCCGGGCGCGCGTCGCTCGCGACCCCCCGAAAGTGGAGATCGACCTTCCGGTGATCTCTCCGGGCAACGGGGTAACCGGGTGTTTCCGCGGCCCCGACGGCCGCCGGACAGCGCACGGGGCGCGGGTGCGTCCTCGGAAGGGAGCAGACGTGGTGAAGGCCAGCAGAAAGATGGCGGCCGTGGTGGCCGGGGCGGCGATGGTGGCCCTGTCGGGATGCGGCGGCGACTCGGGCTCGGACTCGAAATCGGACGACAAGCCGTTCGCGGGCAAGAGCGCCGACCAGATCGCCGACGACGCGGTCAAGGCCACCGAGCAGGCCGACTCGATGCACATGAAGGGCACCGTGCAGCAGTCGGCGGGTTCCACGATGACCGTCGATCTGTCCGTGGACAACAACAAGAACTGTGACGGCAGCATCGAGGCGGACGGCACATCGGCGGACGTGCGGAACACCAAGGGCACGTTCTACCTGCGGGGCGACGAGAAGTACTGGCGGACCGCCCTCAAGGGCCAGGCCGGTGGCGACAAGATCGTGCCGAAGATTGCCGACAAGTGGGTGAAGGCGCCGGCCGACGACCAGACGACGAAGAGCCTGTGCGACAAGAAGGCCCTTATGGCTTCCATGGACAAGAACAAGTCGGAACGCAAGGGCATGAAGAAGGGGTCGACGGCGGACGTCGACGGCACCGAGACGATCAAGCTGACGAAGAAGAAGTCCGGCGGCGAGACCCTGACGCTGTACGTGGCCACGGAGGGCAAGCCGTACATCCTGCGTTCCACGTCCACGGGCGGCAAGGAACCCAACACCGCCACCTTCAGTGACTACGGCAAGGCGGTCAGCCCCGAGGCGCCCGCGCCCGGCGAGACCGTCGACCTGCAGAAGCTCGCCGCGTCCGGCCAGAAGGCGTGACGCCCGCGCAATGAAGGGCCGTGGCGCAGCCGCGGCCACTCCCGTTCAGAAAGAGGTACGTATGTCCGCGTCCCTGCTCGAGTCCGTCGATGTCCGGGCACCGGTTTCCGTCGCCTGGCAGCTGTGGAGCGACGTGGCCCGCTGGCCCTCCTTCCTCAGCCACGTACGGCTGGTCGAGCCGATGGACGAGCGCCGCTTCGCGTGGCAGCTGGAGCTCCCCGGCGCGGAGAAGAACTTCGTGGCCGAGCTCACCGAAGTGGTGCCCGAGAAGCGGATCGCCTGGCACACCGTCGAAGGGGTGGATCACGCCGGTGTGGTGACCTTTCACCGGCTGAGTGACACCACGAGCCGGGTGACGCTCCAGATCGAGTACGACCCCAAGGGCTTCGTCGAACACCTCGGCGCCCTCACCAATCTCGACTCCACTCTGGCCAACTACGACCTGGGTGAATTCCAGAAGCTCGCCGAGAAGACGGCGCACTAGCCCCCGCCGGGCCATCGACGAAAAAGGGTGCCGCGCACGCTGCTGAGCAGCATGCGCGGCACCCTTCGTGGTGCGTCGGACCTGGCTCAGGCCGCGTCGCCGCGACGCTCCGCGGTGGGCGCTCGATGGCGCCGCGCGTGGCGTCGTCCCGCGTGGCCCTGCCCGTGGACGAGGCGCAGGTGACGTACGCGCCGATCGGTTCTCGGCCCGGCTTCCTCGTTCAGGGTGTCCTCGATGCGGTCCATGGCGATGATCAGTAGTCCCATGACCGGCAGGAGCAAAAGAGCGACAACTAGCATCGGCAGCGTCCTCCTCGCGGCTTCTCTTCTCGCCTGCCCCTGACTGACATGCCCACGGCCCCGAAGGTATGGAGAGCCTGCAACGCTCTCTTCACATCTCCTGAGCGGACCGGGCTGCGTCCGGGCGGCGACCAGGCGTCGACCGGGCTGCCTTCACCCGGTCGGCTGGCAGAGGAATGACCTTTGTCCCATGGTTGATGACCTTGGTCCCGAGTGCGATGTCCGCGGATGGACATTGGTCCCAGTATCAGACGGCACAGCACATGCCGCGACACGTACACCAAGGTGCACAAGAGAAAGGACCATGCTCGTGGGCATCATCGCCTGGATCCTGATCGGTCTGATCGCAGGGGCCATCGCCAAGGCCCTCACCCCCGGCAAGGACCCGGGGGGCTGCCTGGTGACGATGCTGATCGGCATCGTGGGAGGGCTGCTCGGCGGCTGGTTGGGGAAGGTGATCTTCGGCGTTCACTCGATCAACGGGTTCTTCCACCTGTCGACATGGATCGCCGCCATCCTCGGCTCCGTGGTCGTCCTGGTCATCTACCGCCTGCTCACGGGAGGGCGCTCCCGCTGAATTAGCTCGAATGTTCGAATCAATGGGTACACTGGTCGCATGGCAACGCACCAGCTCCAGGGATCGCTCTTCGATCAGGGCGACGACGTCCGTCTGGGCTCCCTGGCCGGAATCCGCCGGACCGTCCTCGGTGACGGCGCGTGGATCGACCTCCTGCCGGGGTGGCTCGGCGGCGCCGACGTCCTGTTCGAGCGGCTGGCGACGGACGTCCCCTGGAAGGCCGAGCGCCGCCAGATGTACGAGAGGGTGGTGGACGTCCCGCGCCTGCTCGCCTTCTACCGCGCGGGCGAGCCACTCCCCCACGCCGTGCTCGATGAGGCCCGGCAAGCCCTCTCCGAGCACTACGCCGCCGAGCTCGGCGAGGCCTTCACGACAGCCGGCCTGTGCCACTACCGCGACGGGCGCGACAGTGTGGCCTGGCACGGCGATCGCATCGGACGGGGCGCCCGCGAGGACACGATGGTCGCCATCCTCTCCGTGGGGGCACCCCGCGACCTGGTGCTCCGTCCGCGCCGCGGTGGCGACGTCGTCCGGCGGCCGCTCGGGCACGGCGATCTGATCGTGATGGGCGGCTCCTGCCAGCGCACTTGGGAACACGCCATCCCCAAGTCGACCCGGGCCACCGGTGGTCGCATCAGCATCCAGTTCCGGCCGCACGGGGTGAAGTGACCGATCGCATCGCTAGGGGGCGCGGACGCGATGTGCGTCGAGCCCACCCGATGCGCTACAGTCGATCATGCGCCCACGGCCAGAACTCCGGCCCACGCGCCCCGCGTTGGTCGTCCAAGGAAAGACACCCCGCTTCCTGTGGGGAAATGTAGGTGCAAGGCCTGCCCAGCGCTCGTGACAGCCCCGGTCCCTCTCAGGGACCGGGGCTTTTCTCTGCCCGGACGAACGCGAGGAGACGCACGTGCACCCACTGGCGGTCGAACAGAACTTCCGGGCACGGGCCACCCGGCTGCAGAGCTGGGGAATCGGCCTGCTGGCCTGCGCGCTGCTGCTGTGGCTCTACGCCGCATGGCAGCTCTTCACGTCGTACGACTCCACGTACAACGGCCTGGACTGTCCCGCCCCGGTCAACGCCGAGCCCAGGGACCTCTACTACGAGGACTCCGGTGACGCCCACAGGGACGCACTGCAATGCGCCTCCGACCGCGACTGGCCCCAGCCGCTGGCGGCGCTGGTGGTGTCCATACCGCTGACGGCAGCAGGCACCGTACTGCTCACCGCGGGCATGGTCAGCATCAGGCTGCGCCACCACCACGACGACATGGAAAGCGCTCAGAAGTAGGACCGCGGGGTGGCAGGGCGAACAGTTGCTCGGTGATGACCAGCGCACTCAGGCAGGCAATACTGGAGCCATGGCCGTGCAGTCCTTTTCTCCCGGATTTCCGGTGCCGAACGCATTCGAGCTGCTGTGTGAGCAGTACGCCAAGCGGCTCCCGGCACACTTGGAAGAGCTGTCTGGCCCCGCTGACGGCACGGTAAATCTACCGCTGCATGTCGTCTGGTCGGGACGCCGCTCCTACACCCTGGACCGGCCCAAGTCGCGTATGAGCCTGTACCGCACGGTCCTGGCCGAAGGGCAGCGCCAAGACCTGATCGACTTTTTGGACCGGGACCTGTTGATCAAGCAGTGGCCCGTGCTGCGGACCCTGATCAGCCGCCCCGCCCGCGACGCATGGGAGGCGGCCTTCCCGGACCTGGCCTCCGCCGGCGCCACAGCGGCCACATGAACTTGAGCGACCTCCACCGTCGGCTCCTGGCCGACGTTCTCACCGTCGGGTCTCCCTATCCCCTGGTCATCACGGGCGGTTACGCCGTCCAGGCCCACGGCCTGGTCGATCGCTTCAGTCAGGATCTGGACGTGGCCACCGAGAACCCGGCCCCCATGGAGGAAATCGCCCGTGCGGTCAGCGACGGCCTGGTGCAGCGCGGCTGGACCGTTCGACAGATCGAGACCAGCCCGCTCTCGGGGCGACTCATCGCCGCCGATCCCGCCACGGGCGAGGAGTGCGAGGTCGACATCCTCAAAGAGGCCTTCTGGTCCCGGCCCGCAGCAAGCGAGCACGGGCCGATCCTCGCCCTCGATGACGTGATCGGCACCAAGGTCCGCGCGCTCGCTGACCGCGGCGCGGTGCGCGACCTCATCGACGTCCACGCAGCCTCCCGGCACCGCAGCACGGCCGATCTGGAGATGCTCGGCCGCCGCCACGCCCGCTTCGAATTCAGCCTTCCCGATCTGCGTGACCGTCTCGCCGGCGCCGAATGGTGGGACGACGAGGACTTCAGCGGCTACGGCCTGGGCCCCGAGCAGATCGCCGACCTGCGCACATGGGCACTCGTCTGGATCAGCGACCTCGATACCCGGCTCTTCTCCGACGAGGACCCAGAGGACAGCTGACTCCGGACGTGAGCACCGCCGGTGTCGGGCCATCCGGGCGGACGGTGATGCTGTGGACGGCGCCCTTTGGGGTGGAGCGGAAGGTCGGGGTGTGGGCGGGCAGGAGGAGTTCGAGGAGGGCGGTCGACTCGCGGAGGGCGAACTGCAGGCCCAGGCAGGCGCGGGGGCCGATGCCGAAGGGGAAATAGCTGCCCGGGTGAGTGGGGCGTCGGCCCGGGACCGTGAAGCGTGTCGGGTCGAATCGGGCCGGGTCGTCCCAGAGGTCGGGGTCCCGGTGCGTGAGGTAGGGGCAGACCAGTACGTCGGTGCCGGCTTCGATCTCGTACCCGGCGAGGGTGTCGTCCTGTGCCGCGCTGCGCGGCAGTATCCAGGCGGACGGGTAGAACCGCAGCGCTTCATGGACCAGCGCCTGGATGGCCTGGCGCCGCTCGGGCGAGCCGTCGGCGCCCGCGGCCAGAGCCTGTTCCCGCGCCTGCGGGTTGCTGTCGAGCAGGAGGTAGAGCCAGGTCAGGGTGGTGGCCGTGGTCTCGTGCCCGGCGACGAGGAGGGTGACGAGCTCGTCGCGGATCAGTCCGTCGCCGTACTCGGGGCGCGTCGCGGACGCCTCCAGGAGGACGTGCAGCAGGCCAGGGCCGTCGGGTCCCGGTTCGCTGTCGCGCGCGGCGGCGATGGCGCGGCTCGCCACGGCGTCGATGCGGGCCAGCTCGGCGGCGACCGCCTCCTGGGCCGCGGCACTGTCGGCGGGCAGGCTGGGCAGCGCGGCCACCACTGCGGGCACGGCGGCCAGTTCACGCTCCGTCGCCGGATCGAGAGGGTGCCCGGTCAGCGAACGCCAGATGGTGTCGAGGGCGAAGCGGCGCATCTCGTCGCCCACGTCGAAGACCTCGCCGGTGCGGGCGTACCCGGCCCAGCGCGCCGCCGCGGTCCGCGCGGAGTCCGTGATCCGCTGCTCGAAGCGGCGCATGCCCCGGCCGGTGAACTGGGACTGCAGCAGACGCCGTTGACGCTGCCACGCCTCGCCCGTCGCCGCCAGGACCCCGTCGCCGATCAGCAGCCGCGCCCGGTGTGAACGCTTCACGTACCGGCCCGGCTGGAGCGCGAGCACGTGCTGCACGGCATCAGGGTCGGTGACAAGGACGGTCGGACGCGGCCCCAGCCTGAAGGCGGCGACACCGCCGAGTTGTTCGCGCGCCCGGACGAGGAGATCGACGAGCTCCCCTCCCCCGGCCTGCCACTGGGCCACGAAGGCGGGATCGAGCTCGGGGACGCGGCGGGTGGCCACAGGGCGACTCCTGGTCGGCGGATGTGCGCCGTCATCTCGGTCGGGGCGGGCGCGACGCACTGTAGGTGAGCCGGCAGGGCAGGCAACAGGGCGCCTCGCGCCCGCGATGGGGCGCGGAAAGGGCCGGGCCGCCTGATGGCGGGTCCGGCCCCTTCGGTCGACAGGTGCTCAGACGCGGTCGGCCGCGATCAGGACGTACTGGAACGAGCCGTCCTTGTACGAGTTGATGAACGCCTCCTCGATGCCGGTGACCAGCGAAGACGTGGCCCGCAGCTCCCAATAGGGCAGGGTCTCGGGCGTCAGGTCGATGACGGCCTGCGGCACGAGACGGTTGTCGGCCATGGCGCGCAGATACTCGCGGCGGGAGTGGATGTTGCACTCGAAGTGCGCGTTGATCTGGGAGACCCACCTCGAGGGCTGGCCGTACCGCGGGTTCCAGCAGCCGGTGATGGTCACATAGCGGCCGCCGACCTCGAGGATCCGCGAGTGCTCGGCGAACAGGTCGTGCAGGTCGACGTACATGCTCGACTCGTTGTTCCACGAGCCCGCGGCCTGGCCGGTCTCGAAGGGCATGTCGAGCATGTTGCACACGCGGGCGCGCACATGGTCCTGGATCCGCAGCTCCTGGGCACGCTGGTTGGCGAAGTCGGCCTGCTTGGCCGACAGGGTGACCCCCTCGACCTTGCAGCCGAAGCGCTGGTGGGCCATCACCATCGACCCGCCCCGGCCGCAGCCGGCGTCCACGAGCGTGCCGTCGCTTCCCGGGGAGCCGAGGTTGTCCAGGAGCACTTCGGCCTGCGCCGACTCCAGGCGGTGCAGTTCGGCGATCAGCCTCTTCTCGCGCTCGCTGTCGTCGGCGTCTCCCAGGGCCTCGTGGTCGATGTCACCGATGCCGTAGTGGTGGTGGTAGAGCCCGTCGACGTCACCGAGGCGCAGGTTCACCGGACGTGCCTCGTTGTTCCAGTAGCGCGCGATGTCGCCTTGGTAGGGCGTCGCCGGGGCGGGGACGAACGCGGAGGCACCGCTGAGGGTGGTGATTTCAGTGCTGGTCACAGATGATTCCGTCCTTACCAGAAATCGGGCAGGCTGTAGCGGTAGGTGTTGGACTGGTGCCAGTAGTGGTTGCCGTCGACCCACACGGCCACGCCCCGCAGGAAGCGCAGCACACTGGGGACGGGACAGGCCGCGGCCACGGCGGCGGCTTCGGCCTCGAAGTCGCGCATGAGGTCGTTGTGGACCTCGACCGCCTTGAGGTAGCCCTCCTGGTCGGAGACGTCCTCGCGGTCGGCGATCACCACGGGCAGGTTCAAGTGCCGCCCTGGACTGGCGAGTTCCTTGGTGTACGAGTACAGGTCGTTGACGATGGTGCTGGCGTTGCCGGCGAGTGCCAGGACCCGCTGCACGTCGGGCCGGGCGTGCAGGTCCGCCGGCAGTTCATAGCCCCCGATGGTGTCGGTGATGGCGGGGCACGGGCGGAAGTTGTTGAACTGCCGCATCGCCAGGTACTCCCACACCTCGGGGGTGTGGTCCGTCTGGGCCCAGGCGCCCTCCGCGAGATATCCCAGGTGCAGGCGGGCCATGTCGTGCCGGAAGCGGTCGGCCTGGGAGGGGGTGGCCTGGTGGACGAAGTACTCCATCGCGGAGCGGTAGGCGCGCCGCGGGGCGTCCGCGTGGAGCGACTCCGCCCACTGCGGTTGGTACTCCTTCGTCGCGTGGAGGGGGTCGAGTGCCGTGTGTGCCAGAAGAAGACGTCCTCCGAGGCCGATGGGCGAGCCGCCGTGGTCCTCGCAGTAGCAGTCGTCGACCGCGTTCTCGGCGACCATGAGCCGGGTGGCGACCATCAGGTGGTCGATGGTCGGGGCGTCCGGGTGGCAGGCGACCATGTAGCGCCCGACGGAGAACCCGTCGAACTGCCCCTCCCACTCTTCGGGGTACAGCTCGACCTCCTCGACCGCCCAGTCCTTGATCCTGCGGCTGACCTCCTCCACCCGCACCGGGTCGGGCTCCGCCACCGGGTGGTAGTAGAGGCCGGGGATCTGCAGGCACTCCGCCGGCGCCTCGGTCTCCGGAGGGGTCGGCGGCTCCGCGCGCCGGCCCAGGTGCAGACCCGCCGTGCCCAGGCCGCTGGGGCCGCGCAGGATGCGTTCCAGCGCCGGGCTCGCCTGTCTCACCACGTCGGCTGCCGGGGTGGCAGGGGTCCCGAGGTGGGCCACGACGGCGGGCGGGCTCGGCAGCAGAGGGGAAGACCCGGGTTCGGGCATCCGTGACTCCTTGATGAGATGAGTGGGCAGCGGAATCCGGAACCTGGCTCTGCTAGGACCTGCGGGCGATTTGCACGTTCTCCAGCACACCCAGGGCGTTGGGCACCAGGATGGCGGCGGAGTAATAGGTGCTGACCAGGTACGAGGTGATGGCCTGCTCGCTGATGCCCATGAAGCGCACCGACAGGCCCGGCTCGTACTCGTCCGGCAGGCCGGTCTGATGCAGACCGACGACGCCTTGGTTGTCCTCGCCGACGCGCATGGCGAGGATCGAGCTCGTCTGTTCCTTCGTGATGGGAATCTTGTTGCAGGGCAGGATCGGGACGCCTCGCCAGGCCGGAACCTGCTGGCCGCCGAGGTCGACGTGATCGGGGTAGATCCCGCGGGAGTTGAGCTCGCGCCCGATCGCCGCGATCGTCCTGGGGTGGGCCAGGAGGAGCCTGGTGCCGCGGCGGCGGCAGAGCAGCTCGTCGAGGTCGTCCGGGGTCGGCGGGCCCGAGTGGGGCTGGATCCGCTGCTTGAAGTCGGCGTTGTGCAAAAGGCCGAACTCTCGGTTGTTGATGAGCTCATGCTCCTGGCGCTCGCGCAACGCCTCGATGGTGAGCCGGAGTTGCTCCTCCATCTGGTTCATCGGACCGTTGTAGAGGTCGGTGACCCTGGTGTGGATCCGCAGAATGGTCTGGGCGGCGGAGAGTTCGTACTCGCGCGGCTTGAGTTCGTAGTCGACGAAGGCGCCGGGCAGTGCGACCTCGCCGGTGTGGCCGGCCGACATCGCGATCTCGGCCTCGCCGTGCTTGTTCTGGCGTTGCTGCGGAATTCTGCTGAACGCGTCCAGGTGGGTCCGCAGGCTCGGGGCGGTGGACAGCACGGTGGCGAAGTCGGCGCGGGAGAGGGTGAGCAGGGTGCCGGCGGTCTCGGCGGTGGCGGTGCAGTCCCATCTGGCGTCGGTGTCCAGAAGGGCGCTTTCCCCGAACCGGTCGCCGTCGGCGAGCACGGCGACGCCGACCTCGTCCCCGTACTTGCCCACGGACTTCTGGCTGATCCTGCCGTGGGCGATCAGGTGGAGCTCCCCGGCGGGGGTGCCGCGCTCGACGAGGACCTCGCCGGCACGGAAGTCGCGCTGGACGCACCGGCCGGCGATCGCCGTCAGCACCTCCACGTCGTCGAAGCCGCGCAGCAGGGCCAGTTCGCCGAGTTCCCGGGGGATCACGCGGACGTCGCCGCCGTCTTGGACGAACTCGATGCGCCCGTCGCCGACGGTGTAACTCAGGCGGCGGTTCACTCGGTAGGCGCCGCCCTTGGTCTCCACCCAGGGGAGCATCCGCAGCAGCCAGCGAGAGGTGATCTCCTGCATCTGCGGGGCGGACTTGGTCGTGTTGGCGAGGTTCCTGGCAGCCGCGGTGCCCAGGCTGGTCTGCCGGGGCGACTCCAGTCGTGCTTCCGGGCCGGTCTCAACGGTCATCGGGCGAGCTCTCCTTCACTGGGGCGGTAACCGGCATAGGCGTGTCAACCGGCGAAAGTGGAAGTAGAGGCGTAATCCCAGGGATTTCGTCCAGATCCGCAGACCATTTAACGGCTGCTGCGCCCGCCTTGCCCGATAAGGCCGTCGGCAGCACTCGAAGCAGTGATCTTGTTCGGTGTGGGGTTTATCCGAACAACCCACCGGGTTCTGGCCACTCCAGGTGGTTTCGGTCAACTCGCCCTGGTCGTACGGCTGTCCGAGCTTCCCGCACGCGTCCCAGAGATGGGGTCAGACCCTTCGCACGGTGACGCCCGCGGCGGCCAGCGCGTCGGTCTCGTCCTGCTGCGCGTCCTCGTCGGTGACGACGGCGTGCAGGGCGGCGGCGGGGGCGACGAAGGCGAGAGCCGTGCGGGAGAGCTTGGCCGCCTCCGCGACGGCGATGACGCGGCGGGCCGAGGCGATCGCGGCGCGCTTGACCGCGGCGTCGTCCAGGTCGTACGCGGTCAGACCGTGTGTCGCGTTCAGACCGCAGCAGCCGATGACGGCGGTGTCGAAGCGCAGGGCGGCCAGCGACGCCTCGGTCAGGGGGCCGGTCAGGGCCAGTTCACCGGGGCGCGGCCGGCCGCCGGGGACCAGGAGCGTCAGCCGCGGCGCTCCGGTCAGGGCGTTCACCGCGTGCAGGGACAGCGGCATCACGGTCAGGCGGCGGTCGTCGAGCGCGCGTGCCACTTCCAGGCAGGTGGTGCCGCTGTCGAGCACGACGGACTCGCCGTCCGCGATCAGGCCGGCGACCTCGGCGGCGATGCGTCGCTTGACCTCCAGGCCCTCCTGGGCCCGGAGCGCGAAGGGCGGTTCCTCGCCGCGCAGCAGCAGGCTTCGCGCGCCCCCGCGGAAGCGTTCCAGGACACCTTGGTCTGCGAGGCTCTCCAGGTCACGCCGGATGGTCATTTCCGAGGCGCCGGTCAGTTCCGCGAGCTCCGCGACGCCCATGCGGCCCGCCGCGCGTACGGCTTCGGTGATCTGCCTCAGTCTGTCTGTGCTCGCCATGCCGCAATGGAACATGATTCATGTGTGAGAAGCAATCTTCCGAACATTGGACTTGTTCGTTATGTTCGTTAGCATGGAAAGATCGCTGCGTCTCGGCCGCCTGGCCACCTTCGTCTACTTCACTCTCAACGGCTTCCTCATGGGGATGTGGATCGTCCACATCCCGGCCGTGGAGGACCACGTCGGCATCAGCCATGCCGTACTCGGTTGGCTCCTGCTGCTCCTCGGCGCCGGAGCCTTCGCCGGCATGCAACTGGTCGGCCCGCTCACCGACCGCTTCGGCGCCCGCACCGTCGTACCGGTCAGCGCGGCGCTGTGCAGCGCGGCGGTCATCCTGCCGGGCCTTGCTTCGAGCACCTGGACCCTGGGCGCCGCCCTGCTGGTGCTCGGCTTCGGCAACGGCTGCCTGGACGTCAGCATGAACGCCCACGCCGTCCAGGTCGAGCGCGGCTACGACCGGCCCGTCATGTCCGCCTTCCACGCGACGTTCTCCATCGGCGGCGTCCTGGCCGCACTGGTCGGGGCCCGCACCCTCAGCTGGGATCTCAGCCCGGCACTGACCCTCGGCGTGGTGGCGCTGTTCGGGCTCGCCGTGGCCGCGCTCGCCGCACCCGCGCTGCTGCGGCCCGACGCGCGCCCCACCGGGCAGCCCGTCGCCACCGAGACCGCGGTCCGGCGCGGGACACCCCGGCGCATCTGGATCCTGGCCGCGCTCGCCCTGATGCTCATGCTCTGCGAGGGCGTCGCCAACGACTGGAGCGTGCTGCATCTACGGGACACCCTCGATGCCCCCGCCGCCACCGCCGCCCTGGCCTACGGCGCCTTCGCCGCGGCCATGACCGTCGGCCGGCTGCTCGCCGACCGGGTCGCCGCGCGCCACGGATCGGTGGCCGTACTCCGGCACGGTGCGTCGGCGGCAGCCGTCGGCATGACGGTGGCGGCGCTCTCCCCCTGGATACCCCTCGCCCTGATCGGCTGGACCGTGTTCGGCATCGGACTCTCCGGCTGTATCCCGCAGCTCTTCAGCGCCGCGGGCCACGCCGATCAGGACGCCGCGGGAGCCAACGTCTCCCGTGTCGCGGGCCTCGGCTACCTCGGCATGCTCGCAGGTCCCGCCGTCATCGGACCGCTCACCCACGTCGTCCCGCTCAACCTCACGTTCTTCCTGCCCGTGGCGTTCTGCGTCCTGGCCGCCTGCACCGCCGGAATCCTGCGCACCCGGCCCGCCCCCCAACCCCTCAGGGAGACCGAGGCCGCATGACCGAAAGGCCTCGCCCGCCCCGGCGACAGCGGTGGGCGAGCGAGGCGAGCGGGAGCGGGGGATCAGGACAAGTAGGCCTCCACCTCGCTGAACTGCGCCGCGGGCCAGCCGGTGTTGGCCGTGACCCGCAGCCGCAGGTGACGGACGTCGGGCGCGGAGGCGGGCAGGGTGATGGTCACCTTGTTGCCGCTCGCGGGGTCGAAGCGGTAGCCCTTCGAGTCGGCCAGCGTGCTGAAGGCCGTGCCGTCGGTGCTGCCCTGGACGGAGAGGGTCTGGGTCCTCGCCCCCCAGACAGCGGGCGGCGGCAGCTTCAGGACGACCCTGCGCACCGGTTCCGCCTTGCCGAGGTCGACGGTGATCGACTGCGGGAAGGCGTTGTTGGTGGATTCCCAGTACGTCGCCGCGTCACCGTCGACCGCCTTGGCGGGCGTGTAGACGTCGACGGAGCCGGTCGCGGTGGCCGGTCGGCCCTTGGCGAGGTTGCGGTCCGGGTCGGGGTCCGGGTTGCCGCCGCCGGGCTTCGGCCACGTCGAGCAGTCCTCCCAGGTGCTGTTCCAGCCGGAGTTGCCGCCGCCGTCGGTGAGGGTGAAGGTGCCGGAGCCGGTGGGGTAGGGGCAGTTGTAGATGCCGGCCGCGCCGACCCCGGTGGCCTTGACGTTCGACATCTTCACCGCGCCGGGTGTCTCCGCCTGGACGACGACCGTGCCCACCTTGTCGATGGTCGAGCGGTCGACGCTGACGTTCTTCACGGCCTTGCCGGTGCCGCTGCCCGACACGAATTCGTATGCGCTCCAGGGGCTGTCGGTGATGGTCGTGTCGGTGATGTTCACCGTGGCCTCGATGGCACTGTCGTACGCGTCCACGCGCAACGCGCCCATCGGGTGCTGCCAGTTGGGGTTCATGGCCCCGGTGCGTACGAGGGTGTTGCCGGAGACGGTGATGGTGCCGGCCAGCGGGAAGAACGGGTCGAGGAACTTCTGGTTGGAGATGGCGATGCCGCTGCCCAGGGCGTTGGTGTCGAGGATCAGGTTGTCCTTGACGGTGATGTCACGGCCGCCGTAGATCGCGATGCCGTTGGCGAGGTTGGGCTGCGAGATGGTGTTGCCCTCGAAGGTCGATTCGCTGTTGGTGGCGTTCAGGGACCACATGGCCAGGGCGTCGTCGCCGGTGTTGCGCAGGAAGTTGTTGCGTACGTCGACGCCCTTGGCCGTGCCGTTGAGGTTGAGGCCGTCGGCGGTCATGTCGAGGATGCGGTTGTTCTCCACGACGAGGTTGTCGTTGTTGCCCGTCAGCCACAGACCGACCTTGAGGTGCTGGATCCACATGCCGGAGACGGTGGAGTTCGGGCCGAGTGATCCGTTGACGAAGTTGTCCGGGTTGTTGTCGACCCGTTCGGTGACCTCGCCGATCACCGCGAAGTCGCGCAGTCCCACCTTGCCGGTCGGCGCGCTCGACTGGTCGATGAAGCGTGAACCGCGCACGACCGAATGCCAGTTGCCCGCGCCGCGGATCGTGACGTTGTCGACGTTGTTGAGCGACTGGGTGAGCTTGTACTCGCCCGGCGGGATCCAGACCGTGCCGCCCTTGGCCGCCGCGATGGTCTCGCGGAAGGCCTGGGTGGAGTCGCCCTGGCCGGTGGGGTCGGCGCCCTTGTCGGTGACCGAGAGCGCGCCCGACGGTTTGGCCGCGGCAGCCGCGACCTGCTCGAAGTCGGCCACGTCGACGGTGACCTGGGTGGAGACGGCCTCCAGTTTCACCTTGTCGCCCGACTGGAGGTTCTGGCCGAGCTGCAGCCGGGCGTTGTCGAAGAGGTGGTGGGTCTTGGAGCCCGCGATCCAGGGAGTGTCGACATAGCTGTACTTCGACGTGACGGCGAGCGTCCTGGAGATCTTCTGGCCGTTGACGTACACGGCCATCGAGCCGGACTGGCCGTCGGGCACGTTGTAGGCGACGTTGAGCGCGTTCGCCGCCTTGGGGAGGGTGAACTCGACGCTCTGGCCCGCCGCGAGCCGTACCGCTTGCCGGCCCGAGGCCTCGGAGGCGACCGTGCCCTGGGTGTGGTCGGGCCCGATCTTGGTGCCGTTCGAGGCCGCGCTCTCCGCCTCTACAGAGGTGAAGGGCAGGGTGGCGCCCGCGGCTGCCTCTGCGGCTTGCGCGCCGGGGGCCGCGAGGCCGGTGACGAGGGTGCCGACGAGGCCCGCGGCGGCCACGGCGGCGTACCACTTGCGGACGGTTCTTGTAGTGCTCCTGTCAGGTCTGGTCATGGGGTGGTGCACCTTCCTTGTGAGTGGGGAGGTCAGTGCTCGGTCTGGGGAGAGGGGCCCGGGGAGGCGGGCCGGGTGTTCAGATGCGCAGCCAGGCCGCCGTGTCCTGCGGCAGTCGGCCCGACTCGTCCAGGGGGCCGCTGGCCAGCAGGAGGCGGGTGTGCTCGGGAAGTCGGCAGGGCGTGGGGGCGAGGTTGACGACGCAAGCCAGACCCGGTTCGCGTACGAAGGCCAGCACACCGTCATCCGCAGGCAGCCAGGTCAACGGGCCGTCGCCGAAGCCCGGTTCGATGCGGCGCAGACGCAGGGCGGCCCGGTAGAGCGTGAGCATGGAACCGGCGTTCGCCGCCTGGAGGTCGGCGGCGTACGAGGGCCAGCCCGCGGGCTGGGGCAGCCAGGGGCCGGTCATCGAACCGAAACCCGCGTGCGGTTCGGCGGCCGTCCAGGGCAGCGGCACCCGGCAGCCGTCGCGGCCCGGGTCGGTGCCGCCGGAACGGAAGTGCATGGGGTCCTGGATGTGCTCCCGGGGGATGTCGGCCTCGGGCAGGCCGAGTTCGTCGCCCTGGTAGATGTAGACGGCCCCGGGCAGGGCGAGGGCCAGCAGGGCCGCGGCGCGGGCACGGCGGGTGCCGAGCGCCAGGTCGGTGGGGGTGCCGAACACCTTCGTGGCGAAGTCGAAGCCGGTGTCCGCGCGGCCGTAGCGGGTGACCGTGCGGGTCACGTCGTGGTTGCACAGGACCCAGGTCGCGGGGGCGCCGACCGGGGCGTGCTCGGCGAGCGTGTCCTCGATGGATTTCCGCAGCTTCGCGGGGTCCCAGGGGCAGGACAGGAAGCTGAAGTTGAAGGCGGTGTGCATTTCGTCGGGGCGCAGATAGCGGGCGAAGCGTTCGGCGTCGGGGAGCCAGACCTCGCCGACGAAGACGCCGTCGTACTCGTCGGCGACGGCCCGCCAGGAGCGGTAGATGTCGTGCAGTTCGTCGCGGTCGATGAAGGGATGGGGATCGACGCCCTCGGTGAAGTCGGGCAGGGCGGGGTCCTTGGCGGGCAGCGCGGCGGAGTCGATGCGTACGCCCGCCACTCCCCTGTCGAACCAGAACCGCAGGACGTCCTCGTGCTCCTGGCGCACCGCCGGGTGGGCCCAGTTGAGGTCGGGCTGCTCGGGGGCGAAGAGATGGAGGTACCACTCGCCGTCCTCGACGCGGGTCCAGGTCGACGCGGTCGCCGAGAACTGCGAGGGCCAGTCGTTGGGCGGAAGTTCGCCGTCGGCGCCGCGGCCGGGACGGAAGTGGAAGAGCTCGCGTTCGGGCGCGCCGGGTCCTGCGGCCAGCGCCGCCTTGAACCAGACGTGCTGGTCGGAGACGTGGTTGGGGACGATGTCGACGATGGTGCGGATGCCGAGCGCGCGGGCCTCGGCGATCAGTTTCTCGGCTTCGGCGACGGTGCCGAAGGCCGGGTCGATGACGCGGTAGTCGGCGACGTCATAGCCGCCGTCGACCATGGGCGAGAGGTACCAGGGGCTGAACCACAGGGCGTCCACGCCGAGTTCGGCGAGGTAGGGCAGCTTGGCCCGGACGCCCGCGAGGTCGCCGGTGCCGTCGCCGTCACCGTCCGCGAAGCTGCGTACGTACACCTGGTAGATGGCGGCCGAGCGCCACCAGGAGGCATCGGTCGGGGAGGTGACTGCCACGTGAGGGTTCCTTTCGGGCAGGTGGGACCCCGCCGCCGTGGCTTGGAGCGGTGGCGGGGTGGGTGCGTGGGACGGGCGCGGGGGTCAGCCCTTGAGGCTGCCGGCGGTCAGGCCGCTCATGATGTTGCGCTGGAAGATCAGGAAGATGATCAGGGTCGGCAGCGAGGCGATGGCCAGGGCGGCCAGGAGCCAGTTCTCGGAGACGCTGGCGGCCAGGGAGTAGATGCCGACGTTGACGGTCTGCTTGCCGGGGTCGGGCAGGGTGAGCATCGGCCAGAGGAAGTCCTTCCAGACCGCGACCACCGCGAAGATGGACACGACGCCGAGGATCGGCCGGGACAGCGGCAGGACCACGGAACGCAGGGTGCGCAGGGTCGAGGCGCCGTCGATGGCGGCGGCGTCCAGGAGCTCGCGCGGGATGGAGTCGAAGAACCGCTTGAGCAGGAAGATGTTGAAGGCGTTGGTGACCGAGGGAAGCCAGATCGCCCAGGGCGAGTTGATGAGGTTGCGCTCCACGACGGGCACGTCCAGGACGGTCAGATACTGCGGTACGACCAGGACGGTGGCCGGGATCATCAGGGTGAGCAGCATCGCCCCGAGGATGGCCTTGCCGAACACGGGCCGCAGCTTGGAGAGCGAGTAGGCGGCGGCCACATCGAAGATCAGCTGGAAGGCGAGCGCGCCGAACGCGTAGTACAGGGTGTTGAACAGAAGCCTGGCCAGGTCCATCACACCCCAGGCGTCCGCGTAGTTCTGCGGGTGGACGGCGTCGGGGACCAGGGTGGGCGGTGTCTGGGCGAACTCCTGCGGGGACTTGAGGCCGCTGGTGACCATCCAGTACAGCGGGCCGATGAAGACCAGGGTGAAGAGGACCGTCACCACGGTGAAGGCCGTCCAGTACAGGAACTTGCCGCGGGGCCGGGCCAGTTGGGCCGGAGAGATCAGGGTGCGTGTGCTCATGTCCGTCGTCTCCCCCGGCTAGTCTTCGCTGCCGGCGCGGCTCAGTCGTGCGTACGCCGCCGAGAATCCGGCGAGCAGTACGAGCAGGACCAGGCCGAGTGCCGCCGCGCTGCCGTAGTTGTTGAAGGTGAACGCGTACTGGTAGATGAGGTGGACGACGGTCAGCGTCGCGCCCTCGGGGCCCGCGCCGCCGGTGAGCAGGAACGGCTCCACGAACACCTGCATGGTGGCGATGATCTGCATGAGCAGCATCAGCGAGAGGATCAGGCGGGTCTGCGGGATGGTGACGTGCCAGATGCGACGGAAGATGCCCGCGCCGTCCAGCTCGGCCGCCTCGTACAGCTCGCCGGGGATCGACTGCAGCGCGGCCAGGTAGATCAGGGTCGCGCCGCCCATGTTCATCCAGGTGGCGGCGATGACCACGGAGAGCATCGCGGTGTCGGTGTCCTGCAGCCATGCCTGTCCGGGCAGGCCGACGGCTTCCAGGATGCGGTTGAAGAGGCCGTATCCGGGGTCGTAGAAGTACTTGAAGAGCAGGACCGACGCGACCGGCGGCAACATCACCGGGAGGTAGACGAGCAGTCTCAGGTAGCCGCGTCCGTGCCGGAACTCATTGAGGATCAGGGCGATGGCGAAGGGCACGGCGAAGCCGAGGAGCAGCGCGAGACCGGTGAACACGAAGGTGTTGCGCCACGCCTGCCAGAACGCCGGGTCGTTGAAGATGTAGGTGAGGTTGGACCAGCCGGCCCAGACCGTCTCGCCGTTCTCGGTCTTCTGGAAGGCCAGGATGAACTCCCTGACCATCGGATACCAGGAGAAGATCGAGAAGCACAGGAGAGCGCCGATCAGGAAGGCGTGGGCGGTGAGGTTGCGCTTCAACGCCCGGCGGAACGCGCCGTGTTCGGGTCCGGAGGCCCGGCCGCCCGTCGGGAGGGACGGCCGGGCCTTGTTCTCGGAGAGGGTGGGAGCGGACATCACTGGTTGGCCAGGACCTGGTTGACCTGCTGTTCGGCGGTCTTGAGGAGCTTGTCCGCGTCGGCGTCCTTGTTGGTGAGGACGGCCGACATCAGCGTGTCGAGGACCTTGTAGACCTCTTGCGCCTTGGGCGGCTCGGCCTTGCCCGTGACGGGCTTGTCGGTGAACGCCTGGAAGTTCTCGACGGGCATCGTCGAACTCTCCTTGCGGGCCTTGTCGTCCTTGGCCCTGCTGTCACCGGTCCAGAAGTTCGGCTGCGGCAGGCCGACGGGCAGGCCGTCCGCCTTCGTGCGGGCCCAGTCGAACTGGCCCTTTCCGACGCTGAGGAACTTGAAGTTGATCCACGCGACGGCGGCCTTGATCTGGTCGGGCGAGCTGCCCTTCTTGATCATGTAGTCGTTGCCGCCGAAGAGCGTGGCCTTCTGGCCGGGTATCGGACCCATCCCGAAGTCGTCGTACTTCGCGCCGAGGTTCTGCACCATGTACGTGATGTCGTCGGGCGCGGCGAGGAACATGCCGAGTTTGTCGGCGGCCATCTGCTTCTGCAGGTCGCCCCACTTGAGCAGCTGGGTCTTGCCCATGCTGTTGTCTTCCCAGCGCATGGCCTTGAGGTTGTCGACGATTCGTTTGCCGGTGTCGTTGTTGAAGGCGGCCTTGGTGCCGTCCTTGGTCACGATGTCCCCGCCGAGGCCATAGGTGGTGGCGGTGAAGTGCCAGCCGCCGTTGTTGCCCGCGCTGTACTCGCCGAAGCCCGAGACACCGTCGCCCAGGGCGGCGATCTTCTTGGCGGCGGAGCGCACCTCGGCCCAGGTCTGCGGGGGCGAGTTGGGGTCGAGTCCGGCCTTCTCGAAGAGCTTGCGGTTGATCAGCAGGCCCATGGTGTAGTTGCTGAAGGGCAGGCCGTAGAGCTTGTCGTCCTTCTTCATGACGCCCAGAACGTTCGGGTCCATGTCCTTCAGCGCCGGTACGGATTTCTCGTTCACGTACGCGCTGATGTCCTGGGCGCCGTCGTTGTCCAGGACCTGCTGCAGATCGGTGAAGTAGGTGTAGAAGACGTCCGGTTGGGACTTCGCCTTCAGCATCGCCGTGAAGCGGGGAGGCTCCAGGCAGGGGTCGGTCTGCTTCCCCTGGATCGTGACGTTCGGGTACTTCTCGTTGAACGCCTTGACGTCCTCCTTCCACTGCTTGAGCTCGGCCTTCTCGGCGGCCGGCGGCATGCAGTCGATGGTGAGCGTCACCTTGGTCTTCGGGTCCAGCGGGGCCGCGGCGTTGGCCGCGTCGGCACCGGTGTCCCCGTCGGAGTCGCCGTCACTGCTGCTGCTGGTGCCACAGGCGGCCAGGGCGGTGAGGGCGAGCGCGGAGGCTACGGCGATCGTGCCCGTACGGCGGCGGGCGCCGGTCGTACGGAGGGTGGTGCGGCGGCGGATACGGCGAAGTGGCATCCGGGAGCTGCTCATCGGTGGACCCCTTTGGACAGCGCCGCCTGCCCGTGGAGGCAGGGACGGCATGGCAGGAGCTGGGAAGCCCACAGCTGCGCGGACTGTGTGGCGGCGCTTACTCAAGCACCGTCGACAGAACAGCGCAATATCTCGCGCGATGATTGAAATAAATTGACAGAGGAAAGACGGTGATCTCCCGGCGGCCGACCCGGCCCTCCTGCGGCCGGTCCGGGCCTACCCCTGCGGCGGCTGCCCCGTCGAGCCCCGCACCACTAGCTCCGGCTCGAAGAGCAACTCCTCGGTGGGCACCGCGCTTTCGGCGATCTGCAGCGTGAGCAGCTCGACCGCCGCGCGGCCCATGGCCTCGATCGGCTGACGCACCGTGGTCAGCGGGGGGGCGGTGCAGGTCATGAACGCGGAGTCGTCGTACCCCACCACCGAGACGTCTTGCGGGACGCCCAGGCCGCGGCGGCGGGCGGCGCGCACCGCACCGAGCGCGAGAGGGTCGCTCGCGCAGACGATGCCGGTGACCCCCTCGTCCAGCAGCCGCGCGGCGGCGGCCTGGCCGCCCTCGATCGAGAACATCCCCCGCGAGACATGCCGCTCGGGCAGCTCTTCGCCGACCTGCTCCGCGAGCGCGCGGGCGGCGGCGAGCTTGCGCTGCGAGGGCATGTGGTCGGCGGGACCGAGCACCAGGCCGATCCGCCGGTGGCCGAGCGTGGACAGATGCCGCCAGGCCTGCTCGATCGCGACCGCGTCGTCACAGGAGACCGCCGGGAAGCCGAGCCGCTCGATCGCCGCGTTCACGAGGACCACCGGGATCTTGCGCGCGGCGAGCCGCTTGTAGTGCTCGTGCGGGGCGTCCGCCTGCGCGTACAGCCCGCCGGCGAACACGACGCCGGACACCTGCTGCTGCAGCAGCAACTCGACGTAGTCCGCCTCGGAGACCCCGCCCTTGGTCTGCGTGCACAGCACGGGGGTCAGCCCCTGCTGGGCGAGCGCACCGCCGATCACCTCCGCGAACGCCGGGAAGATCGGGTTCTGCAGCTCGGGGAGCACCAGGCCCACGAGCCGGGCCCGCTCACCGCGCAGCTGCGTGGGACGCTCGTACCCCAGGACGTCCAGGGCCGAGAGCACGGACTGCCGGGTCGCGTCGGAGACCCCCGGCTTGTTGTTGAGCACCCGGCTGACCGTGGCCTCGCTGACCCCGACCTTCCGCGCCACCTGAGCAAGTCGTCGCGTCATGCGCGCAAGAATACTGCAATTCTTGCGTTCTGTTTGCGTGCTTGCTGAATCCGTTTGAGGGCCGCGCGTGACGTGCGTCGAACGCCGACGAGACCGTTCGGGTGAGGGCGGATCGTTTCGGCGGCCCATCTTTGCCGATTCAGGTATCACTGCTGGTCAGCACGGGAATGCCGGGATGCGTTCCCGTGCCGGTCGATGTTCCGTTCCGGCATGTACAGCACGTCCGGCACGTCCGGCAGTTCAACCGACACGTACAGCAAAGGAAACGATCCATGCGCCTACGTCACTCACTGGCCGCCGCGGCCGGTGCCGCCGCCCTTCTCCTGACCGTGCCCGCCGCCGCCCACGCCGCCGAGGGCGACTTCACCTACACGTACGTCGACAGCACCGGCGAAGAGGGGCAGGCCACGCTCCACGACCCGAGCAGCGGCGAGTGTGTCACGTTCGACGAGGCGGCCCGGGAGTACGACCAGCCGCCGGCCCACTCCCCCAGGAACCGCACCGCTTCGTACGCGATCGCCTTCACGAACGCCGACTGCACCGGCGAACAGTTCACCATGCGCCCCCACACGGGCGGCGCGAGCGAACGGCTGCAGATGCGGTCGGTGCTGTTCTCCTGACCTGACCTGGCCTTGCCTGCCCTGACCGGTCCGCACGCCACCCTCAGGGCACGCGGGCGACCCCTACGTAGAAACCGCTCAACTCGGCCTCCGGTGCCGGCGATCCCCTGTACCAGTGCGTCGCCGTCACCAGGCCGGGCTCGACCAGTTCCAGTCCCTCGAAGAAGCGCTCGACCTCCGCGCGGCGCCGCATCCGCAGCGGCACCTGACCCTTCTTGTAGGTGTCGGTGACGGAGTCCGCCAGCTCGGGGTGCTCGTCGGTGGTGCCGTGGGACAGCACCAGATAACTCCCGGACGGCAGAGCGTCCACCAGGGTGCGCGTGAGGCCGTAGGGGTCCTCTTCATCGGTGATGAAGTGCATCAGGGCGATGAGCGAGAGCGCGATGGGCTGCTCGAAGTCCAGGAGCTCACGCGCGCGGTCGAGGATCGCCTCGGGCCTGCGCACATCCGCCTGGACATAGTCCGTGGCGCCCTCCGGGCTGCTGACCAGCAAGGCCTCGGCGTGCCGCAGCACGATGGGGTCGTTGTCGGCGTACACGACCCGGGAGCTGGGCGCGATCGTCTGGACGATCTGGTGCAGGTTCGGCGCGGTGGGAATACCGGTGCCTATGTCGAGAAACTGCCTGACACCGTTGTCAGCGAGCCAGGCCGCGGCCCGCTGCATGAACGCCCTGTTCCGCGCCGCGTTCGCGCGTGCCTCGGGCGGCAGCTTCTGACCCATCTCCTGATCGACCAGGTAGTTGTCCTTGCCGCCCAGAAGCCAGTCGTAGACACGCGCGGGGTGCGGCTTGCTGGTGTCGATGGGGACGCCGGCGTCGATGGAGACGGCGGGGTCGGTGGGGACGTTGGTGTCGTCTGCAGTCATCCGTGACTCCCCTACGGGTCTGACCGGTCGGCAAAGATCTTCCGACCCTACAGGTCACGAGGACAACTGTTGTGCCTGGTGAGGGAGTTACCCGCGGCGGGTGAGGGCATCACTCACGGTGGCGGTCAGAGCTGCCGGAGATGGTCGCGCAGGCTGCGCGCGACCTGTGCCATGAGGGCGTCGGCGCCGGGCTGCGCGCCGGCCGGCACGAGGGACTCGGTCAGGGCCGCGACCGCGAAGGTCTGGCCGTCGGAGTGCTCGACGACGCCGATCTCGTGACGCAGGTTGAGGAGACTGCCGGTCTTGGAGGACCAAGTACTCGCGTCGGAGCTGAAGTCCGGGGTGAGCCGGTGCCTCAGTACGTTGTGGGCCATGAGGTCGCGCAGCCGCTGGGCCACATCGGGGTGAACCTTCGACGGCGTCCACAGGGCCTGCAGCAGATCGACGAAGGTGCGGGCGCTGCCCGTGTTGGCCCGGGTGGTGTCGAGTTGGGGCACCCGGTGGCCGCGGCCGCTGGTGCCCGCGTCGATGGCGAGGGCGTGGGCGAGGTGGACCTGGTCGGCGTCGAAGCGTTCCACCGGGGTGTCGGACAACTCGTCCACGCGGTGTCGCACGGCGATGCCGCGGATGTCGAACTCGTGCAGCATGGCGGCGACTTGGGCAGGCGGGGTCAGCTCGAACAGCGCGTCGGCTGCCATCCCGTCGCTGAGGCAGGTGCTCAGGTAGAGCAGATCGTCGATCGCGACGCGGGCGGGGTGACGGAATCGGCTCAACCCGGTGGGGCCGGGCGTGGTGACCCGCCCCGGTTGCACCTCGATCATCGTCGCCCCGTCGAGCTCGCCCCGCCGGATCCGCTCGAGCGTCGCGAGCGCGAGCGGGACCTTGACCAGGGAGGCCGACGGCAGGTGGGTGTCCGCGTCGATCCCGAGCTCGTCCCCCGTGTGCAGATCCCGCACGAGCAGACAGCCGCGCAGGCCGCCGTCGCGCAACTGCACGCGCAGTTCACGCAGCAAAGCCTCGGTGCTCACACCCCCGCGCAGGTAACCACTCATGCCTCCCCCACCTCCATGCCGAGATTGTCGCCCCCGGTCATCGCGCCGCTCCCGCCAGGGCCCCGGCCTGGGCGCTCGCGCCCAGGCAGCGGGCGATGGCGTCGCCCAGGCGCGCTTCGATGTGCTGCGGGTTGCCGTCCGCCGCGGCGGCCAGGGCGAAACCCCGGCCGAGCGCGACCTCGCCGATGGGCCGCCAGGTGAGGGCGAGTTCCTCGGCCTGCGCGAGAGAGCACAGCAACAGATCGTCCGAGTACAGGACTTCGGCCGCGGCGCTCGTCAGGTCGGGCGCCGCGACGAGCTGCGCGGGCCGCAGGCCGAGCGCGTCGCGCAGGCGCGTCAGGGGGTCACGGATGTGCGGCACGTCGTCCTCCGGCTGGATCCAGACTCGCCGGACCGGGCCCGGAGAGGCACGGCCGACCCGCAACGTCTCCAGGTAGACACGCCGCACGCCGGGATCCCGGGCAGCGGCGAGCCCCAGCGGCACGGACCACGTCGCCTCGTCCGCGGGCACCGCGAGCAGCGCGGCGCGCACCTGCTGGGCGTGCAGGAGCTCCCTGCGCTGGGTCGGCGCGGCCACCCGCAGGTCGAGCGTGACGCCGTGACCGCGCGCCTCGGCGACGAGTCGGGCGAGACCGACCGTGGAGCAGATGCCGGGGACCGCGAGCCGCCAGGGCTTGCGCTTGACGACCTCGGCCTCGTCGACGAGCACGTCCGCCGCCTGCACCAGCTGGCGGGCCGTGGGCAGCATGTCCCGCCCGAAGGGGGTGAGGACGGCGCGCCGTGACGTGCGCTCGAACAACGGCTCGCCGAAGCGTTCCTCCAGCGCGGCGACGCGACGGCTGGCCACCGACTGGGACATCCGCGCCGCGGCCGCTCCGTCGGTGAAACTGCCGTACTCGCTGACGCTGACGAACGCGCGACACGCTCCCACCAGATCCACGCCCCGGATCCTATGCCAGATCAGCATGGAACCGCGCATGAGCGTATTGGACCGCATACGCAGCCGACGGCGAGGGTGGCTGCGGCACGCACGACCACGTACCGGGACGGAGCCGTGCCGCCCGTCCCCTACGCGCCCCTGCCCTCGGGGCGCCCGGAGGTTTGGCCCATGCAGCACACCCGAGCCCGTCTGCGGCGCACCCGCGCCCGTCGCTCCGTTCTCGGAGCACTCGCCACGCTCTGCGTCGTCCCGCTCGTGGCCTGCGCGGACGGTGAATCCCCGGCGTCGTCGTCACCCTCGTCGGCACCGTCCACGGCGACCCCGAGGTCCGCCGGAACCACGCAACCCGCAGGCGCCTCGAAGTCGGCCACCCGCGCTTTCAAGGCCCTCGAGCGCACCTACGACGCCCGCCTCGGCGTCTACGCCGTCGACACCGGCACCGGACGCGAGGTGGCCCACAACGCCAGGGAGCGTTTCGCCTTCAACTCCACGTTCAAGGCACTGGAGGCCGGGGCCGTGCTGCGCAAGTACGCGCTCAGCGGCCTCGACCGGAAGGTCACGTACTCCAAGGACGATCTGGTCGCCAACTCGCCCGTGTCCGAGAAGCACGTCGACACCGGGATGACGCTGGGCGAACTGTGCGACGCCGCCGTCCGCTACAGCGACAACACCGCGGCCAACCTGCTGTTCGACCGGCTCGGCGGCCCCAAGGGCCTGGAGGCCGTACTGGAGAAGATGGGCGACGACGTGACGCGGATGGACCGTGTCGAGCCCGACCTGAGCACCTGGGTCCCCGGCGAGAAGCGGGACACCTCCACGCCGCGGGCGCTGGCCAAGGACCTGCGGGCGTTCGTGCTCGGGGACGTGCTGCGCAAGGGCGAACGCGCGCAGCTCACGAAGTGGCTGAAGACCAACACCACCGGCGACCACACGATCAGGGCCGGTGTGCCCGAGAACTGGGTCGTGGGTGACAAGACCGGGACCGGCAGCTATTACGGCGCCCGCAACGACATCGCCGTGGTGTGGCCCCCCGACGGCGCCCCCATCGTCATGGCCATCCTGTCGAACCGCGGCACGAAGGACGCCGAGCCCTCCGACAAGCTGATCGCGGAAGCGGCCTCGGTGGCCGTCGACGCACTGCGGTAGCGGGACGTACGCCTCGGGGTCGTCAGCGGAGACACGCCTCGCAGTCGCAGGCGAGGTACGGCGTCGGCGCGTGCCCCGGCGCCGAACACCGGACCGGCCGGACGGCGGCAGTCCGCGCGAACCGCCGCCCCGGCCTTGTCCCCCTCCCCGCCCTCTTCCGAACGCACTGCCGCCCGCAGCGGAAAGCCCTGACAAGGAGCCCTCGATGACGGATATCGCACCCCTCGCCGACCACGGCCGCAGACCCTCCGGCCCCCGCCGCGGTCCCGCCGGGAAGACCACCCGCGTGGTGGTCGTGGCGGGCCTGACGCTCGCGCTGGCCGCGGGCATCGGGTACGCCGCGGAGCTCGGCCCCTTCGACCCGGGGCCCGCGATACCCGACCCGGAGGCGACCAGGCAGGCGCATGCGTTCCTCGCCGACTGGGAGGCGGGCCGCATGGCGCGGGCGGCGGCGTTGACCTCGCGCCCCGAGCAGGCGGAGCGCGTCCTGAACAGTTTCACCGCCGGGCTCGACATCAGTGAGCCGGACCTGACCCCGGGTGCGGCCACGGCCGGTGAGGACGGCACCGTGACCGTGGCCTTCACCGCGAAGATGCCCGTCACCGGCCTCGGCACCTGGCGCTACGACTCCGCCCTGCCCCTGCGCAAGCAGGACGACGGCACCTGGAAGGTGGAGTGGGCGCTGTCCCTCGTGCACCCGAAGCTGAGCAGCACGGCGAAGTTCCGTCTGGAGCGGGAGGACACCGCCGGGCCCGAGATCAACGACCGGGACGGAAACGCCCTGTCGGCCACGACACACCCCTCCCTCGGCCCGCTCCTCCCCCAGATCGCCGGGGGTGCCGGCAGGGGTCCGCGCGGCGCGGTGCGGCTCGTCGACCGGGCCTCCGGCGAGGTCAAGGGCACGGAGGCCTCCTTCGGCGAGAAGTCCGACCGTCCCGCCGACCGGCCCGTGTCCACCACTCTCGACGCCACGTGGCAGGCCGCCGCGGAGAAGGCCCTCGCCGACGGGGCCGACGGCAAGGACGCCGCGCTCGTCGCCCTGCGGATCGACGACGGTGAGATCCTGGCCGTCGCCAACTCTCCCTCGTCCGGGTTCAATCGCGCCGTCTCGGGCACCTACGCGCCGGGCTCCACCTGGAAGATCGTCACCACCAGTGCCCTGCTCCTCAAGGACGCGGTCGCACCCGACGACGTGGTGGACTGCCCCAAGTACCTCACCGTCGGCAAGCGGTTCCAGAACGTGGAGACCTCCGAACACCGGGGTGCCACCTTCCGCAAGGACTTCACCACCTCGTGCAACACCGCCTTCATCAGCCTGCGCGACAAGGTCGGTGACGAGGAGCTGGGCGCTGTCGCCGGAAAGTACTTCGGGGTCGGGCAGAAGTGGGGCGTCGGCATCCCCTCGTACGACGGGTCGGTCCCGGCCCCACGGGATCAGACCGAGAAGGCCGCCTCGATGATCGGTCAGGGCAGGGTGCAGGCCAACCCGCTGATCATGGCGTCCGTCACCGCGACGGCTGTGTCCGGCACCTTCCACCAGCCCACCCTGACGGACGGCGCCAAGGACACCACGAGGACCACCCCGCTGCCGCGCGAAGTCGTCACGCAGCTGCGCGAGTTGATGCGCACCACGGTCACCGACGGCACGGCCTCCGTGCTTGCCGACCTGCCCGGCGATGTGGGGGCGAAGACGGGCACGGCCGAGGTCTCCGACGACGCCCCCAACAACGGGTGGTTCGTCGCGTACCGCGGCAATGTCGCCGTGGCCTGCGTCGTCGAGAAGGGCGTCACGGGCGGCGCGTCGGCCGGGCCCGTCGTGCGCGACCTCCTCGGCGCCGTGCCCGACGATCCGTCCTGACGATCCGTCCTGACGAGCGACGCGTCCGGCTGCCGGGACGGTGCCACGATGGCCCGCGTCCACCGTCGCGGCCGCGCCGGCGGCAGCGGTTGGCGACTGGCGGCGTGATGACGGCGACGGTCCTCGCGCCTCGCGGGGGCCGGCGACGGGCTCGCCGACCTGGGCGGCCACACGGCCGTCGTCGGCCGACGGTTCGGGCCGGGCGTTTCGGCCGCCCGGCCGGCCGTCCGCGCCCACGGCACGCAACCGCCCGCTGAGGGCCTCAGGACTCCCGGCACTCCACGTGGCCCCAGCCGTGCGCGTTCTTCGCGATCTTCTCACCGGCGGCGTAGGGCTTCTGGCAGTGGCAGCGGCCGGGGAACTTGGCCTTGATGACGCCGCCCGCGCCGCCCTTGCCCGCCTTCGCGCCGGAGCTCTTGCCCGCGCCGGTGCTCTTGCGCGGCCGGGTGGCGGGCGAGGCCGTCATGCGCTCGGCCCGCGGTTCCGGGATCGTGACCGCTCCGTGGACGGTTCCCGCGGGCTGCTGCGTCGTGGCGGCGTCGCTGGCCGCGACGTCGGCGATCGCGTTGAGGTGGTCGCCGTCCGCCTGATGGGCCGCGACGTGCCGGAAGGTGACCGCGCGGCCCTGCAGGAGTGCGTCGATGCGCACGACGAGGTCCTTGTTGGCGACCGGCTTCTTCGCGGCGGTCAGCCAGCCGTTGCGCTTCCAGGACGCGATCCACTTGGTGACGGCGTTCATCGCGTACTGGCTGTCCATGCGGACCTCCAGCGGCACGGCCGGGTCCGTGGACTCCAACAGCTCGGCCAGCGCGGTCAGTTCGGCCACGTTGTTGGTCGTGTCGCCGAGCGGCCCCGCCTCCCACCGCTGCGGGCGCTCGTCGGCGTCGGCGACCACCCAGGCCCAGGCGGCGGGCCCGGGATTCTTCTTCGCGGCTCCGTCACAGGCGGCGATGATCAAGTCAGACATCCCTCGATGATGCCAGCTTCCAGGAGACGCGAACGTCACCGCCCCTCCGGCCCCGGGCCCTGAACCTCGGGGGCGTCCAGCGCCGGGGCGATGATCGCGAAGGCCCGGTCGGTCAGTTCGGCCGGGTCCTCGACGCCGTCGCTGTCGCTCCAGCGCCGCAGCACGGCGTCGAAGGCGGACAGCGCCATGCTCGCGGCCAGCCGCGGGTACAGGTCCGCGCCCGCGTCGCGCCCCACACGGCGCGCCACCTCTCCCGTCAGGTCGTCGCCCCACTGCGCCTGGTGCTCCAGGAAGCGTGCGCGCAGCGCCGGCGTACGCAGGATCAGCCGCACCACGGGCAGGACCCGCTCGGAGTGATCACCGCAGGCGGCCAGCGGAACCCACACCGCGTACCGCAGCGCCACCGAAGGCGGTTCGTCGGCGGGGCGAGCAGCGAGCTCCGCGTGAATGCCGACACCCATGTCGGCCAGGAACTGGACGACCACGTCCTCCTTGGACGCGAAGTACCGGAAGAACGTCCGCCGGGAGACCCCCGCGGTGGTCACGATCTCGTCGATGGTGACCGCGTCGAACCCCTTTCGCGCGAGGAGTTGCAGCGCCGCTTCGGTCAACTCGTTCGAGACGAGCTGTCGTTTGCGCTCGGCCATGGTCACTTCGGGGCGGGAACTCACCGGTCCATGGTACACGCCATGCCTTCTATGACACTCAGAATCACTCTTGACACTGAGTGCCACGAGCGACAACATGTGCCGCATGACGCAGCAACAGCGCTGGACAGCCGACCAGATCCCCGACCAGAGCAAGCGGGTCTTCGTCGTCACCGGGGCCAACAGCGGCCTCGGCCTGGCGACCACCCGGGCCCTCGCCCGGCGGGGCGGGCACGTGATCCTCGCGGTGCGCGACGAGGAGAAGGGCCGCCGGGCAGTCGCGGAGATCACCGCCGCACACCCGGCTGCGAGCCTGGAGATACGCCGCCTCGACCTGGCCGATCTCGACTCGGTCCGCGGCTTCGCCGACGGACTGCGCGCCGACCATCCACGCCTCGACGTGCTCATCAACAACGCGGGGGTGATGGCGCCGCCACGTACGCTCAGCAAGCAGGGCCACGAGCTGCAGTTCGCCTGCAACCACCTCGGCCACTTCGCGCTCACCGGCCTGCTCCTCGGCCAGCTGACCGCCGGGAGTGACCCCCGCGTGGTGACGGTGAGTTCGATCAACCACCGCCAGGCGCGCCTCCGCTTCGACGACCTGCACGGCGAGCGCGGCTACAAGCCCATGGGCAACTACAACCAGTCGAAGCTCGCCAACGCCGTCTTCGGCAAGGAACTCCACCGCCGCCTCGCCGCGTCCCGCAGCCCGGTGCGCAGCGTGCTCGCCCACCCCGGCTACACCGCCACCAACCTCCAGATGGGTACGCCGACCGGTCTGTGGCGGGTGGTGCTCGGGCGCATCGGCAACCCTCTGTTCGCCCAGCGTCCGGCCGACGGCGCGCTGCCCCAGCTGTACGCGGCGACCGAACCGGGCGTGGAGAGCGGCCAGTTCATCGGCCCCGGCGGCCTGGCCGAGCTGCGCGGCGCGCCGACCCGGGTGCAGCTGGCCCCCGTGGCGGCGGACGAGGAGACCGGGCGGCGCCTGTGGGAGGTCTCGGAGCAACTCACCGACGTACGGTTCACGTTCCCGGCCGCCGTGTAGACGTCCAGGGGCAGCCTCTGGGCGACCCGGGGGGGCTCAGCGCTGGCTGGGGCGGATCAACTCCCAGGCCTGGAGGGCGAAGTCGCGGGTCATGCCGTGGCGCTCGTACAGGGCCAGCGCGCCGCTGCTGTTGTCGGTGTCCACGCCGAGGCCGATCCGCTCACGCCCCAGCGCCGCGTAATGGCCGAAGGCATGCCGCAGGAGGTAGCTGCCCAGGCCGTGGCCGCGGGCCTGGCGCAGCACGCCGATGTGGCCGATCCAGGCCATCGCCGTGCGGTCGTTGCGCGTGCGCAGCACCGCCGCGTCACCCAGGCCCTCGACGTGGGCGATCCAGACAAGGGCCCAGTCGGCGCGCTCGGCGTCGATGTCGTCGAGCCACTGCTCGTATGTGCGCGGGTGGAAGTCGAAGTGGTCGGTGAAGCTTTCCTGCACCAGTGCGTGGGCGCGCCTGCGGTCCGCATCGGCCAGGCACGGACGCAGGGTCACACCGGGCGGCGGCTCGGGCACCTGGACCGTGTCCTTGGACAGGGGGCGGACCATCGAGTTGTAGCGCCGGACCGGCGTCCAGCCTCGTCCGCGCAGCGCGCGCAGGTCCACCGTGGGGGCGATGTTGAGGTGCAGGCGCACCACCGCCCGGTCGGCTCCGTTGGCTGCGGCCCGCTCGGCGGCGCGCGCCTCCATCAGCTCGAGCAGATGCTGGGAGGCCTGGGGCCGGCCGGGCAGCGTGAAGTACTCCGTGTCGATGTGTTCGCCGCCCGACTCATCCCACAGCAGGCCGTACGCGACCAGCCTGCCGTCGTCGAACAGCAGCCAGGAGTCGTGCTCCAGGTCGACTTCCGGGTGCTTCAAGTCGGCCTCGACCTCGGAGAGTTCGGCGTCGGCACGGCCGATCTCCAGCAGGTCGATCTCATGGAGCAGCGCGCACACCGCCGCCGCGTCATCGAACGTCGCGGGGCGGACGGTCACGCCGGGAGGGAGGGTGGCGGAAGTGGTCATGGAGCCACTCTCCGATGCCCGGGAGCGGGACCGCAACGGACTTTCGGAGCTGCCGGAACCGTGCCGCGGCCGTGCCGGGACCGCGCGGGGCCCGGCGCGGCCGGTTCCGGTCAGGTGCTAGATGCCGAACGGCGCGGCGTAGCGGACCATGCCGCCGGGCAGCGGGTGACCGGCGTCGAGGGCGAGGGCCATCATGGCCTCGTCCGGGACGTCGATGCTGATGCCGATGCCGTGCGTCGAGGCCCGGGTGAAGCCGAAGCGCGGGTAGTACGCCGGGTGCCCGAGGACGGTGACGAAGCGCTCGCGCCGGTCCGTGGCCACGTCGAGCGCGGCTCGGATCGCGGCGGAACCGGCACCGGTCTTCTGGTACTCGGGGAGTACGGCGACGGGGGCCAGGCACAGCGCCGGGGTGTCCCCGATGTGACAGCGGGTCAGGAGCGCGTGGCCGACCAGCTTGCCGTCCTGGTCGGTGGTCACGACGGACAGTCCGTCGATCCACGCGGGGTCGGCACGCAGCGCGTCCACGAGGTCGGCTTCCGCCGGGGTGTCGAACGCGGCGACGATGACGGCGCGAACGGCGGGGATGTCGGCGCTGGTCTCGGCGCGCGTGATCCAGGTGTTGCTCACGTTGTTGCGCATGATGGAAGAAGATCCATTTCATGGTGGGTTCGTGTGGGCGGGCGCCCCTCGAGCTCACGCTCCCGGCGGGGCGAATCCGGCTGAGATCAGGCCACGGCCCGGGACGTGAGAGCGGTTCGGGCGGCGCGCACGGCGGTGGCCTCGAGCGCGGTCATCAACCCCAACTCCCTGCATCCTCGATCCGGAACACACGAACGCCGACGATTTTATCATCCGGGCGCCTACGGACAGGTGGCGCGCGGGACGCGAGGCGGGGGGCGGAGGAGCGGCCAAGACCGCCCCACCCCCGGCTCACGTACTCAGGAGAAGATCGCGTGGACCTGGTCGACCGCTTCGGGCCCGTAGCCGACGACACCCACCGGCACCGCGCCGTCGATCGCCTCGATGATGCGGCCGGCCCACACGGGCCCGAATCCACCGCAGAGTTCGATCAACTGAACCCCTTCGTCGACCAGGCGACGCGCCGCCGCGATGCCCTCCTCCGGCTTGGCCACGCCCACCAACACCGTGCGGCACTGCCCCGTGTCGACGACGTTCACGTCGCCCTTCGCATCGCTGCCTGCCGCGGTGTAGATGAAGCCCCAGCTGGTGAGCGCCATGAGCGCTGCCCCCTCACTTCCGGCCGCCCGGAATCGGTCATCGGCGTCGAGGCCGCGCGAACGGTGCGACCCCTTGAATGTTCTATGCCATGCCCCATAAGTTACCGATCAGTATCGGCGGTCGCCCGGTTCGCGGCCCCCTCTTCGCCGCCTCACAAGCGGTGCTTGTCGGCCCCATCAACCCCAAAAAGCGATCATGCCCACACTCAACCGCCAGGACGACGTCTTCATCCTCGACCTCGGAGACGGCGAGAACCGCTTCCACCCCGACTGGCTCGCCTCCGTCAATGCGGCGCTCGACGAGGTGGAGAAGGCGGACGGGCCCCGCGCCCTGGTGACCGCCGCGACGGGCAAGTTCTTCTCCAACGGCCTCGACCTGGACTGGCTCCTCGCCCACGCCGACCAGCGCCAGGACTACGTCACCAGCGTCCAGGACCTGCTGGCGCGGGTGCTGTCCCTGCCGGTCGTCACCGTGGCCGCGCTGCAGGGGCACACCTTCGCGGCCGGGGCGATGCTCTCCCTGGCCCACGACTTCCGCGTGATGCGCGCCGACCGTGGCTTCTGGTGCCTGCCGGAGGCCGACATCAACATCCCCTTCACCCCGGGCATGTCCGCGCTCATCCAGGCCAGGCTGACCCCGCAGACCGCGCACGAGGCCATGACGACCGCCCGACGCTACGGCGGCCACGACGCCCTGGCCGCCGCGCTGGTCGACCGGGCGGTGGAGGAGGACGCCGTACGCCGGACCGCCGTGGAGATGGCTCACGCCCTGGTCGGCAAGGCCGGCCCCACGCTCGGCACCATCAAGACCCGTATGTACGCGCCCGCCCTGACCGCCCTGCGCGACACGGACAACCCTCTCGGCTGACCCGAAAGCCGCTGCGCGAAGATGCGTGCATGAATCTCGACGGCTCCCTTGTCGGCCACTGGAGCAGCCTCCCGTTCTCCTACGGCGTCATGGAAGCCTCTGAACTCGGCCTGCTCGGCGACGGCCGGGGCTGGAGCACGTGGTTCACCTTCGACGCGCTGTGTGTCACTCGCCTTGTCTGGAGATGCCCGGAGCCGGGAGTCGTCGAGCTGCGCGCGCAGTGGATGGTGGAGGGAACACTCGCCGACGGCCCCGGGCCCCCGGCGTTCTCCCTGGTGGAGTCGATCACGCAGGTGGACGACGTCACCCGCCACCCTTTCGTCATCGGACCGGCCACACCTCTGCCGGGAGCGGATGCCGTGACGGCGCTCAACTTCGACGAGCCGGTCGAATTCTGCTCCCGGTACGCCAGGATGCCCGGACTGATCCGGCCCGAGGACGACCCCTCTCACCACGTACTCGACACGGCCCGGAAGGCACAGCCGTGAACACCGACGCCGCCACCGGCCTGCTCCACCTGATCGCCGCCGAGCCGACCCTGCTCGCCGCCGCGCCGCCCGGCTCCCCCGACGAGATCCTGCTGCACCGCGCCCGCGACGAACACCACCCCTGCCTGGCCTGCGGCCGCCCCGCGAACTGCGCCGTCATCGTCCACTCCCCCGTGGACGACCGTGTACTCGACCTGTGCTCGCCCTGCTGGGACCTGGTCCGGCAGGCCAATGAGGCGGGCAGCCAGGCGTAGAGAGGGAGGGACGGGGGACTCGGGAACGAGGCAGACTGCGTGCCGCTCGGGACCGAGGCAGATTGCGTGCCGGCATGCACACGGGCTTCCGCGACGACCACAGGGAGGCGCGATGTCGACGCAGACCCATCGCCTCATCATCCACGAGCTCGCCCGGTGCGAAGAGTGTGCCGTGCTGCGTGTGAGCGGTGAACTCGACCGGAGCGGCGAGAAGTTCTTCTTGCGCACCCTCGGCGCCTCCGTGATGGCGGGTCATCGACATCTCGTGCTCGATGTGACGGCCCTGGTGTTCTGCGATTCCCGCGGGCTCAACTGCCTGCTCGGGGTGCGGTGGCTGCTGCGGCGCCGCGAGGGGCAGTTGCTCCTGGCCGGAGCGGGGCGGCATCTCGCCGAACTCCTGACGGCGACCGGCAGCACGGAGATCTTCCCCCGCTACCTCACGGTGGGCCAGGCCCTGTTGACCCTGCCGCCCGCGCACCGCCCGACGTGGCCGCCCAAGCCCTCACCCCGCTCGGACGGAGCGCCGACCGATTCCCCGCCGCTCGGTTCCTGAGGACCGCAGCCTGAACTCCTCGGTTCCTGAGGCTCTCGGTTCCTGAGGCTTTCGGTTGCTGAGGACCATGCAGCAGAACCCTTGACGTGCCCGCGAGGCCCCCGAACAATGATCGCACTCTGACAACGTTGTCGACGGGAAGGTCGCGCACGATGCCGCAGCACGCCTGGGGAACCACACGCCGTCAAGCTCTGCAGCTGCTCGGGGTGTCCGGTGCCGTGGCGGCTTTCCCGCTCGCCCTCGGCACGGGTCCGGCAGCGGCTGCCGCGGAGGCGCGGGCAGAGACGAAGGCAGAGGCGGACGTCGTCGCGGACACGTACTACCGTGTCCTGCTCTCCCACACGCGCTGGTCGGAGACCCAGTGGGACGCCGCCCAAGGTCACTACACCAACAAGGACTTCGGCTTCGCCGTCGTGCTCGGCAACGCGGTGCTGCTGACCCGCGGCGTCTACGACGCCGAGCGCGCCGGTGTCTCCAGGGACACGCTGCGCACGCGTACGCTCGCCACGCTCAAGCACTTCGCGGCCTCGAACCGGCTGACGGGCGGCACCCAGTGGGGCCGCAAGCTCTTCTTCGACACCACCTTCCAGTCCTACTTCGTGCTGGCGGCGCGGCTGCTCTGGGCCGACCTCGACGAGGCGACGCGGCGGAACGTCGACACCATCGTCCGCGAACAGGCCCAGTACACCGAGGCGTTGGGCACGGACGACGACCCCGACTCCGGCGAATGGTCTCCGCACGGGCTCACCGGCGGCTTCAAGGGCGACACCAAACTCGAGGAGATGGGCATCTACGCCCAGGCGCTGGCCCCGGCCCTGGCCTGGGCGCGCGACGACCGGCGGCAGGACGCCTGGCGCGCCGCCTTCGGCCGGTGGAGCCGCAACGAGGCAGGGCTGCCCGCGGCCGACCTCGCGAACCCCGCCCGGGTGGACGGCGTCGCCGTCAGCGAGAACACCGCGCAGAACCTGTACGACACCTTCATCGTCGAGAACCACGGGTCCTTCGGCCCGCACTACCAGGAAGAGCTCTGGCGCACGTCCGGCCGCAACTCCGCCCACTTCCTCGCGGCGGGTCAGCCCCTGCCCGACGTGCTGACCGCCCAGCCCAACGCGGCCCCGTTGTGGCGCACGTTGCTCGGCGTGATGAGTGACGCGGGCGAGCCCCTGATGCCGATGGTCGCGGACCGCGAGCACCTCTACGGCCGCGACATCATTCCCCTCGCCTTCCTGGCCCAGGTCGTCGGCGACCGGGCCGCGGCCGCCTGCGAGCGCGCGCTCGCCGAACGTCTTGAGGGGTATCAGCAGTATCCGCCGCAGTACCGCATCGCGAAGTTCTCCGGCGAGCCCAAGTACGAGCCGGAGGCGCGTGCCGAGCTGGCGATCAGCTACCTCCTGCACGAGTGGCGTGACCGGTCCGGGCAGCGACGCGTCCGCCCCCTTTCCCAGGGCGAGCTCTTCGAGCAGGCCAGTGGCGTCACCGACCACGGCGTGGGCCCCGGCCTCGTCTCCCACCAGTCCCCCGGCGCCTGGGCCGGCGCCGTCACCAAGCCGGGCTTCGTGAAGTTCGCCTGGCAACCGGCGCACGACGACTGGCTGTTCGCGCTCAGCGGTCCGACGCCGATGTTCCTGCCGAGCACGCGGGCGAAGGTCGTCGAGCGGTCCGCGCTCACGTATACGCGGCCGCGGGACGGCTTCGACGGAAGCGCGAGCCTGCTGACCCTGGAGCACGGCTTCGCGGGGTTCACCACGCTGCCGTCGGGCGCCGTGGTCTACGCGACGTCCGGAACGGCGGACGGCGAGGGCCACCTGGAGGTACGCAACCTGTCCATGGACGGCGTACCGGGTCTTGACGGCAGCCGTACCTATCGCACCGCCGAGGGAAGTACCACCGTCAAGGCGAAGACCGGGGACCAGTCGCCGGCGGGGGCGCGTACCGACGAACTCAGCTTCCCGCGCGGCCAGTTCCGGCACCTGCGCATGCTGGGGGTGCGCCCCGATCCGTCGTACGGCTACTCGCTGTACGCCTTCGAGATACGTGACGGCGCCTCGGGCGACGACCTGGCCCGCGATGGTGGGGCGAAGGCGTCCGCCTCCTCCTTCGAGCCGGGCAGAGAGCCCGCCCTCACGATCGACGGCAACGGTTCGAGCCGCTGGGCGGTGTCGCGCGCGGACCGGCCGCGGGCCGACAGCTGGATCGCCGTCGACCTCGGTGCCGCCCGGTCCGTGGACCGCGTGACGCTGCGCTGGGAGGCCGCGGCGGGGCGCGCCTACCGGCTCCAGGGGTCGGCCGACGGGCAGGAGTGGAGTGACCTGGTCTCCTGGCCGCGACCGGATCTGACCAGCCGCGGGCAGTGGCTGGACATCGACGGTCGCGCCGGTCTCGTCGTGCGCGGCGGGGCCCATCCGATCGCGGTGTACGGCGACACGGTCGTCCTTTCGGACGGCCCGGCCGAGAGTCTGCTGATCGAAGGGCTCCCCGGCGCGACGACCGACGAACTGCGCGCGGCAGCTGCCCGCAAGACGCCCTCGACGGACTCCCGGAGCGTCAAGGCCGCCCTCACCGAGCACCACCTGAGCCTCTTCAACCTCTCCGCCGAGGCCGTGACCACGACGGTGACGATCCCTCGCGGCCCCTCGTCCCGGGAGGTCCGGCTCTACGAGGGAACGCAGACCCTTACAGCGTCCGCCTCGGCCTTGCGCATCGAACTCCCGGCTGCCTCAGCCGTGTTGGCGCCACCGCGCATCACCCTGTCCGCGCACCGCCTGCCCGTGGGCCTGCGGGCCGAGGTCGTCGACGGCGGCACCGTGCGGCTGAGCGGTCCCGCCTGCCGGGTCACGGTCTCGGCGCAGGGCAGAAGGGTCGGCGCCACGGTACGCGCCGGCCGCGCGACCACTGTCACCGTGCCCCGCGCCACGCCCTACCCCAGCTCCGACCTGGCGCTGGGCCGCAACACCTTCCCGACGTCGCCGCTGCCGCCCGGCATGACGGACCCGCGGGCCGCCGTGGACGGCGACGAGACCACCGCGTGGCAGGCCGGGCAGGACGACC
The DNA here is from genome assembly GCF_040682375.1 of Streptomyces sp. NPDC051214. Taxonomy (NCBI): domain Bacteria; kingdom Bacillati; phylum Actinomycetota; class Actinomycetes; order Kitasatosporales; family Streptomycetaceae; genus Streptomyces; species Streptomyces sp. NPDC051214. The sequence goes on from NZ_JBFBAT010000016.1 coordinate 208,303, forward strand.
GCATGGTCGTCGACCTCGGCAGCGAGCAGCACATCAGCGAGATCCGCACCCGGTGGCGCGGAGGCCACGCCGCGTCCTCTCAGGTGGAGTTCAGCCTGGACGGCCGCACGTACGACGGCTCCGCCCGGATGTCGTCGCGCGGCACTCTGCGCGTCGACCGCACCGCACGCTATGTCGCGCTGCGTGTGACCGCCCGCTCCGGGGGTTCCCTGACGGCGTTGACCGTCACCTCGCGGTGAGGCCTGGCGGCTGAGAGATGCCGTACGTTGCCGGGCCAGAGGGTCGGAGGGGTCGGAGGGGTCGGAGGGTCAGATCACGATGACCCGTCGGCCCCGCGAGTGACCCGCACGGCTGTCGATGTGCGCCGCCGCGGCGTCGGCGAGCGTGTACGACTTCTCGACCGGGATGTGCAGCTTGTTTCCCGCGATGAGGGCGGCGGCTTCGGCCAGCGCGTCCGGCACGCTGCCTGCCACGCCGGAGAAGCGGACACCGAAGTCGGGCGCACCGAGATCCGCGATGGAGATCACCTTGCTCGGGTCCCCGGTCAACTCGACGAGTTCCCGGAGCACGCCGGAGCCCGCCAGGTCGAGGGCCGCGTCGACCTGGCCGAGCTCCCGCACCCGCTCGACCCAGCCGTCCCCGTACGTCGTGGCGTGCGCACTCAGGCCACGTAGATAGTCCTGGTTCGCTGCCCCGGCCGTGCCGATCACCGTGATGCCGCGGTCGCGGGCGATCTGCAGGACCGCCGATCCGACTCCCCCGGACGCGCCACTGACCAGCAGCGTCTGCCCGGGCCGCACGCCGACCTCGTGGATGACGCGCAGCGCGGTCTCCACGACGGAGGGGTAGCCGGCCGCTTCCTCGAAGGTCAGGCCCTCGGGCATGCGGGCCCAGGCCGACAGGACCGCGAACTCGGCGTACGTGCTCGATCCCTCGCCGAACACGTGGTCGCCGGCCGCGACCCCTTCGACGCCCTCGCCGACCTCGTCCACCACTCCCGCGGCGTCCAGCCCGACCCCGGAGGGCAACACGGTCGGGTGCGCCCCCAGGATCTGGCCTTCGCGAATCCTCCAGTCGACGGGGTTCACCCCCGCCGCCCGTACGGCGATGCGTATCTGGCCGGGGCCCGCGTGGGGCTCCTCGGCATCCAGGAGTTGCAGGACCTCGGGACCGCCGAACTCGGCGAAGCTCACTTTCTTCATGCGGCAGACCGTAGCACTAACGGTTAGGGTTTTGGAACGGTTAGCTTTCGCGAGCCATTACGGCTTTGTATTTGATAGCGTCAGGCCATGACCGAGCCGTCCGGACGCCGCGAGCGCAAGAAGGCAGCGACCCGTCAGAAGATCGCTGACGCCGCCCTGCGGCTCTTCATGGAGCGCGGGTACGACGCGGTGGGCATCCGTGACGTGGCCGCCGAGGCCGACGTGGCCGTCACCACGCTCTTCTCCCACTTCGCCTCGAAAGAGGCCCTGGTGTTCGAGCAGGACGAGGACTTCGAGCACCGCCTCACGCGCGCGGTCACCGACCGGGAGCCGCACGACCCGCTCATGCCCGCGCTGCGCCGCGAGATCCTGGCCCTGGTGCAGCACTGCACGGCGCCGGGCTCCGCCCCGATGTGGCGCATGATCGAGGGCTCGCCCGCGCTGCGGGAGTACGAGGACTCGATGAGGCTGCGCCACGCGGAATCGCTGGCAGCGGCCATCGCCGCCGATCCCGGCCTGGCACGGACCACGACGGCCTGCAGGGCCATCGCGAGGTTCGTGATCGACGCCTATGCGGTGGCCCGCGAAGCGGCTGAGCCGGAGGCCGCGGTGGACGAGATCTTCTTGATGATCGAGGCGGCCTGGAAGGTCACCTGACCGCAGGACCGGACCATCGCCCGATACCGATCGGACAGGCCGCGCCTCAGGGGTGCGAGGTGGCGACCTTGACCCCGAAACCGATCAGGACGACCCCGGTGACGCGATCCATGCCGCGCCTCACGGCAGGCCTCTCGAAGAACGCCCGGGCCTTGGCGAGCACCAGCACGTAGCTGCCGAGCCAGACGAGCGTCAGGGCCGCGTGGATCAGGACCAGCACAACCATCCCGAGGTGCGGCGAGACGCCGGACGGCGCGAGGGTGGGCAACAGGCCGGTGTAGAAGACCGCGATCTTCGGATTGAAGACGTTGCTGACCAGCCCGGTGCGCCACGGATTGCCGGACGAGGACGAGGACGGAGAGTCCGTCGCCGAACCCGCCGAACGGCTCCGCCGGCTCTGCAGCAGCGCCTGGATGCCCAGGAACCCGAGGTAGAGGGCGCCGGCGAGCTTGACGACCGTGTACGCCGTGGTGGACGCCGCGAGGACCGCCGCCAGGCCGACCACGGTCAGCACGCCCCACACGAGCAGCCCCGCGGTGATGCCCCCGACCGTACGCAGGCCGTCCCGCCACCCGGCGGCGATGGATCGCTTGGTCACCACGGCCATGTCCGGGCCGGGAACCATGGTCAGGACGGCGAGCACACCGGTGGCCGCGAGAAGCTGAACGAACATCGCCCCAGCCTCGCACCGGCCCCACCCGGGCGTCGCCGGAGCGAAGTACCGCCGGTACACCCCTCATCCGTAACTCGCTGCGCGCCGGAATGAGAGGTTCCCTGGAAGGCGTGGCACACCCCGGCGACCCGGGGTCCGCCCGGCCGACCGCACACGGGCTCGACCAGCCCGCGCCCCGGCCCCCGTTATGTTTTCCGCGGCTCCGCAACGGGGTCGCTGGCTTCCGGGCCCGGCATGACTGTGTCCCCCTGTCGAAGGCATGACCTG
>NZ_JBFBAT010000017.1:0-101633 GCF_040682375.1 Streptomyces sp. NPDC051214
CGCATCAACGTGCTGTTCGCGATGCTCCGCGACGGCACCTTCTACGAACCCAGAACCCCACGCCTCGCTTGAAGAAAGACATAGAGGCACCCCCCAGCCGATCCGCGCCCCCAGCTTCAGCCACGCGCGGCAGCCTTGGGCGCCGGGACGCGGCAAGCGTGGCCCCGGCCTACCGCGTGAGGCGGCCGGAAGGGCAGGCAAGCGTGGCGGCGGCCCGCGCCCCCGTCGGCAGCGAGGTCAGCTCGGCGTGGCGGCGCCCCGCGGCCCCCGTCCACGGCGAGGTCAGCTCGGCATGGCGGCGCCCCGCGGCCCCCGTCCACGGCGAGGTCAGGTCGGCATGGCAGCGCCCCGCGGCCCCCGTCCACGGCGAGGTCAGGTCGGCATGGCAGCGCCCCGCGGCCCCCGTCCACGGCGAGGTCAGGTCGCCGGGAGCGTGCCCGTGGCCTCCCCCGGCGGCCAAGTCAGAAAAGCCCGCCCTGCACCGCCGGAATCTCCCGCACCGGCACACTCGTACGCGTACCCGCCGCTCCCCCCGCCCCCTCCAGTCGCCACCCCCGCAGCAGTCGGGTGTCGAGGACGATCAGCCTTCCGCCGTCGTCGAGGTAGACGTCGGGGCCCGCCACCGCGACGACATTGCCGTGTACCACCCCACCGTCCACGAGTTCCGTCACCGCGTGACCCGCTGCGCCCGCGAGGCGGTCCAGTCCGAATGGCTCGCCGTGGTCCACCACGGCGACCCGCAGCCGCTCCAGTGACTCCGGCCAGCCTTCGAGGGCGAGGGCGAAGCCGTGTAGGGCCTCGAGTTCGCGGCGGCGCTCCTCCGTGCCCGGCAAGGTCGCCCTCACGGCGCGCTTCCTGGCGTACGAGATCCGGTCCGGTACCCCCAGTGCCACCCGCAGCAGCTCCTCCGCCCGGCGCGCGGCCATCAGGGGGCCGCGCCCCAGCCAGGCGAACGCCACCGCTCCCTGTTCGAGGAGTCGGGCGGGGCCTCGTTCCTCCCGGGTGATCCCCACCTTCAGCAGCCCCGCACCGAACCACGCCAAGTACACGCGGTACGTACGCGGGTCGTCGGCGATCGTGTCGGCGGCCACCGAGTGCGCCCGGTCGAGGCGCGCGCACTCCGCGCACCGCGCCTGCGTCCCGCGCGCCGGGACGGTGGCGGCCACGGGGCAGGGGTTCCCCCGGGCCCCCACACACCCCCGGTGGCCCAGCGCGCGAAAGCCCACGTTCCGCCCCACGACCAGCGGACTGCCGACGTTCCCCCGCTCCCACACCAGCACAGGCCGTGCACCGTCCGCACCGTCCGCACCGTCCGCCCAGCTCAGCCCCGCACTGCGCCACTCCATGCCCACAGTCTCGCGCAGCCCGGCACCCCTACTGCTCCGCCCGCTCCGTCTGCCGAGGTCGCCCCGTAGCCGCGGCCACCACCCCCGTCAGCCACAACAGCACCGCCACCACAGCAGCCGACGTACTGGACGACGCGTGCAGCGACCAGGCCCACGGCTCCGGAGTGTTGTCGCTGTCCACGCCGAGCAGCAGCGTCGGGCCGAACATGCCGAGCGGCAGCAGCCAGGCCAGCCCGCTGCCGAAGAGGCGGGCGCTGATCATGCCGAGGCCGAGGTAGCCGACGACGTTGCGGGCCGCCGACGCGAACACCTCGGCGGTCGCGCCGGTGAGCAGCGGCAGCGCGGTCAGACCGAGGGCGAGCACGAGCAGCAGCACCAGATATCCGCCCCGCAGGCGGCTCATCGGCTGGGCCGCGGTCTGCTCCAGGTCCGCCATCGGCGAGAACAGCGTGGTGGCGAGGACCACCGCGTGGGCCAGCGGCACGATCTCCGCCACCGGCACGCTAAAGTCGACCAGATAGCGGAACTCGGGCACCGCCACCCGCTGCCCCGCGAACGCGGTCGCCGCCAGGGCGATCAGCAGCGCGACACCGGCGGCCCGGGGCAGGCCACGACACCGTACGAAGGCGGTCGCAGCGCTCACCGCGGCGGCTCCGGGACGGCGCGGCAGGCGCGGATGTCCCCGGCCGCCTCCTCGATCCACGCGTCCTGCTTCGCTGCCGGTGCCTCGGTGACCCGGGCGAGGACGCGGCCGAACTTCTCGCCGTAGTACTCGCTGGGCGCCCCGGCACGGCCGCGGACGACCGCCTCGAAGAGGAACGTGTCGGGGTAGCCGCCGGTCTCCTTCAGCAAGTGGGGCTCGCAGGAGGAGGACTTGGGCTGGGGAAGCGCCGCCGCGAAGAGCGCGTCGGTCAGGTCGGCCTCGGTCTCCGCGGGCGTCATCAGGGACAGTTCGGCGGCGCCCGAGGGCCGCTTCAGGCCGCTCGCGTAGAAGGCGCGGTTGAGCCCCTTCAGGGAGCCGAGCCGCGCGTCGACCGTCTTCACCGCGGCGCGCGCCTTCGGCAGCAGATGCCGGTCCTCCGGCCAGAGGCACACCTTCGTGCCGCCACTGGTGGCGCAGAGCGGCTGCGCCGGCTGGGCCTTGCGCACCGCCCAGTACGAGTCGGGCGTCGGCGTACGGAAGGCCACGAGCGCACCGCCCGCGACGACGGCCGCCACGACGAGCGCCCCGAGGGCGAGGGGCCGCGGGGTGAGCGACGCGCGGCGCCGCAGCGCTGGAAGTGCGGTCAGGAGCAGGCCGAGGGCCAGGCACCAGGCGAAGGCGATCAGCATGCGCGTGGTGTTGGGCTCGAACTCCGAGCTCCAGAACTCGTCTATCGCCGGGAAGAGCTTGTCGAGGGGGGTGTCGGGGACGAACGCGACGAAGACGAAGAGTCCGTACCAGAAAATTCCCGCGAAGGGCGCGACCACGCGGGACGGCAGTGCCGATCCGATCGCGACCCCCACGGCGATCTCCAGGCCCATCATCCCGGCCCCGAGCAGCAGCGGCGTCCAGGCGGGCTCGCTGACGTCACTGACCCCCGCGGTCCGCGAGAACGCGACGGCCACGAGCACGGCGTACGCGAGCAGCGCCCACAGCCACACCGCGAGCCACAGCAGCAGCGCCTGCGCCCAGCCGCCGCGCGCCGCGGTGTCCGCCCAGACCCTGGTCCGGTGCCGAAAGGCGCGGCCCGCTCCCCAGGCGGCCGCCGCGCTCATCACCGAGCCCATCACGATCACCGAGTAGAGCTGGACCTGAAGGCTGGTCTGGGTCCACCAGCCGATCCAGTCGCTCTCGTCGGGGCTGTCGGCGGTGAAGTAGTAGACGCCGATCGCGCCCATGAGCGCGGCGGCCCACTTGGCCTCGCCGCGCCGCATCTCGGTCAGCAGCACACGCATCAGGTCGCCACCGCTTCCGTACCGGCCAGGTGCAGATAACCGGCTTCCACGGCGCCCCCGTCGACTTCGGCTTCGGCTTCCTTGCCGTCCGCGCCGCTCGCGCCCCCACCCGGCAGCGCGCACAGCTCGGCGACCGTCCCCGTGAAGCGGACCGAGCCTTCGAGGAGCACCGCCACCCGGTCGCACACGTGGGCGACGTCCTCGGCGAGGTGGGTGCTCATCACGACGGCCGAGCGCTCCCCCAACTCCTGGATCAGCGAACGGAATCCGACGCGCTGGGCCGGGTCGAGGCCCACGGTCGGTTCGTCGAGGAGCACCAGGGCCGGTTCGTTGACCATGGCCTGGGCGATGCCGACGCGACGCAGCATGCCGCCGGACAGGGCGCCCATCTTCCGGTCCGCGTGCTTCTCCATCTGTACGAGGCGCAGCGCGGCGCGGGCCCGCTCGCGCCGCTCGCCCGCGGGCACCTTGCGCAGCCAGGCCGCGTACTCGGTGAACTCCAGGACGGTGAAACGGGGATAGAACCCGAAGGACTGCGGGAGCACCCCGATCCGCTGCCGGATCCGCTGCACCCGCGCCCGCCCCGGCGCCTCGTCACCGAGGAGGGTGACCGAACCGGACTTGGGTCTGCGGGCCGTGCTCAGCAGCGACAACAGAGTGCTCTTCCCTGCCCCGTTGGGGCCGAGCAGTCCGGTGACGCCGGAGGGAAATTCGAGGGACACGTCGTCGAGGGCGACCGTGGAGCCGTACTGGACGGTCACGGCCGCGACCGCCGCGACCGGCCGGGAGCCGGTCGCGGCGGTGCTCTTGCTGAGGGTCACGTGATTCCTGATCAGTTCTGGGCGTTCACGAATCAGTTCTGGGCGTTCACGTAACCGTAGGCCCGGCTGCCGGGGATCCCGGCCCAGGTGGCCTTGGTGTAGTACTTGCCACTGGTGCTGGTGCCCTTGTACCCACTGCAGCCGTACGCCTGCTTGTAGCTGCGGGAGGTGCCGGCGATCTTCGGGTCGGGGCGGAAGCTCTTGTCCTGGTAGATGTACGCGCTGAACGTCCTGGTGTCGTTCACCGGCACATCGCCACAGGCCTTGGCGTGACCGCTGCTCTTGCCCTTCCAGCGGTCACCGTCCTCCTTGTTCCCCGCGGTGGCTATGGAGAAGGGCATCCGGCTCCCGCTGATCTCCGCCGCCACCGCACCCACGGCCGGCACACCGATGGCGATCGCCGTCAGCGTCCCGACCACCGCGAGCTTGCGCTTCCCCGTGTACAACTTGCGCATCAAAATCCTCCAATAAAGCAGGACTTACTTGGTCGTTGATCACGCTATGTGCGGAATACGTGACTCCGGCGAGGTTCGCTGCGTCTGTGCCGATGATCACATCGTCGGTCAGCACGGGGGCGCGGGCTAGGATCCGAAGCATGGCTCTGACCGTGAACGACGTGGACCGGTTCGAGGCCGCGAGGCCCCGCCTCGAGGCCATCGCCTACCGCCTCCTCGGCTCGGCGAGCGACGCCGAGGACGCCGTGCAGGACACCTTCCTGCGCTGGCAGGCCGCCGACGTCGACCATGTCGAGGTCCCCGAGGCCTGGCTGACGAAGGTCCTCACCAACCTGTGCCTCAACCAGCTCACCTCGGCCCGCGCCCGCCGCGAGACCTACGTGGGCCAGTGGCTGCCCGAGCCCCTGCTCGCCGGTGACCCGATGCTCGGCCCCGCCGACACCGCCGAGCAGCGCGAATCCGTCTCGTACGCGGTGCTCACCCTGATGGAGCGCCTGTCGCCCAACGAGCGCGTGGTGTACGTGCTGCGCGAGGCCTTCGGCTACGCGCACCGGGAGATCGCGGAGATCCTCGACATCACCGAGTCCGCGGGCCAGCAGATCTTCCACCGCGCCAAGAAGCACGTCGCGGCCGGCAAGGCGCGCACCGAGATCGACGAGGCCACCGCGCAGCGCATCGTCGAGGAGTTCCTCGCGGCCGCCACCAGCGGCCAGACCGAGCCGCTCGTACGGCTCCTCACGCAGGACGCCATCTCCGTCGGCGACGGCGGCGGCAAGGTTCCCGCGCGCGCGAAGGCGTTCGAGGGCGCCGTCGCGGTCGCGCGGTTCATGCGGGGCCTGTTCGGCAAGCCCAGCGAGGCCAAGCGCGCCATCGTCGGCGGCTCGCCCGACGTCTGGGTCGCGACGGCGAACGGCGGCCCCGCCCTGGTGGTGGCCGTCGAGGGCCGGGTCATCGGCGTCATGTGCCTGGAGATCACCGCGGACGGCATCGTCGCGTTCCGCAACCAGGTCAACCCCGACAAGCTCGAACGCGCGACGCAGCAGTGGGCGGCGACGGACCACGGGGAACCCCTGCTCAAGGCGTTCTGACCCCCGTCACCGACATGTGACCTGCTTCACACCACACACCTGTCAGGAATCGCAGGGCTGCCCGGTTCAAGTGGCGAACCCGCTGAAGAGCTGATGACAGGAGCAGGAAAATGCAGCAGCACCGCATCGTCGTCATCGGAGCCGGATACACCGGAGCCACCGCCGCCGGACGCCTCGCCAGGCGGCTGCGCCGCGAAGACGTCGCCATCACCCTCGTGAACCCGGAGCCCGACTTCGTCGAGCGCGTCCGGATGCACCAGCTGACGGTCGGCCAGGACCTCAGGCACCGGCCCTTCAGCGAGATGTTCGCGGACACCGGCGTCGAACTGAGGCTCGCGAAGGTCACCGCGGTCGACGTCGACCGCAAGGTCGTCTCCGTCAGCGACGCACAAGGCGCCGCCGAACTTGCCTACGACACCCTCGTGTACGCCGTCGGCAGCGGCTGGAACACCCAGGGCGTCCCCGGCACCGCCGAGCACGCCCACGAGATCGCGAGCCGCGCCGGAGCACTCCGGCTGCGCGAGCGCCTGGCCGGTCTCGGCGCCGGGGAGAGCGTGCTCGTCGTGGGCGGCGGCCTCACCGGTCTGGAGGCGGCGACCGAGATCGCCGAGGCCCGCCCGGACCTCGACGTCGCCGTCGCCGCCCGCGGCGGTCTCGGCGACTGGCTCTCGCCCAAGGGCCGCGAACACGTGCGGAAGGTCTTCGCCGGCCTCGGCATCACCGCGTACGAGCAGACCGCCGTCACCGGCGTAGGGGCCGACCAGGTCACCACGGCCGGCGGAGAGGTCATCCCGGCCGCGGTCACCGTGTGGACCACCGGCTTCGCGGTGCACCCGATCGCGGAGGCCACCACCCTGGAGGTCAACGGCACCGGCCAGATCGTGGTGGACCGCAGCATGCGCTCGGTCTCGCACCCCGACGTGTACGCGATCGGCGACGCGGCCGAGGCGATGGGCCCCGGCGACAAGCCGCTGCGGATGTCGTGCGCCACCGGCACCCCCATGGCCTGGCAGGCCGCCGACGCCATCGCGGCCCGCCTGACCGGCGGAAAGGTCCCGAAGACGCCGATGCGCTACTTCAACCAGTGCATCTCGCTGGGCCGCAAGGAGGGCCTGATCCAGTACGTCACCGCCGACGACCGCTCGGTCAACGCGGCCCTGACGGGACGCTTCGCCGCCCTCTACAAGGAGCTGGTCTGCAAGGGCGCGGCCTGGGGCGTCGCCAACCCCCTGCTCGGCATGCCGGCCCGCCGCCGCCCGGTGACCCAGCACCCGACCGGCCCGGCCACCCCGGCCGAGACCTCGGCCGAAGCCACGGCAGCCTGACCGGACACCGCCCCCGCCACCCGGCGGGGGCGCCCCCCGGACCACGCCCGGACAACGCGAAAGGCCCCCGGCGAACCGGGGGCCTTTCGACTGCGTGCACTCGGCAGGATTCGAACCTGCAACCTTCTGATCCGTAGGATCGGGCAAGCTCGCCGGTGAGGGACCGGCTACCCATGACCTTGGCCGCACAGGTAAGTGATCACACGTGACTGTGTGCCGTCGTTGCCGTCAGGACTGCCGTCAATCTGAGCTAGGACGTCAACCACCTCCTGCGCAATTTGCGACTCTCACTCCTTGTCCAACGCCCGCGCACGGCGCGGGCACACGCTGCCCCGACGGGGGGCCAACAGATAAGGGAACAAAGCTGCAGACGCCCGCTATAGCGGAGGCTTCGGCGCTGTGGGCCTTATGCGCCAACAGCGTCTCGGTTAATCATGAACCTCCATGTAGGCGCCCCTTCTTTTACAAGCTCGGCTTCAACAGCAGGGTGATGCACGCCGACGAACGCATTCTCATATCCCGCCGGTATGCGGATTCGCCACTCACGAGCCGATTCGATGAAGGGCCGCACGTCAAACCCACCAAACACTTTTGCGAAATTGTCATTAAAGGGAATAATTCTAATCTCTCTGAGTGACTTAGATTTCGCGAGAGAACTTGTATCCACTGGAGAATTTGCTCGTATTACCAGCGTCTTCAAACAAGGAGCCTCTGCCAGATAGGCCAGCTCTGTTTGCTCGTGCAGTATGAAGCTCAGCCTTTGCAGGCTCTTCAGATCCTTGACGCCCGCCAAACTCGCCTGAAACCCTGCCGGCGCCAGCACCAGATTGAAGAGTCGGGGGGCCTTTGCAGCCAAGTCAGAAAGGTCAAGGTCCTGTGCCGAGTTACGGATGGTCAACTGCTTGAGCTGCGACAATCTCGGGAAAGGCGCCAGGTCGAATTCTGAACCTCTAGCGCGACTAATGTTCAAGAAATCCAAATACTGCATCCCCGCAAGATTTTCTAGAGAGTCAACTGAATCTCGCACCATGATATTCAAGTATCGAAGCTGCGCACACTCCGCAGCAATAGTCGCGAAGGAAAGATCCGACACACCCCTACGCAGACTTAGCTTTTGCAAGCCTTGCAGGCCAGTCATCCATTCCATACCTTGAACAGGGCAGGCAATATCAAGCGTCCGCAAGCCCGGCAAATGCCGTAGCGAATGGAGTATATGCGGTAGGTAAACCTCTATATAGGTCCAGGCTTCTGGATTCTTCGAAAGCACCCTCTTGGCGTACTCGTCTGCGTCAAAGTACTCCCAAGATTGTCGAATCTCTCGCTGAACTGTCACTCTTTTATCGCGGGCGTAACGGCTAATCAGAGAAAGGGCGCCATCGCCGCCGACAAGCGCCGCCATTCTAATGGTAGCTGCCGCCTCGTTAGCGGGCAGCTTCTTATCTGGAATTAGCGGAATCACCATCTCACCGGCTGACGCCAACTCCTTCGCGTCCGTGAAACGACGCGGCGGGATAAGTCCTGCGGTGATCTGGCGAACTTGGCTGTAAACGCTCGGCGGGTCGCATTCTGTTGCTGTTTCAAGGCATGCTGCGGCAAGTAGGTGCAGCCGCTTCTTGTGCTCTATTTCACGCTCCCCGCGTCTAATGAGTCCTGAGAGCAGTATCGACCGTTCTCTGGGCCTTGCGTGGCCTACAGCCATAACGAAGACTTCATGCCATTGGTCCAAATGAGCGTTGGCAAGTAGGTTGTCAAAGTCGTCGATTTCGACTATTCGCGCAGCAGCCAAATATTCTTGAAATGTGCGATGAATGAAATCAACACGACCTGGAACTGGCCTTCTCAGACAGCCACTTCGAATGAGTAGGTAATCGAATAGTGTGTCAGCATCAGAATCTACTGCTGGCATCGACTGCAAGGAAATGCCGACCTGCTTTATGGCCTGCTCACGTGAAGCATCAGTAAGCCCATTCCTTATCAACCAATGAGCAAAACCTCCTAGTATCGACTTCTTCTGAGAGTCGCCGAGATGAGCGGGCTGAGGATAGTCAATTCTCCTTTCTCGGTCTCGCCGCAATAACAAGAGGTCGAGTGCTGCTCGATATAGCTCCATTCGGTCTCGCGGCAGTTGCGAGTGGCGATCTCGATTGAGAGTACACAAGAGTGCAGCTAGCAGCGGATTAGAGGAGAGTCGCCTTAGTTGACGCTCTTCTTGAATCGATGCGATTAGATCGGCCTCCCCCTGATTCAGCGTCTCCAGTTCAGCCTCGTCACACTCGCCATCCCTGGCAGCATCGTGCCAGTGCTGGACGAAATTCTCGACATCCTTTTGGTTCATCGGAAGCAGATCGAGCACTGCAAAACCGTCTTCACTTAGCCAGTCGACCTCTGCCGCCGCCGGCCGGGACGTTACGACGTATAGGGCATCCGGATAGGTGGCGATCAATTCTCGAAGCCAGTTTCGAGCCACATCACGCTGCTCATCCGGAAGTTCGTCCACACCATCAATCAGGATGAGAGCTCGTCCGGTTCTCAAGATTCGGTGCACCCACTTGTCAGGCATCTCTTCACAAAGGAGAGTTCCAACTGTCGGGAAGAATCGAGAAGGACTAGGAAGATCAGTGTTAGCGTATCGGCGCAACGGCAGCACGAATGGCACGAGGGCGTTCCATTCATTCAAGTCTGCCTGAAAACTTCGGTTCGCTGCGTTAACGGCTAGCCATTGTAGGAGTGTCGTCTTACCAGACCCAGCGTCTCCGCGAAGCAGTATTCTCCGATAAGGGGAAACAGCTATCTCCGTGCGCATTCCGACCCCTCTCTCGGCCTCCGCAGCGCTTCGCATTGCGGGTGTGGGGTCGTCCTCATCTGCTTCTGCTACATGGTCCGCTGTTGACGGCGATACCGACAACACGGGAGTGCCATGTTGGGTTGCGGGCGAAACGCTAAGTGTGATGTAAGCAGCCGACAGGTCGTAAGATAGATTTTTTCGATCAGCCAGGTCGAGCCCGAAAATCTGCAAACGGTTAAGAGAGTCAACGACCAAAGAGGCATAACGGTTCTCGAAGTCCAAATCCTCTACACGGAGATCAGGCCCCATTTTGGCGTATATGCTGCCTATTGTTTCTGTTAGGCAACGCAGTCGATCGAGTTGCTCAATCTCAACCCTGGCTGCAAAGGTGGGCCACGTTGTTATGAACTGAACCACCTGCACAGAGATATCTCGGATCAACAATTCACAGAACGCTTGAGCTGCTTCAGACAGTCCAGCCGATTTATGAGTTGCGGTCCAACCTCGTAATACTCTTCGACTGTAGAGTTCAGGATTCAGGTCACATTGCCAGATGTCCACATTGGTACTGCTGAGAGTATCAGCAGCTAGATGCGCCGCAGCTTGCTTCTCATTTTCTGGAAGATTACGGAATTCCGTGTGCACCAATTCAGAAAGGCGCCGTGCAACATTTTTAGTGAGATTCTCGACGTCTTTGTGCTCGACTGCTGTTGGTTTCTTCAATCGTAAGCGTGGATATGCAGGGCCTGGCGCAAGGCCCGCTCCTGGGCCCGGAATTACACGTCTAGCCGCAGCTCCGATAGATGCACCCAGGACCGCACCAGCGATCTTCCCTGCCAACACCTCAAACATCGCTCACCCCCAGGAAGAGAGAGACACACTTTCCAGACTAGCGTCGTGAGGAAGGCAAGGCAGGCGAAAAGCTGCAACAGATGCCTGGTTCGGTTCAGGGACAGCAGAGATCAGCCCCGGCAGCGTGTTGAGTGGGGTGCTCGAAGCCTTCGGTGGAAGCCACCTTCGATAAATCCGGTTGCTCATGCGGTCCCGTCACCGTCAGCCCAGATACGGGCGCTCGCGGCGCTCCAGGAAGTGCTGAAGCCTGAGCCGCTGGGTGTGGTGCATCGGCAAGTCCTCAAGTTCCCCCGGGGGAACGAACCGGAGTTCCGTCGACTCATTGGAGATCGCGAGCTGGCCGCCGACGGACCGGGCGGTGAAGCAGACGTTGAACTGTCGCCGGACCTCGCCGTCCGTGTACTCGATGATGTGCTTCGGGTCGGTGTACGTACCGACCAGGCCGGTGATCTCTACGTCCAGGCCGGTCTCCTCTTTGACCTCTCGGACCGCCGTGCCGGGGAGGGAATCGGTGAGGTCCATCCCGCCCCCTGGCAGCGCCCAGAGGTCGTTGTCCCGGCGTCGCTGCAGCAGGATGCGTCCCTGCTCGTCGGTGACGACCGCTGAGGCCGCGACCACCATGCTGTTCGGCTTGGGGGCGTTCGGGTCGTCGTAGTACTCGGTTCGCGCCATGGTCACTCCTCCTGCTGTACCGGCTCCGCCGTCGCCCATACCGCGTCGAAGCTCTGGCCGTAGGTGTCGAACATGCCGCCTTCCCCGTTACGGCGGAGATGCCACACCGGGGCACCGTAAGCGTTCACTCCCCAGACGTGAGCGTTGATCAGCATCTGGTCATCCGCGCGGTACAAGGAGTTGTAGAGCGTCGTTCCGTGGGTCCTTATCTCGATGCCGGATACGCCGATCAACGGGCGGTAGTGCATCAAGGCCAGACGGCACCGGGACTCGATGCCGTGACCGAATCGCTCCTCCTGGCCGCGTGCCTGGACGTTCGGGCTTTCCGCGTCGCCTACCGCGATGCGTACGGTGCAGCCCTCAGCGGCTCGTTCGCGCAGCAGGTTGTTGAGCCGCGGGTATGCCTCGTGCAGGAAGACAGCCGCGTACACGAGCACATCGATGCGCTCCCGGGCCTGCGTCATCATGTCCACGAACGTGGATACGGGGACGTCTGCACGTTGCTCGTGTAGAGCCACGAGTTCCGGGCTGATCGCGCGGGCGGGGCGGGCCTGCCGAAGTGCCGGCCAGAGTGCGTGCACGTCTTCTCCTAGGGCTTCAGCCGCCTGTAAGGCGGTGGCGCGGCGCGGCGTACGGCCCAGATTCACCCATCGCTCGACTGACTTGGGGTCGACCTCAACTGCCTTAGCGATTGCGGCGTACGTCCAGCCTCCGGCCGCCATGACGGCACGTAGTCTCTCGTTTTGCATGAGTCTCCCTCTGAGTCTTGGGACGGCACTAGGGACGTTTTACCCGACGCGGGACGTCCCGAAGTGGGGTTTGGGGGTGGTTTCTAGGTCCTACCGGTTCGCCTGATGCTTCTTCGCATGAGCACGGACGGGTGCCGACTGCCTGCTGAGTCACGCGGCGGTCTGCTTCCGAGCCAGTTCGTTCCCGCGGCGAGGAGAAGGCAGTAGTGACCGACAACGCGGCTCTTCCAACTATCGGCGCCCTCATGGTGGATGAGCGCACCGGCAAAGCGGGTGTCGTGATGGGGAATGAAGGCCCCTATGTGCAACTCCGCCCGCCATGCGGGGGCCTGGAGTGGGACGTCCCACCCGATGCGCTCCGCCAACCCAGTCAATCCGAGGGGCTCAGCGCCAAAGTGGCTGTAGCCAACGGGCGGTGGGGGCGGTGAGCCCGCGCGCTGTATTGCGGTACGAGACGTGGACCCTCGAACCTGACCGAGAGCCCGACGCCGAACCGGCGACCTACGCCATGCAGTGCGCGGTCGACGGCGAGACGTCACCGGCTGGCGAGGACTTCGCCGAGCCTCAGGCTTGGGTCCTCGAACACTGCGGCAAGCATCCGTCACACCACACCTACCGCGAGATCATCACGCGCCCCTGGCGGGCCTGGAGGCGAGCCTGATGCGTCGATCGATCGCCTGGTTAGGGCAGTTCACCGGACCACTACTGATCATCATGATCTCCGGATCGTGTGGCCTGGTCGTCGGCTTCACCCTGGCGTCCAGCTCGACTCTCCTCTGACCCCCGTCCTCACCGACCGAAGCCGATCGACGTGGTTCCCCCACGTTCAGCGGTCTCGGTGGGGACGGGTTCCACATCTGTATCCGGGCTTGCCCGGAGCACGCGATCCCTGCCCTTGATGCGAGCGGCGGGGCACGAACAGCAAGAGACCGGACCACCCTCAGCCTGGACAGCATTCCGGGTGGTCCGGTCGCGGAAGTCCTGATCAGGACCCCGGTGCCGATGGTACCGGGGCAATTGGCGTGCTCGAACGCGGGTGCGTCTTCAACCCCCGCTCTCAGTTATCGAGTTGGAGGGAATCAATGTTGCGGTGCAGTCGGCGTGGCCCCCGCCCTGGCCTCAGCCACCGAAAGTCAGCCACGGCGGCGGGGCGGGCAAACGAGCACCCGCCACGTATGTCTCCAGCAACCCCGGGCCGACCTCGACCACGCTATTTCTATGCGTCACGGACTGCACCGCCGTACGACCTTGGCGTTGCCGAGTTGGCATGGCAACTGGGTTCGGCCTGCGGCTCCGTGGACTCCGCGGCCTGGAGCGTCGGACGGTTGAGTGGCGTGGTCGGACTGGGGGCGACGGGCTGGTCCTGGCGCTCGAGGCGGCCTGGTTTCTTGCTGATCTCGCCGTCAGCCCTGGCGAAGCTGCGCGCTGAGCGGCGTGGGGCCGCCGCAGCGGTGGCGGAGACATGGAGCGGCGGCGGCCCCAGGCCGCCAGCGCGCGCGGTCCGCCGTAGGCGGGCCGCCTTGATCCAGTAAAGAAACTTTGGACAGCTCGCTGCCCGGGCCGCTCCTCGCCGCCTACCCATCGACACTTCGGCACTTTTTGAGGCGTTATGTGCTCCGGATCGCAAGAACCTATCCACAGACATTCCGAGTTTTCCTGAACTCGTTGGTCCGGACTGTCACACGACAAGGCATCTCCACACCTGTAGCAAGTGAAGGACCGAGCGTCGGCGTCATGGCTGAAGCGGGCTACCGAGAGGTGCGCGTGACGGGACGCGAGAGCAAGTCGCATCACCGCGGTGCGGGAGGACGTGAGGTCCTCTACCGCCCTGCGGGACGGGGCATCCCACGGGCTAGTGATCCGTGGTGGCGTGAGCAGTCAGATCAGCGCAACGAAGGGCGGGACCTGGTGGACGAGTCGGAGATAGCGGCACTCGATGGTGAAGTGACGCGTCTCGCTGTGGAGATCGCCGAACTGGCGTCGCTCCTGGAGCAAGTGCGAGCGGAGGCTAGGCGCCTTCACTTTCGCTCTTCAGCTGCTGCATCAGCTCCAACAGGCTCTGCATCGTCTCGCGCATCTCGCCGAGCTGGCCGCGCAGATCGGCAACCTCGGCGGAAAGGGACGCGACCCTAGAGCCCAAGCCCGCAGCGTCGCCCTCCGACTCGAACGACTCCGGTCCCTCTGTCCCGCCCTCCGGCCCTAGGCCGGCGGCGGGGCGACGGATGAAACTGCCCCGGCCCTGGACGCTGTAGATCAGCTCTTCGCTCTTCAGCAGTCGGAACGCGTTCTGGATGGTCGCGCTGGCCAGTCCGAACTTCTCTTGGAGCTCGCGGGAGGACGGGACCTTGTCCCCGGGACTCAGCTCGCCGCTCTGGATCTGACGGCGGAGGTACTCGGCCACCTGCACGTAGGGCGGTCGAGAGTCGTCTTCGAGGGGCAGCGTCATGGCCCAAGAATACGGCGGCTACGCCTGCCTCACCTACGGAACACATGGGTAGCAGCAAACATCCAACACATAGGTGTTGCAGTACACCTAGCTGTCGTGGTTACCTCTTGGAGCGGCCGGACCCGGACCGCAGAACCAACCGAAGGGCTCTATCTGTCATGGCTATGACCATCATCCGCGTCGGTCTGCTCGACTCCACGAACTTCATGGTCGGCACTCCTCCGGTGCCGAAGTGGAAGGACCAGGAGAACGGCGTGCGCGCCGTGGACCGGGAGACCGGCCAGCCGATGTTCGTCGTGACGCTCTTCCTGATGGAAGACGACCGAGCGGAGGCAATGAAGATCACCGTTCCGGCGGGCGGCCTGCCGAACGGTCTTCACCCCGGTCGCTTCGTGAAGCCGGTCGAGCTGTTCGCGATCCCGTGGGCTCGGATCTTCAACGACTCCCTTCAGGAGGGCGTCGCCTTCCGCTGCGCGTCCCTGGAGCTGGTCGCTGGCCCGGCGGTCCCGCAAGAAGCCGCTGAGTCTGCGGCGGCATAAGCCCCATACCCCGCGACATCCCAGGGTGGCGGCGCTTGCCTTCTCTCCTTCGCGAGACAGGACGCTGCCGCCCTGGCGGCCAACTCAAAGACACGAGGACGAAGTGATGACCGGAATCAACGAAGCCTTCACCTGGGTCAGTGGCGCTGTCTGGCTGGGCCTCATAGCGATCACCCTCTGGACGGTGGTGTGGGTGTCCCGCTACCTGCGGGCGACGCCCATGAAGCGCCGCAGCATCCGTCTGGCAGTGCGCATCCGGTGGGGCTGGAAACGGTTGGCGCCGATGGTCAACCTGTCCGTCACCGACAAGATGCCAACTGCCGTGTCCTCCCTCGCCAGTGGTGACAAGGTCGTCAAGCCCCGCGTCCTGGTGCCGACTCTCAAGGTCGTCCCGGATGAGTTCGGAGTCATCGTACGGGCGAGTTGCCTGCCGCAAGTTGGCCTGAAGGAATTCCAGAAAGCAGCCCCGTACCTGGCCGACGCGTGGCGCATGACTCGGGTTTCGGTCCTGCCGGACAAGCCGGGTCAGGTTCTCATCCGTGGGGTGCGAGTCGACCCGCTCATCACCTCGACCACGCACACCCCCTCAGGACTCCCGCCGGAGAAGGTCGCCCTGTGGGATCTGGGAGTGGACGAGTTCGGCATGCCCGTCAGTGTGCCGCTGTCGGAAGTTCCCGGCATCACGATGGCGGGCCTGCCCGGCTTCGGAAAGACGTCTGCGGTCAATCGTCTGATCTGTGACTGGGCCCCCTCACCGGCCGTGCAGTTCAACGTGTTCGACGGCAAGGTGTCGCATGCCTACGAGGGGGACTACGCCGACCTTGTAGAGCGGCTGTTCGCCTTCGTCGGTGACGACCTGGAGGCAGCGAACAAAGAGCTGAAGCGCCTGGTCGAGCTTCGTCGTGCCCGCTCGGCCTGCCAGAAGCAGATCCGGGGCGTCAAGAACTTCTGGCATGTCGGGCCCACGGAAGAGTGGCCGCTGATCGTGACCATCATCGATGAAGCCCACACGTACTTCCGCGATCACAAGGGCTCTGACGCGCAGACGAAGCGGCTGGCCGCCCTGGCTGCCGAGAACGCTCGCCTGGTGGAGGACCTCACCAAGAAGGGGCGGGCCCTTGGCTTCCTGACCCTGATCATCACGCAGAAAACCACCGGCGACGCCATCCCCACCTTCATCAGGGACGTGTGCCCGGTCGGCCTGTCCTTCGCCCAGAAGACTGCCGACGCCGCCGTTGCCGCCCTCGGAGACGACATCCGTCAGTGGCCCGAGGCCAACCCGGCCACACTCCAAGACGCTGCCTATGTGGGAGTGGCGGTCATGAACGCCCACGGTCGCCCGGGCTTCGTCCGCATCCGCACTCCGTTCGTGGCCGACGAGCACGCCGCCCGTATAGCTGCCGAGACAGCGCACCTCACCCGTGACCCCGGGCAGCTCCTCGAACGCCTCACCGGTCAAGACCCCGTGGACCTGGCCAAGGATCTGTCCGAAGCAGCCTGACGGCCCTGCTCCCTACACCCTCGAAAGGAGGTGAACCCTCATGTCGGAAGACCGGATCACGCAGCGCACGGTGACCGCGGTCATGGCTGTCATCGCCCTGCTGGCCTTCGTGTTCTCCTTCGGCAACGTCTGGAGCCTCGCCCTGCGCCTCGGCGTCCCCAGCTCGGTCGCTCCGCTCATCGCCCCGATGGTGGACCTGTCCGTGGTCGGCCTCCTCGTGGCCCTGCGGTACCTGTCCCTGCGCGGAGTCCCGGCCAGTGAACTCACGGCGGCGACCCGCCTCATGCACGTCTCTGGCTTCTTCACCCTCGCCCTGAACGTGGCCGAACCCATCATCGCCGGGCACTACGGCCGCGCCTGCGTGGACGCCGTAGCTCCGCTGCTCCTCCTCGGCTGGGGCGCGGTCGGTCCTGCTCTCCTGCGCCACTTCCACGCGGTCAGTACCCCCGCCGATGCGCCGACCGAATCCCCCACGCCGCTGACCGACACGGCTCCGGTCCCGGACCAACCGGCACCGCTCGCGCCCGCCGCAGCTATCCAGCCCGCAGTCCCTGCGGCTGCACCCACGCCGCAGCCCGGCGCTGCCCCGGCCCCCGCCGCTCCGGTGCCCCCGGGCCTCCTGGAAGCCGCACGCGAGATCGCCGCTGACCACACCGCCACCCACGGCCAGCCCATCACTGCATCCCAGCTCAAGACCCGGCTCGGCGTCGGCCTCCCCCTGGCCAAGGCTGCGCACGCCGCCCTGACGGCCTGACCTCCGGCCGGCACTTCGGCCCCACTTCCCGTACCTCCCCTACCGGGCCCAGTTCGCCATGCCTCCGGGCGGCAACAAACCCCCTCTGTTGCTGTCCGGCGGCCCGCCCCGTCAGAAGGGAAACCTGCACGCCATGGCCCGCGAAATCGGCCTGCACCACGTGATCAGCCCCGCCGTCCGCGACCTTCTCGCCCTCGCCAACGGCAACGACTTCGACCGCGTCACAGAACAGGTCCGCAACCTGCGCGGCTGCACTCATCCCGTGAACCTGCACGGCTGGACGGCCACCACCGACCAGACGACCAAGCAAGTGGTCCGCTCCTACCGCTCCGAGGACGAGCCCTCCGGACGCCTACTGACCACCTGCGGCAACCGCCGCGTTTCCCGTTGCCCTGCCTGCTCTCGTGTGTACGCCGCCGACACGTACCACCTCATCAAGGCCGGACTGTCCGGCGGCAAGAGCGTCGCCGAAACCGTCCGCGACCACCCCCGTGCCTTCGTCACCCTCACCGCCCCGTCGTTCGGCCCCGTCCATAACCGCACCACTACCGACGCGGGCAAGCCCCGCCCTTGCGCATGCGGCGCAAGCCACCCGCAGGACGCTCCCGAACTCGGCACACCACTGCGTCCAGCAAGCTACGACTACACCGGCGCCGTGCTGTGGAACGCTCATGCCGGGGCGCTCTGGGCACGCTTCACCACCTACCTTCGGCGTGCCCTCGCCGAGCACCTCGGCATGACACAGAAGGCACTGAACGCTGCCCTGCGCGTCTCCTTCGCCAAGGTTGCCGAGTATCAGCAACGCGGCCTGGTGCACTTCCACGCGGTCGTCCGCTTCGACGGTCCCGACGGTCACACCACCTCGCCTCCGGCCTGGGCCACCTTCGACGCCCTTCACGCGGCTGTCGGCCTGGCGGTCGAGCGGGCCAGTCTTCTCGTCGAGTCGGACGCGGTGGGCGAACGCGTCATCAAGTGGGGTGCCCGCTTCAAGGTGGACCAGATCTCCGCCCTGGGCGACGGAGAACTTACCGATGCCAAGGTCGCCGGATACGTCGCCAAGTACGCCACCAAGAACGCCGAAGGCGCAGGCACCGTTGATCGCCCCCTCGTATGCCGCCCCTGCTCGGGACGCGGCTACGTACGCGGCCCCGACGGTTTCCGCGACCTATGCGAGGACTGCGACGGCACCGGCCAAGCCGAACCCCTCAGCGGCCTGCCCGTACAGCAGCACGCCCGGCAGATGATCCGCACGGCTTGGGCGCTGGGCCATCTCCCCGAGTTCGCCCACCTCAAGCTCTGGAAGTGGGCTCACATGCTCGGCTTCCGAGGCCACTTCTCCAGCAAGTCCCGTGCCTACTCCACCACCCTCGGCGCCCTCCGCGACGTCCGCCGGGCCTGGCGCACCGCCCAGGCCGAAGCTGCACGGGTTCGCGCTGGCCTGCCCGCCGACGACGAGAACACCACCCTCGTCACCACGTCCTCGTGGACCTACCTCAGCAGTGGCTACCGACCCGGCGAAGAGCTCCTGGCCGCCCAGGTCCGCCACGACGTGATCCGCGCCCAACGCATCAAGCACGAAGGACTGGCGCCCGCATGACAACGGCCGTGCTCACCGTGGACCAGGTCGCCGCGCGCCTCGGCATCAGTCGCTGGAAGGTCCACGACCTGATCCGCTCCCGAGAACTCGCCTCTTTCAAGATCGGCCGCTGTCGACGCATCAGCGAGGCCGCGGTGGACGCGTACGTATCCCTTCGCACCGAACAGGAAGCCGCCTGATGGCCAAGCCGAAGAAGAATGCCAACAACGAGGGCACCATCTACCAGCGCAAAGACGGGCGCTGGGAGGGCAGCGCGTACGTGCTCACGACAGACGGCACGTACAAGCGGCGCAGCGTCTACGGCAAGACCTGGGACGAAGCGCACGAGAAGCTGACCAGGCTCAAGGCCGACTCTCTCAACGGCACGCCGGTGGCCACCAGCAAGATGACGGTGGCCGAGTACCTGGGGTACTGGCTGCTGAACGTCGCCCGAGGGAAGGTCCGGCGGACGACCTACGTCAACTACGAATCCCTCGTCCGCAACTACGTCACTCCAGAGTTCGGCAGGAAGAAGCTCGTCCGGCTCACCGCCCGCGACATCCGGGCGTTCCTGGTGAAAACGGCCGCCACGTGCCAGTGCTGCGCGCAGGGCAAGGACAAGAAGCGGCCGGAGCACAAGCGGCGCTGCTGCGCCCTCGGCAAGTGCTGCACAAAACTCCCGTCCGATCGGACCGTGCGCTTCCTGCTGGTGATCCTGCGTGCCGCTCTCCAGCACGCCGTGCGTGAAGACGAGCTGCCGCGCAACGTGGCCCGGAACGTGGAGCTGAGCATGGGAACGAAGCGCGAGATCGAACCGCTCACGGCCAAGGAAGGGCGCCTGCTCCTGGCGGCGGCCCGCGAGAACCGGCTGTGGGCCGCATACGAGCTGGCCGTCCGGATCGGCCTACGTCGTGGGGAGCTGCTCGGGCTGCGCTGGTCGGACGTGGACCTTCACGAAGGTGTCCTTACCGTCCGGCAGGCTCTCCAGCGGGTCGGTGGTGAGCTGCTGATCGTCGCCCCGAAGACCCAGCGCTCGGCTCGTCGCGTGGCCCTGCCGGCCGAGTGCGTGACGGCGCTCCGCGCCCAGCGGGCCCAGCAGATCGCCGACAAGAAGGCCGCAGACAGCAGCTGGAAGGGGACGGGCCATGGCCTCGTCTTCACCACCAAAAACGGCACCCCCATCGAGCCGCGCAACCTCAACCGGTCCTTCGAGGTGCTGTGCGTCCGTGCCGGAGTCCGCAAGGTCCGCTTCCACGACCTGCGGCACACCTGCGCGTCTCTGCTCCACGAACAGGGCGCCGACGCTCGAATGATCATGGAAGTCCTGGGTCACAGCTCGATCCGCGTGACCATGGACATCTACACCTTCGTCCGGCTCGACTCCCAGCGATCCGCTTTCGATCGCGTCGGGGATGCGCTGAGGGGTGACGGCAACGATCCGGACGATGACGACGGTACGGCCGGTGTCCCGGCGGCCGTCTGACTCCCTTCCGGCGGCGGTTGCCGTCAGACACTGCCGTCAGGACATACGCCAGAGGCCCCGTGGATTCCTCCACGGGGCCTCTGGTCTGCTGTGCACTCGGCAGGATTCGAACCTGCAACCTTCTGATCCGTAGTCAGATGCTCTATCCGTTAAGCTACGAGTGCTTGATTTTTCTTTTTTCTGTCTTCGCTCCCCGGCCTTTCGGCCCGTTCGCGGCGACAGGAAGAACATTACATGACCGCCGCCGCCATGTGAAATCCGTTAGCCGCACCGCTTGCGACCTGCGGAAACGTTCCTCACGGGGAGGAAGCGCCGAAGCCCCGGTCCATCGGGACCGGGGCTTCGGATCATGCAGCGGAGGCGGAGGGATTTGAACCCTCGATGGGATTTAAGTCCCAAACCGCATTAGCAGTGCGGCGCCATAGACCGGACTAGGCGACGCCTCCAGCTTGCATCCCGGCGCGAGCGCGGGGGTGCGTTGCAGATGATGACACAGCCGGGCGGCGTGTCACCAATCGCGGCTTCCAAGGTACTAGTCGGGCGGCCCGCAGGGCAAAGCGTCTTTTCCGCGCCACGGCTCCGTGCCCGCAACGTCACGGCGTCAACGGCGTTAGACGCGTAGAGCCCGTACGTGTCCGCGTACCCGGTACCCCGCACCCAGTGGAGCCCCGTCATGCTGCGCCGTCTCGTCCTCACCGCCGCCGCTTCCGTCGCCGCGCTGTCCGTCGCGCCCGCCGTCGCCCAGGCCGACATGCTGCCGCTGCCCCTGCCGACGCCGGTGACGGAGTCGACCCCCAACCGGCTCACGGTGGAGGTCACCGACACCGGGAACGGCCGGGACGGGACGTTCGAGCTGGAGTGCCACCCGGCGGGCGGCACGCACCCGCAGGCACAGGACGCGTGCGCGAAGCTCGACGAGGGCACCTGGGGCAGGGACACGTTCGCGCCCACGCCGGCCGACTCGAACTGCACCATGCAGTACGGCGGCCCCGCCACCGCGCACATCACCGGGACGTGGAACGGGCGGCCCGTCGACGCGACGTACAACCGCAGCAACGGATGCGAGATCTCCCGGTGGAACCGGCTCGTCCCGGTGCTGCCCGAGACCGGCGCCTGACTCCGGCAGAGCCGTTCCGGCTCCTTCCGGCCACTTCCGGCCACTTCTGAATCGGTTCCCGGCCACGGCGGAATCCGCCCGGCCGGGACCTCGTCGTGACCAGGCGGTACGGAAGCCTCACATCTTCTGCGTGCGACCTCCCTCTCATCCGGCGTCGCGCGCACAACCACTCCCCGTAGACTCCCTCCCGTGACACGCCGCGGGCCGCGGGGCAAGATGGCCTGGGCGAGTCGGCAAGCAGCAGTAACCAGGGAGGAAGCGTCGTCGTGAGCAGCAGGCCATCCCGAGGCGCTGCTCGCCTCGCAGCCATACTCGACGCGCTCCCGGACGCGCTGGTCCTCGTGAACGCGAACGGGACCGTCGTGAACGCGAACGCGATCGCGCTGGAGGCGTTCGAGGCACCGGGCACAGCCCTCGTGGGCCGCGGGCTCCTCGATCTGTTGCCGGAGTTCGACTCCCGGCTCATCCCCGGATCGATGCGCAGACCCGAATCCATCGACGAGCGCGGGCGCACGAAGCCCACGCGGATGGTCGCGCGCCGCACGGACGGCAGCGAGTTCCCCGTCGAGGTCACCAGCTCGAACCTCGAGGACATCCGGGACGCGTACGACAATTACGGCTACACCGGCGACGAGTTGCTCATGCTCGTCGTACGGGACCTTTCGGGCGCCGTGGACACCGAGGCCGAACTCGCGCGTTCCCAGCGGCAGACCGAGATGATCCTGCGCGCCGCGGCCGAAGGCGTCGTCGGCACGGACACCGACGGACGGGTCGTCCTGGTCAATCCGGCCGCCGCGCAGATACTGGGCTTCAGGGCCAGCGACCTCGGCGGGCAGCACCTGCACTCTCTGGTGCTCCACTCACGCGCCGACGGCGAGCCCTTCCCGTACGAGGAGTCCCCCCTCGCCGACACGCTCCGCTCCGGGCGCAAGCACCGGGTGCGCGGGCAGGTGTTGTGGTCCAAGAGCGGTGACCGGGTCGCCGTCGACCTGACGACGGCCCCCGTGCGGGACGGCGATCAGCTCGTCGGCGCGGTCATGACCTTCACCGACCGGCGGCCGTACGACGCGCTGGCCGAGGAGCACGAGGCCGCCCTCGCGGCGCACGCGCAGGAGATGCAGGCCGCGACCGAGCGGCGCACCGAGGAGCTGCGCGCGGCGACCGAGCGGCACAAGGCCGAACTCGCCGCCGCCGCCGAGCAGCGCGCCGAGGAGATCGCCGCCGAGCAGGAGCGGTACGCGGCGCTGGCCGAGCGCGAGAAGGACCGGTTCGAGGAGCTCGCCGAGCGCGAGAAGGCGCGGTACGACGCGCTGGCCGCGCGGCACGAGCAGTTGCTCGCCGTGCTCGGTTCGTCGTTGCGTGGCCCGCTCGACGAGCTGCGGCGCGAACTGTCGGCCCTCGCGGCGGACGACGCGGGGCAGTTGTGGCCCGAGGCGAATCAGGTGCTTCATCACCTCTCGGCCGGATATGCGCGCATCACCACCCTTGTCGACAATGTCCTCGGCTTCCAGCTGCTCGACTCGGGCGCGGACGAGCTGTCGCGCGCGAAGGTCATGCTCGACGCCGTCGTCGCGAGCGGCGTGGAGGGCGCGGTCGAGCTGATCGGGCCCGGACGCGCGCAGTTCGCGGTGCACGCGCCGCCGATCGAGGTCGAGGTGGACCCGGGGCGGCTCGCCACGGCGCTCGCCCACCTGGTCGCCGACGTGGCGGGCATCGACGCCACGGGCAACGCGCGGGCCGGCGCGGCCCCTTCGGCCGTGGCCCCCGGTGGGTACGTGGACTCGACGGTCGTCGTGGCCGCGGCCCAGCGCGGCGAGGTCGTCCGCATCGAGGTGCGGGGTCCGTACGCCGGGGGAGACCCGGTGCACGAACCGATCGTCCGGGGCATCGTGCGGGCGCACGGCGGCGTGCTGCAGACGCACGAGGTGCCGGGGATGAGCGGCAACGCGTACGTACTCGAAGTGCCGATCGGTGCGGGGGGCGGGGCGGTTGCGCCTGCGCCCGCGGTTGCGCGTGGCGCGGACGGTTCTGTCGGCTCTTCGGTCGTGGTGCCCGCGCAGGCTTCGCCCGCCACGGGCGGCGGGCGGCGACGGGCGCGGCGGGCTGCCGGGCCGTCGGTCGACTCGTTCCTGGAGAGTTCGGTTTCCGACGGCGGGACCTCGGGGGGTGCCGTCCCCGAGGGGGGCTCGGCTTCTCCCAGTGGGACCGGGCGGCGTCGGGGTCGGCGGGCTGCGGAAGCGGCGGCGGCTGCTGGGGCTGCCGAGGTGCAGGCCACTGCGGAGGGCTCGGCTTCGGCTTCAGCTTCGGCTGATGTGCCGGTGGCGTCGGCGCTGGTCGAGAGTACGCAGGCTGCCGGCGGTACGGGGCGGCGGCGAGGCCGGCCGAGCGCCGCGGAGGGCCTTGGGAGTTCGGTGACTTCCGTGGGCTCCGTCGTGACGGCTGCCGAGCATGCTGCCGGGTCCGCGGCTCTGGGGGAGACGGTGCCGCCGCAGGGCGTGCCGGTTCCCGCGGGAGGGGTGGCCCCTGCTTCCGGGCAGCGGGCTCGACGGAACGACGACCAGCTGGCGTTGCCGCCCGCTCTGCCTTCGGGCGACGCTTCCGGGGCCGGTGTCTCCGGGGCCGGTGCTTCCGGGGCCGGGACGGCTGTGGCGGTCGCCGGTGACTCGGGCGAGGGCTCGCCCCGTCCGACGGGACGGCGCCGCCGTGCGCTGGCCGCCGCCAAGGAGCGGGCCGCCGCCGAGGAGGCTCCCAGCGGGCGCGTGTTCGCGCTGCCGCCGGCCTCCGCGGACCAGGACGACACCGGGCAGCACGAAGCGGCCCTGCACCACCCGGCCGACGACCACACCCCGCCGCAGCCGCACCCCGCGGACGCCCCGACGGGCCGCCGCCGGTCGCGTCCGGCGCAGGGTCAGGGCCAGGGGCTTGAGCAGGGGCTGGGGCAGGGGGCGGTGCCCGGTGCCGCTGCCGCCGCTTCTGCCGCGCCGGGGGCGCCTGTTGCTCCCGCCGCGCCCGCGCCCGCCGGACCTGCGGGGGGCGCGCAGGGTACGCCGCCCGCCGGTGTTCCCTCGCAGCCCACGACGTACGCCGAAGGCACTCCGGCGCGCGGCGTCCACACGCCCGGCAGGGGTGTCGCGCTCCCGCCCGAGCGCGGGACCCAGGGCGGGCGTGCCGCGCAGCCGCTGCCCGCCGAGTCGGCGCCCGGCGACCCCAACTCGACGCAGGGGCGCGCGATCAGCGTGCGCACGCTGGGGCAGGGCGTGCCCTTCGGCCAGCAGATCGCGGAGCAGCAGCAGCGGCGCCTCGGGCTTCAGAGGGGGCAGGCTCCGGGTACTCCGGCAGCTCCGGGTGCTCCGAGTGCTCCGAGTGCTCCGGTGACAGCACCGCAGCCTCCGCAGGCTCCTTCGGCTCAGCAGGTTCCCCCGGCTCAGCAGCCCGCTCCGGCCCCGCAGCCGCCCAGCGCGGGACCGCTCCCGGAGCAGGCGCCCGCCCAGTCGGCGGCACCCGCGGCTCCCGCGGCTCCCGCGGCCCCCGCAGCTCCCGGCCAGGCGCAGTCCCCCGCCCTCGGCGGAACCCAGGGCGGGTCCCTCGGTGGCTCCGTCGGAGGTTCGGGGCGGCGGCGCAGGCTGTCCACTCCCCCCGCTCCCGCGGGCGATGACCGCCCCGAGGCCGCCGCCCGCCCGCACCCCCAGGCGCAGGCCCACCCGCAGTCCCGTATCGCGTCCTCCAGCGAGGGCGCGGGCCGCGCGTACGCGATCGGCGCCCCGGACGAGAACGCCGACGAGGGCCCGGAGCCGTTGGACGGCCCCGGCGGCGCCGTCGAGGTCGCCAACCGGCCCCAGCCGCAGCCCATGGACGACGAACTGCCGCCCGAGCCGCTGGACAACCCGCGCCGTCTGCTCGTCTGGCCCGCGCCCGACGTCACCACCCAGCAGGCGCTGAGCGACCGCGGCTACCGTCCCGTCATCGTGAACTCCCGCGAGGAGGTCGACGCCCAGATCGCCGCGTTCCCCGCGGCCCTGTTCGTGGACCCGCTGACCGGACCGATCACGCGTACGGCCCTGCAGTCCCTGCGCACGGCCGCCGTGGCCGCCGAGGTTCCCGTGCTCGTGACGGCGGGCCTCGGCCAGGCGACGCGCGAGGCGGCGTACGGCGCCGACCCCGCCGTACTCCTGAAGGCCCTCGCGCCCCGCGACAGCGAGCAGCACCCGCCGCGCGTCCTGCTCATCGAGGAGCACGAGGAGATCGCGCTCGCCCTGACAGCGACGCTCGAACGGCGTGGCATGCAGGTCGCGCGGGCCGAGAGCGACGCGGACGCGGTGACGCTCGCGGCGCAGATGCGGCCGAACCTGGTGGTGATGGACCTGATGCAGGTGCGTCGCCGCAGGGCCGGGATCATCGACTGGCTGCGGGCGAACGGCCAGTTGAACCGCACCCCGCTCGTCGTCTACACCGCCGCCGTCGACGAGACGGAGCTGCCGCGGCTCGCGGCGGGGGAGACGGTGCTGTTCCTCGCGGAGCGGTCGACGAGCACCGAGGTGCAGGGCCGCATCGTGGACCTCCTTGCGAAGATCGGCACGAATTAGGCCGGGCCCGTACGAACAGGCCCGGCCCGGTGGGGTCGTCAGAGCTTGGTGACGTCCAGTTCTCCGGCCGCGTACTGCCTGCGCAGCACCTTCTTGTCGAACTTGCCGACGCTCGTCTTGGGCACGGCCGGCACGATCGCCCAGCGCTCGGGCAGCTGCCACTTGGCGATGGTGCCCGCGAGGAAGTCGCGCAGGGCGGCGTACTCGAGGTTCGCGCCCTCCTTCAACACGACCGTGGCGAGCGGGCGTTCGCCCCACTTGTCGTCGGGGACGGCGACGACGGCCGCCTCCGCGACGTCCGGGTGGGCCATGATCGCGTTCTCCAGTTCGACGCTGGAGATCCACTCGCCGCCCGACTTGATGACGTCCTTCGCGCGGTCGGTGAGCGTCAGGAAGCCGTCGGCGCTGATCACGCCGACGTCGCCGGTCTTCAGCCAGCCGTCCGCGCTGAACTTGTCCTCGGGCTTGAGCTCCTCGCCGCCCGCGCCGCCGTAGTACGCGCCCGCGATCCACGGCCCGCGTACCTCGAGCTCACCCGCGGACTCGCCGTCCCACGGCAGGTACTCGCCGCCGGGACCGACCAGGCGGGCCTCGACGCCGGTGGGGAAACGGCCCTGGGTGAGGCGGTAGGCGAACTCGTCGTCGGTGCCGAGGGCCTTGGCCGGCGGGCGGGCGACCGTGCCGAGCGGCGAGGTCTCCGTCATGCCCCAGGCGTGGCAGACCCGCATGCCCAGCTTGTCGAAGGCCTCCATGAGCGAGGGCGGGCAGGCCGAGCCGCCGATGGTGACCTGGCCGAGCGAGCTGACGTCACGCGGCTTCGCGGAGAGTTCGGCGAGCAGGCCCTGCCAGATGGTGGGGACGGCGGCCGCGTGCGTGGGCCGCTCGGTCTCGATCATCTCGGCGAGCGGGGCGGGCTGGAGGAAACGATCCGGCATCAGCATGTTCACGCCGGTCATCAGCGTCGCGTGCGGCAGGCCCCAGGCGTTGACGTGGAACTGCGGGACGACGACCAGGGTGGTGTCCGCATCCGTCAGACCCATGGACTCGCTCATGTTGACCTGCATGGAGTGCAGGTAGATGGAGCGGTGGGAGTAGACGACGCCCTTGGGGTCTCCGGTGGTGCCGGAGGTGTAGCACATGGCGGCGGCCGTACGTTCGTCGAGCTCGGGCCAGTCGTAGGCCGTCGGCTTGGCGGCGATCAGGTCCTCGTACTCGTGCACCTGCGCCTGTATCCCGGCCAGCGGCGAGCGGTCACCGGGGCCCGAGACGACCAGGTGTTCGACGGTCGGCAGCT
The DNA here is from genome assembly GCF_040682375.1 of Streptomyces sp. NPDC051214. Taxonomy (NCBI): domain Bacteria; kingdom Bacillati; phylum Actinomycetota; class Actinomycetes; order Kitasatosporales; family Streptomycetaceae; genus Streptomyces; species Streptomyces sp. NPDC051214. The sequence continues at coordinate 27,325 of NZ_JBFBAT010000017.1, forward strand.
GCGGGAGGAGGGGCGCGAGCAGCGGGATGAGGGAACCGTTGACGATGATGACGCGGTCGGCCGCGTGATGCACGATCCAGGTCAGCTGGTCGGCGGGCAGCCGGAGATTGAGGGTGTGCAGTACGGCGCCCATACAGGGGACCGCGAAGTAGGCCTCGACGTGCTCGGCGTTGTTCCACATGAAGGTGGCGACGCGCTCGTCGCCGTCGACCCCGAGGTCATCGCGCAGCGCGTGCGCCAGCTGGGCCGCTCGTTCACCGATCTCGCGGAAGCTGCGGCGCTGGGGGCTGGACTCGCCGGTCCACGTGGTGACCTGCGACGACCCGTGCACGGTCGTCCCGTGCCGGAGGATGCGGGTGACGGTCAGTGGTACGTCCTGCATCGTGCTCAGCACGGCGTCCTCCCGATGGGCGCGCGGCATTCATCCGAGGCGGCTCCCGGATGACCTACCTGGCAGTAGGGCTCGCCAGATTCTTGCCGCATACCGCACGGTATGTCACTAGGTCGGGAGAAGAAAGGTCCGACAGCAGGTGGGGCAGCAGGTCGGGCAGAGCTGCGACGATCAACGGACCGGCGTGAGCTCCGGGTCCTCGCGCAGCTTGCCGAGCGCCCGCGACACCGCGCTCTTGACGGTGCCGATGGACACCCCGAGCACCTCGGCGGTCTGGGCCTCGCTGAGATCCTCGTAGTACCGCAGGACGACCATCGCCCGCTGCCGCGCCGGCAACTTCATGATCGCGCGCCACATCGCGTCCCTGAGCACCTGCTGCTCGGCCGGGTCCGCGACCGGCGACACCTCGGGCTCGGGCAGCTCGTCACACGCGAACTCGTCGACCTTGCGCTTGCGCCACTGCGAGGTCCGCGTGTTCAGGAGGGCCCGGCGCACATACCCGTCGAGCGCCCGGTGGTCCTCGATCCGGTCCCACGCGACATAGGTCTTGGTGAGGGCGGTCTGCAGCAGATCCTCGGCATCGCTGGGATTCGCGGTCAGCGAGCGCGCGGTGCGCAGCAACACGGGCTGACGTGCCCGGACGTACGACGCGAACGACGGATACGCCGAAGGACTCGCTGTCCGCGTCGCGGCCTTCGATGCGCTGGTGCACATGGGCACCATGGATACGGTCATGGCTCCACGCTAGAAGCGCCCCCTACTTCAGCGGATCGGCCGCAGGTCCCTAAGCCGTGTCCGCCTCAGGTTGTACGCGGGGTGGTAGCCCCACCTCCTGAAGGTGGAGGAGGCGGAGCACACCCCTGAGGGTTCATCCCTGAGAGGACCGCACTCGGGCCGCACCCGCGGCCCGGCCACGGGCGCCCCGGGGATCAGCCGACGCGGGCCACCGGCGCATGCACAAGGTTCCGGTCGATCTTGAGCGTGCGCCCGCCGTGCCGCTCCTTCACGTTGCCCGCGTACTGGTGAATGCGCCGCTCAGGGTGCCACGCGGTGCGCCGCAGCACCGGCTCGCGGTACAGGTGCGGCCGCTTGTGCCAGCGCGCGAACCACATCACCGACGGCAGATCCCGCACCCCCGCCCGCCGCGCCGTCTCCATGTGCCGTACGCCGGAACTCGCACTGCTGTAGAAGCCCGGAACGTACCCGAACCTGCGCACCTCACGGTTCCAGGCCCGCACGAACGCCAGGGTGCCGTGCGCGCACCACTTCTGCCGGTAGGTGTACGACTCCATGTCCAGGTAGAGCGGGCTGAGCCGCCGCATCCCGAGTGCCTTCGCCTTGCGTACCGCGTCACGTCCCTCCTGTTTCCCCTGCCGCACGGGGTACCGCCCCATGCGGACGTTCTTCTTGTGCTTCGCCGTCACGCAGGGCGACTGCGAGCCGACGTACACCGGCAGCACCTTCCACCCCTGCCCTCGCACCGTGCGCATCCAGGCCCGGCTCAGGTTCGGCTGGCGCTTGCAGGCCCGGCCGCGGCCCGCGTAGTAGATGCCGACGGCCCCGTAGTTGGAGGCCTTCCAGCGGCGCATCGTGTCGGCGGACGGAGCGAGGCAGGTGTCGAAGGCCCGGCCGCGGAAGGTCGACACCCCGGCCGGCCACCCGACCGAGGCGGCCGGGTCAGCCGAGGCTGGTGCAGCCGGGGCTGGTGGGGCCGGGGCTGGTGGGGCGGCTGCGGCAGCCGGAGTGGCTGGGGCAGCCGGAGCCGGGAGGGCGGTGGCGAGGGTTGCGGAGAGGGTCGCGGAGAGGACAAGTCCCATCATCAGCTTTCGGCAGCTCATACGCCGAGTGAAGGGCCCAGAGGCTCCGCCGTGCCCGGGACACGCGCCGCGTTCAGCCGTCCGCCGCCAGAATCAACCCTGATGTCGGGACGCCGGTGCCCGCGGTGACCAGCGTCCGCGCCGCGCCCGGTATCTGGTTCACGGACGTGCCGCGCACCTGCCGGACCGCCTCCGCTATGCCATTCATCCCGTGCAGATACGCCTCCCCCAGCTGCCCTCCGTGCGTGTTCAGCGGCAGACTCTCCTCGGCCACGAAGTCCGCTGCCTCACCCGGCCCGCAGAAACCGAACTCCTCCAGCTGCATCAGTACGAACGGGGTGAAGTGGTCGTAGAGAATGCCCACGTCGATGTCGCCGGGCGCGAGCCCGGAGCTGCGCCACAACTGCTTCGCCACCACACTCATCTCCGGCAGCCCGCTCAGGTCGTCGCGGTAGAAGCTGGTCATCTGCTCCTGCGCCCGGCCCGCCCCCTGGGCCGCCGCCGTGATCACCGCCGGCGGCTTCGGCAGATCGCGGGCCCGCTCCACGCTCGTCACGACGATGGCCTGCCCGCCGTCGGTCTCCTGGCAGCAGTCCAGGAGCCTGAGCGGCTCGACGATCCAGCGCGAGGCGGCGTGCTCGGCGAGCGTGATCGGCTTCCCGTGGAAGTAGGCCGCCGGGTTGGTCGCCGCGTACTTGCGGTCGGTGACCGCCACATGGCCGAAGGCATCGGGGGTGAGGCCGTAGGTGTGCAGATAGCGCTGGGCCGCCATCGCCACCCAGGAGGCGGGGGTCAACAACCCGAACGGCAGGGACCAGCCGAGCGCCGCCCCCTCCGCCGACGGCTCTCGGTGCTGCACGCCCGAACCGAAACGGCGGCCCGAACGCTCGTTGAAAGCGCGGTAGCAGACGACGACTTCGGCCACCCCGGTCGCCACCGCCAGCGCCGCCTGCTGCACCGTGGCACAGGCGGCACCCCCGCCGTAGTGGACGCGCGAGAAGAACGACAGCTCCCCGATGCCGGCCGCCTGCGCGACGGTGATCTCCGGGTTCGTGTCCATGGTGAACGTGACCATGCCGTCGACATCGGCGGGGCTCAGCCCGGCGTCGTCGAGCGCGAGACCCACCGCCTCCACGGCGAGCCTGAGCTCACTGCGCCCCGAGGCCTTGGAGAACTCGGTGGCCCCTATCCCCACCACCGCGGCCTGCCCGCCGAGGAGATCGCGCGAACGTACGCTCATGCCGCACCCCCTGCCGAGGACCCGCCCGGCGCCCCGGCTCGTTCCCCGGCCGGAACGGAGACCGTGACCGTGACCGTGCCGGTGACGTGCTTGCCCATGCCGTTGGCGCCCACCACCCTCACCGTGGCCGTGTCGCCGTCGACCTGCTCCACCGAGCCGGTCAACACCATCGTGTCCCCGGGGTAGTTGGGTGCTCCCAGGCGTATCGCCACCTTGCGGAGGATCGCCCCCGAACCGAAGTGGTCGGTGATGTACCGGCCCACCAGGCCGTTCGTGGTCAGGATGTTCATGAAGATGTCGGGGGAGCCCTTCTCCTGCGCCGCCACGGCGTCGTGGTGAACGTCCTGGTAGTCCCGCGAGGCGATCGCACCGGAGACGATCAGCGTCCGGGTGATGGGGATGGTGAGCTCCGGCAACTCGTCCCCGACCCGCACGGCCTCTCCTTCATTTGCTACGGCTCGTTGTCTTGCTGTGGCCCTCTGTCTTGGCGTGGCTTGCTGTCTCCCGGTCACGTCGTCCCGGCCCCCGTCATGTCGCACCTCTTCCTGCCTACCTGTCGCCCCCGTCACGCCGCCCCCTCGCGCGGGGCCTGCGGACCTTTGCCCGGCGCCTCCTGGGCGATCAAGTCGCCCATCTCCGCCAGCACTTCGCTGCCGCACCCCAGGTACGCGTCCAGCTGCCGCCCCCAGAGAAAGTGCCGGTGCACGGGATGGTCGAGGTCGGCCCCCATGCCGCCGTGCAGATGCTGGCCCGCGTGCACGACACGCTTTCCGCCCTCCGACGCCCACCACGCGGCGGTCAGCGCATGGATGTCGTACGCCAGGCCCGCGTCGCGCCGCCAGGCCGCCTCGTACGCCGTGACCCGTATCGCCTCGGTGTCCATATGGGCGTCGGCTGCCCGGAGTTGTACCCCCTGCTTGGCCGCGAGTGGGCGCCCGAACTGTTCCCGTTCGTTCGTGTGCGCCACCGCGCGGGCCAGCGATCCCGCGCACACCCCGGCCTGCAGTCCCGCGAAGGCGGCCCGCGCGCTCGCCAGGACGTCCTCGTAGGCCCCGGCCCCTCCGATCCGCTCCCCGGGCGTCCCGTCCAGGACCAACCGCCCCGCCGCCCACGGTGCGGTCAGTTCCACGGGCTCGGTCTCCGCGTCGGCCACCCGCACCCACCACAGGCTGTGGCCGCCCCGCGGCTCCGGCTCACGCACCGCCACCAGGACCTCCGTGGCATCCCGCAGCCACGGCACCCAGGGCACCACCCCCGTCAGCGCCCCCTCAGCGACGGCCACCACGCCACCCCGCGCCGGGAATGCCCCCGTCGCCACCGCTGTACCGTTCCGCAGTCCCGGCAGCAGTCGCCCCCGCTGCTCCTCCGTGCCGTGTGCTGCGACCGCGAGCAGCCCATAGACACAGTTCGCCGCGAAGGGAACCTGGGCCGTCGTCCTCCCCTGTTCCTCGAGCAGCAGCACGAGTCCGAGCAGTCCGACGTCCTCCACCGCACCCGGCAGCCCCGCCGCGCACAGCGCTTTCCACAGCTCGGCGTCCGACTCCGGCCCGGCCGCCGTGAGCCGCTCGGGCGTGGACAGGTCGCCGAAGATCTCCGCGGCAAGGTCCCGTGCCGCGGCCTGCTCCTCCGTGGGGGTGAAGTCCATGTCAGACCTCGCCCCCCGCCATGCTCTCGACGGCCCGGAACACCGGGAGCTCCAGTTCGGCGTCGACCTGCTGGAATTCGAGCCGGACCGGCTGCCCGATCCGCACCTTGTCGCTGGGCACGCCCACCACATTGCTGACCATGCGCACGCCCTCCGCCAGGTCGATGAGCCCGACGGCGTACGGCGGGTCGAAGGCGGGGAACGGCGGGTGGTGCATGACGACGTACGAATAAACCGTGCCCTCGCCGCTCGCCTCGACCGTGTCCCAGGTGAGCGACCCACAGGCGTTGCAGCCCGGCAGCCAGGGGAAGCGCAGGGCCTTGCAGCCGCCGCAGCGCTGGATCAGGAGCTGGTGCCGGGCCACACCTTCCCAGAACCCTTCGTTGTCCCGGTTGATCACCGGGCGAGGGCGCTTGCCCCGGTCCTTCTGTCGCGCGGGCGCGTACTTGAGGATGCGGAAGCGGTGCGTTCCCGCCGGCTCGCCGCCCGCTCTGATGTCCATCCGGGTCGTGACGAAATGCCCCGTGCCCAGCTTGGTGGTCTTGCGCTCCGAGACCGACTCGATGACCGCGTCGAAGGTGATCTCGTCCCCCGGCCGCAGCGGCCGCAGATACTCCTGCTCACAGTCCGTCGCGACGACGGAGGTGTACCCCGCGCCGTCCAGGAGCGCGAACAACTCGTCGTACGCGGCCGACCGCCCCTGGTGCCCGGAGAGCCCGCCCATCGTCCAGGCCTGGAGCATCGTCGGCGGCGCGATCGGATCCTCTCCCGCGTAGGCCGGGTTCGTGTCGCCCATGGCCTCGCACCAGTGCCGGATCATCGGTTCGTTGACCGGGTCCTTGCCCTCGCCCGACGTGGCGGCCGCGCGCCCCTCGAAGACCTTCAGCGTCTCGTACGAAAGATCGGTCACCGCCGTCCCCTCCGCATCCCGAGGCGCATCGTCGCCACGATCTCCCGCTGCACCTCGCTCACCCCGCCCCCGAACGTATTGATCTGTGCCGCCCTGTTCATCCGCTCCAACTCCCCCTCAGCCGCCGTCCCGAGCGTCAGGGAGCCGGGTGAACCGGACCGGACGAGACCCGCCTCGCCCGTGACTTCCTGACATATTCGGTACACCTCCACCGCCGACTCGGTTCCCGCGAATTTCACGCCGCTCGCGTCTCCCGGCGCCAGCACACCGGCCCCGACATCCCCCACCAAACGCCAGTTGAGCAGGCGCGTTGCCGCCAACCGGGCCTGCGCTTCGGCCAGCCTGGACCGGACCCACGGAGCGTCGATCCGGCGCTCGCCCGTCACCGGATCGGGTGTGCGGGCGAAGGCGAGGGCCGCGGCGTAGAAATCCTCGGCCTGCATGCCGATCGCCGCGAGCGCCACCCGCTCGTGGTTGAGCTGGTTGGTGATGAGCCCCCAGCCGCCGTTCTCCTCGCCGACGAGGTTGGCGGCGGGCACGCGGATTCCGTCGTAGTACGTGGCCGTCGTCGTCAGCCCGCCCACCGTCTCGATCGGTGTCCACGAGAATCCGGGTGCGTCGGTCGGGACGAGGATGATCGAGATGCCTTGGTGCTTGGGGGCTTCGGGGTCGGTGCGGCAGGCCAGCCAGATCCAGTCGGCGTTCTGGGCGTTGGACGTGAAGATCTTCTGCCCGTCGATGACCCACGTGCCCCCCGGTGTACCGGCGGGCCCGTCGGCCTCCCGCACCGCCCGTGTCCGCAGCGAGGCCAGGTCCGTACCCGCCGACGGCTCGCTGTACCCGATGGCGAAGACGAGATCACCGCTGAGGATGCGCGGCAGGAACGCGGCCTTCTGCTCCTCGGTGCCGTACTTCATGAGGGTCGGCCCGACGGTGTTCAGAGTGACCATCGAAACGGGCGCGCCCGCGCGGTAGGCCTCGTCGAAGAAGACGAACTGTTCGTCGGGCCCTCGCCCCTGCCCGCCGTACTCGACCGGCCAGCCGAGGCCGAGCATGCCGTCGGCCCCGATGCGCCGCAGCAGCCGGCGCTGCCCCTCCAGGTCGCCCCCTTCAGGTGGCCCCCCGGGCATCAGATCGCGGAAGTAGGTGCGCAGTTCGGCGCGCAACCGCTCTTGGCGTTCGGTGGGGGCGAGGTGCACGGCGGCGGCCTCTCCTTCGCGTAGGGGCGTCGCACCGACAGTGGTTTCTGACTGTCCGTCAGAAACTGTTGCGGTGTCAAGAGATCACCCCGGATACGAGAGGCCTATGACGCCGGAGCCCGTACGCGGGAGCCCATGACGCGGGAGCCCGTGACACGGGAGGTCAAGGACCCAGCACCCCCGGACACGCCTGCGCGGCGGTGCAGATGCACCGCCGCGCAGAACGCCACACACCCCATCCAGCAGCCCCCGGGGAGCTACCCCGGGGCCGCCGTCACCTCACCAGAGGTGGGTGAAGTTGACAGCGATGTTCTCGTTCGACTGGTCGATCGCCGTGAAGGCCGAGCCGTTCACCTGGGCGGTGTTGTTCTGGTTCGAGGCGCCCGAGCCGACGGCCTGCTGCTGCGACGTGGACGAGTTGCCGCTGTTGTTGCCGCCGACGCCGCTGCCGTTGACAGTCGCCACGCCCGCATTCGATCCGTCGTTCGCGAAGGAGCCGTTGTCGGCCGTCGCGACACCCGTGAAGAGTGCGGCAGCCAGGGGCAGGGCCGCGGCTGCAGCGATGACGCGGGCGGTACGGATGCTTGCCATGTCAGTTTCCTCCGTTACGGGGGTACGCACCGGCGATGTGCCGTGGCGTACCTGAAGTGCGTCTTTTTCCAGGGCAGTTGGCCAACCACCTTGGGGGTTCTGCACGACGTCGCGAGTCCAGAGTTGCCCACCGAATCCCCGGCGAACCACCCCGGAAGCCTCAATTCCCCCGCAAGCGTGAGTACAAGTCGATAAACATGCTTCGGCCTCCCAAAGGCCCTGTTCAGCCCCTAAAAGCGGGCTCAAACCCAGGCACCGCACGGGCTGAAGCGTTCCGCCACAGTCCGAAGATCGGCGGGCGCATCCGCGTTTCCTCCGCGCGCCGCGCCCGCCCCCCTTCCTTTCTTCGAACGCTTGTACGAAAATGAAGCCATGGCCACCATCGACCGCCATGCCACAGCACTCGTACTCGCCCACGCACTGTCCGCCGCCGAGCGCGGCCTCGCCGTCATCCCGCTCTCCCGCACGAAGCTGCCGGCGCTCCGCTCCCCCCATCACGAGCAACCCGGGACGCCCGCCTGCCACGGCGAGTGCGGCCGCCCCGGACACGGCGTGTACGACGCGTCGACCGACCCCTTGCGCATCCGCGAACTCTTCGCCGCCGCACCCTGGGCCACCGGCTACGGCATCGCGTGCGGTCTGCCCCCACACCATCTGATCGGCATCGACCTGGACACCAAGTCCGGTACGGACGCCCCGGCCGCCCTGCGAGAACTGGCGCTGCGTCACCTCTTCACGATCCCGGCCACGGTGGTCGTGGCGACCCCCAGCGGAGGCCGTCACATCTGGCTCGCGGGCCCGCCCGACGCCGTGGTCCCCAACTCCGCGGGGCGCCTGGCCCCCGGCATCGACATCAGGGGCGCGGGAGGCTATCTCGTCGGCCCCGGCTCGCGCACCGAACACGGCGTCTACAGCACCGTGGCCGGCACAGCCCACCTCCCTCCGGCGAGCTGCCCTCCCGCGCTGCTGCGCCTGCTCACGCCCCCGACCCGCGCCCACCACCCCACGCTCCCGCAGATGCCGGCCCCGGCCCCGGCCCAACGAGGTCAGGGCCTGGTGCAGTTCGTCCTCGCCGCGCACGAGGGCCAGCGCAACACCCGCCTGTTCTGGGCCGCCTGCCGCGCCTACGAGAACGGCATCGGCGAATCCCTGGCCGACGAGTTGGTCGCCGCCGCGCTCCAGGTGGGCCTCACGGAACGCGAGGCCCGCTCGACGATCGCATCGGCTGAACGGCTGACGGGGTAAGGGGCGCCCGCAATGGCGGACGCCCCTTACCGCGTTCCCGTTCCCCGGCACGCCCACGTCTACCGCTGCTAAAACTGCCCGAGCATCGACCGCACCGCGGCGCGGTCGATGTTCGTCAGGGCACGGACCAGCTTCGGGGTGAGGAAGACGATGACGAGGCCGACCAAGGACGCCCCGGCGATCTGTACCGGCGACTCGAGGTAGAACTCGTGGCGCTCGCCGCCGGAGGTGTAGTCGAACACCCGGTAGCCGGGCCAGCCGACGTACCGCGGGAACACCCAGGAGTACGCCGGCAGGAGCGCCACCACCCAGCCGGTGACCAGGAACGTCACGCTGAGCACGAAGGACACCACCCGCGAAGGGAACATCACGACCTGGAAGAGCAGCGCCCGCCAGCCCGCCCCGTCCGCGAGCCGCGCCCGCATCCCGGCCCACGCACCCGCGCCCCGCGGCGTCTCCACGGCAGCGGGACCGACGACTTCGAGCCCCAGCATCCCCCGGGCCCGCCCCCGTTCGGCCGCCCCGAGCCCCCGCGCCCCGGCCAGCGCGGCCGCGAGGACCGGAAGTCCGAGCACGGTGACGAAGAGGCCCACGCCGAGCGAGAACATCGTCACGGCGAAGGTGAAGCCCACGATGGCGATGGGCAGCGACGCCACCGTGTAGCCGATCTCCCGGTACGTCGAGGCGGCGAAAGGCGCCCGCCAGAAGCCCGGGGCCTTCGGAGCACGCTCAGCGAAGGGACCACCAGTAGCAGAAGGAGCGACGGGAGCGGTGGGAGCAGCAGGGAACGGCAGTGTGCTGGTGCTCATGACGGGCCTCGAATCTTCGCGGTGGGGACGTGCCGGGGACGTGCCGTGCTGACGTCCTCCACGTTCGCGAATCCGAGCGTCCCGGAACATACGGTGACCCGGCCTCTCCGGGGTGTTGCTGGCACCACCCCGGACGAAGCCGCGGCGTCAGGGGCACAAGGAGGGGGCACAAGGCGGGGGCACAAGGAGGGGGTGCCTCTCAGTGAGAGACACCCCCCGACCTGACGGAGAAACCGTCAGTCGTCGAACCCGTCGAAGACGCCGTTGAGGGCGGTCCCGTCGCGGTGCCCGCCCTCCGTCTGACCGGCGGTGGTGATGCCGTAGGGGCCGCCCATGTTGGTGAACGACTGCCCTGCGTAGCGGCCCTCGTCGAGGGTGCCGGTCGGTCCGTCAGAGGCGACGGCGGTGCCGGCGGCCAGGAACCCGGCGACGGTGGCCACGGCGAGAGCGGATGCGATGCGCTGCAACACGGTTATCTCCTTTTGGGGTGATCCAGTGATCCTCTGCAGCAAAACGACACCTCAATCGACCCGCGCCTTCTCCCAGGCTCGCCGCGCAGCGGCCACGTGGAGTACCACATTCATCCAAGCTGACCTATTCACCACGAGCGACCGCCCACCCCCCGAAAAGGCGAGAACCCCCGACCGATTCCGCTGGTCAGGGGCTCTCAAGAAGTGCGGTGGGTGTGGGATTTGAACCCACGGTGACTCGCGCCACGACGGTTTTCAAGACCGTTCCCTTAGGCCGCTCGGGCAACCCACCCCGCACCGCCGTTCAGGGCGGTGCGGGGACAAGAGTAGCGGGTCAGCTCTCGCCCTTGCGCTCGCCCAGGACCACGTCGACCTTGTGCTCCTTGCCGTCGCGCTTGTACGTGATCTCGACGGTGTCGCCCGGCTTGTGGGTCCAGATCTGGCCGATCAGGGTCGGGCCGCTGTCGATCACCGAGCCGTCCAGCTTCGTGATGACGTCACCGGGCTTCAGACCCGCCTTGTCCGCGGGGCCGTTCGGGGTGACCGCCTGCGTACCGCTCGCACCCTCCCGGGAGATCGTGGCGCCGCCCGTGTTCTCCTGCAGGGCGACCGAGGCACCGATCACGGGGTAGACGGCCTGGCCGGTCTTGATCAGCTGCTGCGCGACGTACTTGGCCTGGTTGACCGGGATCGCGAAGCCCAGGCCGATGGAGCCGGACTGGCCGCCTCCGCCGAGGCCGCCGCCGCTCTCCGCGGGCTTGATCGCGGAATTGATGCCGATGACCGCGCCGCCCGCGTCGAGCAGCGGACCGCCGGAGTTGCCCGGGTTGATGGAGGCGTCGGTCTGCAGGGCGCTCATGTACGAGCTCTTGCTGCTCGCGCCGTCGCTGGAGGTCACCGGGCGGTCCTTGGCGCTGACGATGCCGGTCGTGACCGTGTTCGACAGGCCGAAGGGGGCGCCGATGGCGATGGTCGAGTCGCCGACCGCGACCTTGTCGGAGTTGCCGAGGGGGAGCGGCTTCAGGTTCGACGGCGGGCTCTTGAGCTTGAGGACCGCCACGTCATAGCCCTCGGCGCGGCCGACCACCTCGGCGTCGTACTTCTTGCCGTCCGAGAACGTGGCCGCGAGCTTCCCGCCGTCGGCCGCGGAGGCCACGACGTGGTTGTTCGTCAGGATGTGGCCCTGCTTGTCGTAGACGAAGCCGGTGCCCGTGCCGCCCTCGCCGTTGCCGCCCTGGGCCTCGATGGTGACGACGCTGGGCAGCGCCTTGCCCGCGATGTCGGCGACCGTGCCGGGGTCACGCTTGAGGTCGGCCGGCGTGTTCGACGCGGACACCGTGGTCGAGCCCGTGCTGCTGTCGTTCCGGTCGGCCGCCCAGAAGCCGATGCCGCCGCCGACACCGCCCGCGACGAGGGCGGCCACGAGCACCGCGGCGATCAGGCCACCGCGTCGGCCCGCGGGCTTGGACCCCTCCGGGTGCTGCGCCGCGTACGACGCGCCCCATCCGGAGCCGGAGCCTCCATCTTGGGCGTACGAGGGAACGGCGGGCGGCGGTGGAGGCGGCCAGGCTCCGGCACCGGAGGCGTGCGAGGGCGCGCCCGGGGTGGTACCGGCGTGCGTGTGGGCGTGGTGCGCCGACGGTTCCTGGCCGGGGGCGGCGGGCGGCGTCACGGGGTCGGGTGCTCCGGAGGCGTGCGTCACGGGGTCGGCGGAAGCAGCGGGAGACTCCACCGGCGCAGGGGGCGCTGACGGGGCCGGGGGTACCTCGTTGCCCTCGTTCTCGGTGCTCACAGCTCTTCTCCTCGGTCCACGCTGTCGTTCTCGGTCACGGCCTGGCTGTGCCCAACTGTGCATCTGTCTGCAGTCAGCTTTTCCCATGGGCTGTCAGGGCACCATAAGCCGATCCTGTGGATCCGGCTCTGTGTGCGACACCTGGGGCAAGCCTTCGAGTACCCCGTGATGGCACCATGACGCGGTGACCCTCGCACGACAGCAACAGATCCAGGTCGTCGCCCACCGCGGAGCCTCCGAAGACGCCCCCGAGCACACGCTGGCCGCCTACAAGAAGGCGGTCGACGACGGGGCCGACGCTCTCGAATGCGACGTACGCCTCACTGCGGACGGGCACCTCGTCTGCGTCCACGACCGCCGGGTGAACCGGACGTCGAACGGCCGGGGGGCCGTGTCGGCCCTGGAGCTCGCCGATCTCGCCACCCTCGACTTCGGCTCCTGGAAGAACAACCACGGTGAGGCCGACGAACTCCCCGACTGGGAGGACACCTCCGTCCTCACCCTGGAGCGGCTCCTCGAGCTCGTGGCCGAAAGCAACGCCTCGGGGCGCGATGTCCAGCTGGCCATCGAGACCAAGCACCCCACCCGCTGGGCGGGTCAGGTCGAGGAAAGGCTGCTTCTTCTACTGAAGCGCTTCGGTCTGGACTCCCCACCCGCCGACGGCCCCTCTCCCGTACGCGTCATGAGCTTCTCCGCCCGCTCCCTGCAGCGCGTGCGGGCCGCGTCCCCCACCCTGCCGACGGTCTACCTGATGCAGTTCGTCTCGCCGCGCCACCGCGACGGCCGCCTTCCGGCGGGCGTCCGGATCGCCGGTCCCGGCATGCGGATCGTCCGCAATCACCCGGCCTACGTCGCCAAGCTCAAGCGCGCGGGACACCAGGTGCACGTGTGGACCGTGAACGAACCCGAGGACGTGGAGCTCTGCGCCGAACTCGGCGTCGACGCCATCATCACCAATCGCCCCAAACAGGTGCTGTCCCAGTTGGGCCGCCGCTAACCCCGCTCCCGTCGGTCACGGGGTGTGCACCGGCGCGTTCGGTCCGTATTCGATCGTTGCGAGTGCGTCACCGCACAAGGATTGGCCGGTTTCCGGTCCAGTCCATTGGGGCATTCACACCGTGGCGTGGGGCGAAGGAGGTCTCGGGGGTGGCGTTGGTGGTGGCACGGGAGGTGCCCGCGTCGTCGAGCATGGCCGTACCCCATGGCCCGGCGGGCGTGGGGGAAGCAAGGCACCGGATGCGCGATCAACTGCGCGGGAACGGGGTGCCGGAATCGGTCGTCGACGATGCCGTACTGATCCTTTCGGAATTGCTCAGCAACGCCTGCCGGCACGGCAGGCCGCTGGGCGAGGGAATGGTGGGCGACGGTGATGTCCGGGCCGCCTGGCGTGTGGACACGACAGGCAGGCTGACGGTCGAGGTGACGGACGGCGGTGGCCCGACCCGCCCCGTTCCGGCCACACCCTCGGTCACCGCGCACGGCGGGCGCGGGCTCAACATCATCACGGCCCTCGCCGAGACATGGGGCGTGCGGGACGACATCCACGGTGAGGTCACGGTGTGGGTCGTCGTACAAGCCGGGCACTGCCACGAGGACTTCGCTACGCGCGTCGCGGCACCCGCGGGCTCGGCGATACCCGACCTCGCGTTCGCGGACCCCTTCGACGACCGCGAGCGGTGACTTCGAGCGCCGGCTTCAACTGAAGGCTCCCGATGACGGCTCCGTCCGACCGAGGCCGAAACCTGATGCCTCGACGGTGAGCGGCTAGGCTCGCGCCCGTACGCCCAAGACGTACGAAGAGCCACGCTGGAAAGCCGCATCCGGGAGACACCCAAGATGGCCAAGAAGCGCCCTCAGACCAAGGGCAAGCAGCCGCAGCTGACGGACGGGCAGGTCCCTGTCGTCGGCGCCCGCGAACCCTGCCCCTGCGGTTCGGGCCGCCGTTACAAGGCCTGTCACGGCCGGGCCGCCGCACACGCGGCGACCGAGCTGGTGCACCGCCCCTTCGAAGGTCTGCCCGGCGAGGGCGACTGGGTGGCTCTGCGCGAGCTCGTCCCGGCGGCGACCGTCGAACTGCCCCTCAAGGACGGGCTGCCGGACGGCGTGCCCTCCGTCTCCCTGGCGACCGTCCTGCCGATGGCCTGGCCCGCGCTGCGCCGCGACGACGGCTCGGTCCTGCTCGGCCTGCAGAACGACACCGCGTCCGGCGACATCAGCCGCGACCTCGCCGACACGCTCCAGCGCGCCCTGACCGCCGAGCCCGGCTCTCCGGTCCAGGCCCGCCGCGCCCCGGCCGACGGGCCGCGCCTGCAGGATCTCCTCGACCCCGAGGGCACATTCGAGCCGATCGTGCACACGGGCTTCGAGTTCTGGGTCCCGGACTCGGAGAACGCCTCCACGGAGGTGTCCGCGTCCCTGGAGCGGGCGAACGCCGCCGCCATCCCGACCGTGCGGCTCACCGGCGTGGACTGCGCGTACTGGTGCGAGACCCCGGACAAGAACCACCTGCGCTGGGTCATGCCGCACCCCGAGGAGCAGCTCCTCGACGCGCTCGCCCGGCTGCACGCGGCCGGCACGTCGAGCCTGGGCGAGGGCACCCGTCTGGTCGGGTCCTTCCGGGCGCACGGTCTGACGGTCCCGGTGTGGGACCTGCCGACCGGAATGGGCGCCGAGGACATCGAGAAGCCCGCCGCGGAGTTCGCCGAGCGGCTCGCGACGGCGCTGGACAGCGAGGCCCCGCTCACGCCGGAGGAGCGCCGGGCGCGCGGCGGTCTCACCAACCGCCAGGTGACGTTGAGCTGACCCACCAGTCAGTCGGAAGGGGAGGGGTGACTCCTGTCACAACTCCCTGTCGTCGCAGGTGAATCCCTGTCCGGATATCCGAGATCGAATTTGCCCAGAGCAGATCTCTTGTTACCGTTCAGGTAGCCCGGTTGCTGGTGCATCCCCCGTCGCCAGCAACCGGGCGCTTCCATGTCCGGCCCACCGCACGGCCCGACCTGCTGACTCAACTGGCCTTCGGCCGCGCGGAGTTGCTTCCCGAGCGCAGGAGCAACGGCCCGCCACTCCCGTCAGCGAACTCCACCACCGCCGAATACGCCGCGGAATTCCCCGCCGTACGCTCCCGGGGCGTCTCGCACGCCCCCGGCTCGTCCGCCGCGCCGACCGCGCAGTGCATCTGCACGGTGCGTCCGCCCGGCGCCATAACGCTCAGTACGGCGCTCAGCTCATCGCCGGTCGTGTTGCGGTAGTACGTGCGCCCCCAGGTGTCGCGCCCCTGAGTCAGGACGCACGTCTGGGCCTCGATGCCCTTGGGGGAGGTGACTTCGGGGCCGCACTGTGTGGCGCTGTCGAGGCCGAGCCCCGAGAGCATCGACGCGTCGTCCGAGGACTGGTCACCCGAAACCGCGCTCTCCGTAGTAGAGCGTTGCGAAGTCGGCTTCTCCGTAGAGGGCTGTTTCGCGTCGGGATCCGGCGCCGCCCCCGGTGCCGCGTCCGCCTGCCGCTCCGTCGGCCTGGCTTCGGCGTCACCGTCACCCGCGGGCCCCGCGGACGCGCCGGCGAGCGGCAGGAACACCGTAATGGCCACGACGCCCGTGAGCGCGATCAGGCGGGGGTTCATGAGGCCCGACAGTAACGACGTTTGACGGGCGTCCGGCTCCCCGCGCGCCCATTTCCCCTACAACTCGGGCGCGCTCACACCCGTACGAGTGAGCGCGTCGACCACCGCGTCCACCACGGCCTCGACGTCGGGCACCCACGGCGCCGCCGAGCCGGGCAGCGGAGCCCGCTCCCAGCGCACCGGCCCCTGGCCCGTCTCGGAGGGCGGCAGCGCGAGATACCCGCCTTCTCCGTGGAAGCGCAACGAGCCCGGTACGTGGTCCTTCGCGTACAGGAGATCGCCCAACTGCTCCATGGAGTACGGCGCGACGAGGATGAAGAGGCGGGCGGGGGTCGCGACGACCGGGCCGAGCCTGATGCCCATCTCGTCGAGCGCGGCCAGGGCCCGCGCTCCCGCGTCGGCGGGCAGGCTGACGGCGCACGGGGCGCCCGCGCCGGTGGCGAGCACGATGGGCGCGTCCGGGCGGTTCGTCCACCACCAGCGCACCATGCGCTCGTCGGTCGTCGCGGCCAGCAGGCCGGGGTCGAGGGGGTGAGCTCCTGGCACTGTGCAGTCGGGGTCGGGGCAGGCGCAGCGGGTGCCGTCTCGCCGGTCGAGTCCGACACCGGGGACCACGGGCCACTTCCACGCCGTGGCTGAGGTCAGGGCCGCACCGATCAGACCGGGACTCCGGTCAGACTTCCTGCCGGTGAGCCTGGCAAGGAGCCTGCTTCGCCTTCCGAGGATCTCGCGCATGAGCGCTCGTTCCTTTCCGTTTACACGCCGAGGAACACGGCGGGCCACATCACACCATGTGTGGATCACTTCGCTGTGCGTAGAACTGGCGCATCACACCCCAGCCTGCGGCATGGGGAACCCGTTAGGGCCGAGCGTTAGCGTGGCGTGGGGTGGCGGTGCCTGGCGTTTGCTGTCCCGCGTACTTCTTCGCCGCCTCCCCCACGGGAGGATGGGGCGCGGTCGTCGTGAGTTAAGACGCCCGGGTCCGTCGCCAGGTTCCGGGCTGATCTCAACTGCCCCTGGTCATCACCGAGTACGTACCCATCACGGCCGCTGTGACGCGCCTCCCATGCCTGAGGGCTTGGGAGTACCCCTTGTTGAACAATCCCAGTCGATCGCAATAGGCCGTCGCCTCAGGCACTTTTGAGCCAAGTTCTCAAGATCGCGAAACGGCACAGAATTCCCATGGACACCAGGAATCCCAGCTGGACAATGCTGGACATCCCCTAACCAGTGCGTGTAGATGTGGAGAACATTGCTAGCGGCGCAGAATGACATGGGGGTTTGCGATGCTATTGAGCAATACGCACCGGCCGGAAAGCCGTCAGCCATGAACGCTCCGCACCTCCCGAAAGTGGCCGGAATCGATTCAACTGTTCCGCCACCAGCCCACACTGTCGCGCCCGCCCCACAGGCCCGGAGCGCACCGACCCTCATGATCCAGGACCGGCTCGCGGGCTGGATCTCCGATCTGACCACCCTCCAGGAGCTCACCGAGCGCCTGGCGCGCACGGGCACGCTGGACGAAGCCCTGCACGAGACGCTGCGCGCCGGAGCCGCCCTCGTCGGCGCGCGCCGCGGCCTGCTCGTCCTGGAGCCGGCCGACGGACTCGGCCCCGACACCACCGTCGGCCTCGGCCTCACCCGCGCCGACCTCGGGCACATCGAGACGGTCCCCCGCGCCGCCACCGCCTTCGGGCGCCTCCTCGACGCGCCGCCCACGCCCCCGGGCGCCGAGACCGAGATCGTCGACGCCGATCTGCTCGCCGACAGCACCCTCGACCCCCGCCACCGCGAAGTGGCCGCCCGGCTCGGCTACGCCGCGAGCTACGCGCTGCCCCTGTCCCCCGAGACGGCGGGCCGCATCGGCGCCGCCGTCTGGCTGTACGACGAGCCCGCCGAGCCGGGCGAGCGCCAACGCCACCTCGTCGGGCTGTACGCACGCCAGGCCGCCGAACACCTGGCCCGGCTGATCGAACTGGACCGCGCCCGCACCACGGAGGCCACCTTGCGCGAGGAACTGCTGCCCTCGCGCCTGCCGCGGGTCGCCGGGGTGAAGCTCGCCGCCCGGCACCGCACCTCCGCGCTCGGCGGCGGCGACTGGTTCGACGCGCTGCCGCTGCCCGACGCCGCGCTCGGCCTCGCGGTCGGGTCCGTCACCGGGTCCGGGCCGAGCGCCGTCGCCGCGATGGGGCGCCTGCGGGCCTCCTTGCGGGCGTACGCCGTGATGGAGGGCGAGGACCCCGTCGCCGTACTGTCCGATCTGGAGCTGCTGCTGCGGCTCACCGAGCCCGCGCGGTCCGCGACGGCCCTCTTCGCCTACTGCGAACCGGCGCTGCGCAAGATCGTCCTGGCGGGGGCAGGCCACAGCCCGCCCCTGGTGATCGGCGAGCGGCGCACGGAGTTCGTGGAGACCTCGCTCTCGGCGCCCCTGGGGATGCTCGCCTGCTGGGAGGCGCCGAGCGTGGAGTTCCAGACGACACCGGGAGAAACGGTGCTGCTCTACACGGACGGCCTCCTGCACCGCACCGGCGACCCGATGGACCGAGCCTTCGCGCGGCTGCACGCGGCGGCGGCGAGCGTGCCCAAGCAGGTGCGCGACGACCCCGACGCGCTCGTCGACCACATCCTGCGGACGGTGCTGCCCGACGGGCTCGACACGGTCGAGAGCGACGAGGACGTGGTTCTCCTCGCGGCCCGTTTCGAGTGACCCCCGCTCTACGCCATGTAATGGGCCTTCCGGCCCTGGGACCCCTTCCGTACGCCCGTACGATGGAGGGGGCCCAGTGTCGTACATAGGAGGCAGATCGTGTCGGAGGAGCTCATTCGGGAGAACCCGGA
Organism: Streptomyces sp. NPDC051214; assembly: GCF_040682375.1. Lineage (NCBI taxonomy): Bacteria > Bacillati > Actinomycetota > Actinomycetes > Kitasatosporales > Streptomycetaceae > Streptomyces > Streptomyces sp. NPDC051214. The sequence goes on from NZ_JBFBAT010000017.1 coordinate 45,894, forward strand.
GACCCCGGAAGACCTGGAGATCGAGTCCGAGGAAGAGCCGATCAAGCAGCGCAAGAACGGCCTGTACCCGGGCGTCTCCGACGAGCTCGCCGAGAACATGAAGTCCGGATGGGCCGACACGGAGCTGCACGACCTGCAGCCGATCGCCCAGGCCGAGCACACCGCCGCCCGCCGTGCCGCGCTCTCCGCGCGCTTCCCGGGCGAGCGCCTCGTGATCCCCGCGGGCAATCTCAAGACCCGCTCGAACGACACGGAGTACGCCTTCCGCGCCTCCGTCGAGTACGCCTACCTGACCGGCAACCAGACGGAGGACGGCGTCCTCGTCCTGGAGCCGACGGACTTCGCGGACGGCACGAGCGGCCACGAGGCCACCATCTACCTGCTGCCGCGCTCCAACCGTGAGAACGGCGAGTTCTGGCTCGACGGCCAGGGCGAGCTGTGGGTCGGCCGCAGGCACTCCCTCACCGAGGCCGAGACGCTGTACGGCATCCCGGCGTCCGACGTGCGTGAGCTCCCCGGGCAGCTGCGCGAGGCGACCGGCTCCGTCCGCGTCGTCCGTGGTCACGACGCGGGCATCGAGGCCGCGCTGACCGACAAGGTCACCGCCGAGCGCGACGAGGAGCTGCGCGTCTTCCTCTCCGAGGCCCGTCTGGTCAAGGACGAGTTCGAGGTCGGCGAGCTGCAGAAGGCGTGCGACTCGACGGCCCGCGGCTTCGAGGACGTCGTGCGTGTCCTGGACAAGGCCGAGGCGACCAGCGAGCGCTACATCGAGGGCACGTTCTTCCTGCGCGCCCGCGTCGACGGCAACGACATCGGCTACGGCTCGATCTGCGCGGCAGGACCGCACGCCACGACGCTGCACTGGGTGCGCAACGACGGCGCCGTGCGCTCCGGCGAGCTGCTGCTGCTCGACGCCGGCGTGGAGACGCACACGTACTACACCGCCGACGTGACGCGGACGCTGCCGATCAACGGCCGCTTCAACGAACTGCAGCGGAAGATCTACGACGCCGTGTACGAGGCCCAGGAGGCCGGTATCGCGGCGGTGCAGCCGGGCGGCAAGTTCCGCGACTTCCACGACGCCGCGCAGCGTGTGCTCGCCGAGAAGCTCGTGGAGTGGGGCCTGGTCGAGGGACCGGTCGAGCGCGTCCTGGAGCTGGGTCTCCAGCGCCGCTGGACCCTGCACGGCACCGGTCACATGCTCGGCATGGACGTCCACGACTGCGCGGCCGCGCGCCGTGAGACCTACGCCGACGGTGTCCTGGAGCCCGGCCATTGCCTGACCGTCGAGCCCGGCCTGTACTTCCAGGCGGACGACCTGACGGTGCCCGAGGAGTACCGCGGCATCGGCGTGCGGATCGAGGACGACATCCTCGTGACGGCCGACGGCAACAAGAACCTGTCGGCCGCGCTGCCGCGCCGTGCCGATGACGTCGAGGCGTGGATGGCCGAGCTCAAGGGCTGACAGCCTTCTTCGTCTGCTTTCTTCGTCTGACTTCTTCGCATGCTCAGGGACCGGGCCTCTTCTTTAAGAAGGGGCCCGGTTTCGTGTCCCGGGGCAGGGCCTAGCGCTCATCCTCGCCCGCCACCTTGGCGGTGCTCAGGGCGATGCGGTTCCAGGTGTTGATGGTGAAGATCAGGGCCAGGACGTGGCCGAGCTCCGTCTCGTCGAAGTGCGCCGCCGCGCGGGCGTAGACGTCGTCCGGGACGCCGCCCTGGTGGACGAGCGTGACGGCCTCGGTCAGGTCGAGGGCCGCCTGCTCCTTCTCCGTGAAGAAGTTCCTCGCCTCGCGCCAGACGCCCACCATGTGCAGCCGTGCCTCGTCCTCGCCGGCCTTGCGCGCGTCGGAGGTGTGCATGTGGAGGCAGTACGCGCAGCCGTTGAGCAGCGAGGCGCGGATCTGGATCAGCTCCACCAGGGCCGGGTCGAGGCCGTCGCGGGCGGCCGCGTCGAGTCCGATCACGGCCTTGAAGGCCTTGGGGGCGGCCTTGGCGAAGTTGAGGCGGGGAGTGGGTGCGAGGGTCTGCGCGGTGGTCCCGGTGGCGGTCTGCGGTGCGGTCTGCGTGTTCGTCATGACCATGAATCTACGGGCGGGATAGACCTTGGATAGGGTGCATTCTCGTGGCGGAATCATGGGTCAATCTGGCGGAGCGCATCGGGAGTGACCTGCACCTGGAGCTCTCCGGGGCGGGTGGCCGCCGGGCCGTCCTCATCCGCGCGCTGCGGGACGCCGTGCGCGAGGGGCGGCTCGCTCCGGGGACGCGGCTTCCGCCCTACCGCTCCCTCGCCGCCGATCTGGGCATCGCCCGCAACACCGTCGCCGACGCCTACGCCGAGCTGGTCGCCGAGGGCTGGCTGACCGCACGGCAGGGATCCGGCACCCGGGTGGCGGAGCGGGCGGCGCCGCCCACCCGCGCCCGCGTTCCCAAGCGGGCGCCCACCCGGCCCGCGACGCCCGCCCCACCGGCGTACGACCTGCGGCAGGGCCGGCCCGACGCCGCCTCCTTCCCGCGCACCGCCTGGCTGGCCGCGGCCCGGCGCGCCCTCAACTCCGCGCCGAACGAAGCCTTCGGGCCCGGAGACCCGCAGGGGCGCGTCGAGCTGCGCCGGGCGCTCGCCGGGTATCTGGGGCGCGCCCGCGGGGTGCGTACCGACCCGGAGCGCATCGTGGTGTGCTCCGGGTTCGCGCACGGCCTGCGGCTGCTGTTCGGGAGCGGGGGAGGCGGGATGCTGCGGGGGCGGCTGGCCGTGGAGTCGTACGGCCTCGGCTTCCACCGGTCGATCCTCGCCACCGCGGGCGTACGGACGGTCCCGCTGGGTCTGGACGAAAAGGGCGCCCGGATCGAGGAGTTGACCGAGGGTCAGCGAGTCCGGGGCGTACTGCTCACGCCCGCACACCAGTTCCCGACCGGCGGCCCCCTGCATCCGACCCGCCGCGCGGCGGTGATCGACTGGGCGCGCACGCGCGACGGCCTCGTCCTGGAGGACGACTACGACGGCGAGTTCCGTTACGACCGGGAGCCGGTGGGTGCCGTGCAGGGCCTGGACCCTGAACGCGTCGTCTACATGGGCTCGGTCAGCAAGAGCCTCTCTCCGGGGGTGCGCATCGGGTGGCTCGTCCTGCCCGAACACCTCATCGACGGAGTGCTCGAGGCGAAGGGCGAACGAGAGGCGTGGGCGAGTGTGATCGACCAGCTCACGCTGGCCGAACTGATCGAGTCGGGTCACTACGACCGGCACATCCGCCGGATGCGTCAGCGCTACCGCGGGCGCCGCGACCAGCTCGTCGCCGCCCTGGCCACGCACGCGCCGCACATCAGCCCGACCGGAGTCGCCGCGGGCCTGCACGCCGTCCTGCGGCTGCCGCCCGGCACCGAACAGTCCACGGCGAAGGCGGCCTCCTGGCAGGGCCTGGCCCTGGAGGGCCTCGCCGAGTTCCGCCACCCGGAGGCCACGATGCCCGCGCCCGACGGTCTGGTCGTCGGCTATTCCACTCCGCCGGACCATGCCTACAAAGCGGCCCTGGAGGCCCTGTGCAGGGCGCTGCCGCCCGGCTGAGCCGCCGGGTGGCCCCCGGGTCGGCCGGGGCGCTCCTCAGGCCGTGACGAGCGGCGTGTCCTCGCGCCACTTGAGGATCTTGTCGAAGCTGATCACCGTGCCGCCCCTGCCACCCGGCTTGTTGCCGAAGTGCACGTGGTCGGCGAGCTCCTGGATGAGGTACAGACCGCGCCCGTGCTCGGCGGTGTCCGATGCGGGCTGCGCGGCGGGGACGAATCCCGGGCCCGAGTCGGCGACTTCGATGTGGCACTTCTCGCCGTCCAGGTAGGCCGTCACCCGATAGGCACCGGCCGCCCCCTCGGGGGGCACCGCATCACCGCCGTGCTCCACGGCATTGGCACAGGCCTCGCTGAGAGCGACCGACAGGTCGTACGAGACGTCAGGATCCACCCCCGCGGTCTCCATCGTGCCCATCAGCAACCGGCGGGCCAGCGGGACGCTCGCAGCTTCGCGCCGCAAATGGAGAGACCACCACATGCTCATGCTCCAGCCTCCTGGCCGCGGCTCGACATACCGATACGTATTGCCGCAAGCGCCCGTGTATAAGCGCGCAGTTGACGTGATGCCGCCCATACGGCCGACGCGCGGATGGCCGGGGACGGTGTAGACACGCCTCTCACGAGCCTCTTTCGAGCCCCTCCAAAGGCACCCATTCGGTGCCGATGGGCACCGATCGCCACTCATCGGCATCCATGGGAGCTTGCGGACCTGCCGTGTGCGGCGGTCGGGCCCAGTGCGATGATGTTCCGGCCATGACTGCCCCCCACCAGCGCGAAGCGCGCGCCGGAGTCGACCTCCGGCTGCTGAGAGCCGCGGTGTTCGCCGTGCTCTGCATCGTGCTGTCCGCCGGGGGCCATGTGCTCGCTTCCTGCGCCGCCGTCCCGTTGTGGACGCTGGGCGTCGGGTTCGTCGCCGTTTTCGCCGTGGCGGCACCGCTCGCCGGGCGTGAGCGGTCGCTGCCGGGCATCGCCGCCCTGCTCGCTGCCGGGCAGGTGGGCCTGCATGCGCTCTTCGGTGTCGGCCAGCACGGCGGCACGGCGGTGGCCTCCGCCGAGCCCTCCATGGTGGAGCGGGCCGCGCGACTGGTGTGCGGGGCCGGAGCAGCCACCCTCAGCCCCGCCCAGGCCCACCGGATCCTGACGACGGCCGGCATGGAACCGGGCGCCAGGGCCGCGGGCCACCCGCCGCACCACAGCGCTCCGGGCACCACGGCGGACTCCGCGATGGGCTCGATGTCGCTGCTGCCGTCGCTTCCGATGCTCCTGGGACACGTACTCGCCGCCGTCGCAGCCGGGTGGCTGCTGCGCCGCGGCGACGTCGCGTTGCTCCGCCTCGTACGGCTCTCGGCACACGGGGCGTATGGAGTCGCCGAGGGGGCGCTCGTCCGTTCCCTGCGCGCGGCGCTCGGTCTCGTACGCGCCCTCCGTGCCGGGCTCCCCGGCGCTTCCGGCGGCGATCTCCGCGCGCCCCGTACGGCCTTCCTGGGACCGTCGAAGCCGCACACCACCGCGCTCCAGCACACGGTGATCAGGCGAGGGCCGCCGGCCACCGCCGCACTCGCACTCGCTGCCTGACGCGACGCACTCCTACCGCAGCACTACGGAGAGGTGCCTCACGGCCGGCGGCGTCCACGCGCGCGTGCCCGCTCGGTTCGCCGCCGCGCGCACTCTCCCCCTGATCACCACTGCCGACCTGATCGGCGGTGCTGGTCGTCACCGCTGAAAGTGGAGTGTTTCTCCCATGTCTGTTCTCTCTGCGCTGTCCACCGTGAAGGCCTCCCGCGTCTCCGTCGTCGGTGGCGTCGCCGCCTCCGCCGTCCTGCTCCTCTCCGTCCCCGCCTTCGCGCACGTCAGCGTCTCGGCCGAGGGCGAGGCCGCCAAGGGCGGCTACGCCACGGTCAACTTCAAGGTGCCGAACGAGATGGACGACGCCTCGACCACCAAGCTCGAGGTGTCCTTCCCCGAGGACCACCCGCTCGCCTCGGTCATGACGCAGCCCGTCCCCGGCTGGACCGCGAAGGTCACCAAGACCAAGCTCGACAAGCCGCTCGAGATGCACGGCGAGAAGATCGACGAGGCCGTCTCCAAGGTCACCTGGACCGCCGACGGCAAGGGCGTCCAGCCCGGCTCCTTCCAGAAGTTCCCGCTGTCCCTCGGCGCGCTCCCCGAGGACGCCGACGAGCTCGTCTTCAAGGCCGTCCAGACGTACGACAACAAGGAAGTCGTCCGCTGGATCGAGCCGCAGCAGAAGGGCCAGGAGGAGCCGGAGCACCCGGCGCCCGCCCTCGCGCTGACCGCCGCGTCCGAGGACGGCCACGGCGCCGCGGCCTCGCACGACGACGACCCCAAGGAAGACGCGAAGTCCGGCGACGAGAGCGAGAGCGCCTCGGCCGACAGCAGTGACTCCACCGCCCGCGTCCTCGGCATCGTCGGCATCGTCGTCGGCGCCGCCGGCGTGGCGTTCGGCGTGCTCGCCGGACGTCGGCGCGCCAACAGCTGAGCCACCCTTCGGGCCGCACCGGGGGCGTTTCGCCTGCCCCCGGTGCGCCCGGACCCCCCTCACATCTGGGACATTTTCGTATGCGCAAGAAGAAGCTGCTCGCCGCCGCCATGCTGGCCGCGGCCACGCTCACCCTGTCCGCCTGTGGTGGCGGTGACGACGGCAAGAAGCCCGTCGCGGACGTCTCCGTCGAGTCCAACGGCGACAAGGCCGCGACCATCCTCGACAAGCCCTTCGAGAAGCCGGACCTCGTCCTCACGGACACGCACGGCAAGAAGTACGACCTGCGCGAGCGGACCAAGGGCAAGCCGACGCTCGTCTACTTCGGCTACACCAACTGCCCGGACGTCTGCCCCCTGACGATGAGCAACATCGCCGTCGCCAAGAAGGCACTGCCCAAGGCCGAACAGGACAAGCTCCAGGTCGTCTTCGTCACCACCGACCCCGAGCGCGACACCCCCGCGGCCCTCGGCAAGTGGCTCAAGGCCCAGGACACCGACTTCATCGGCCTGACCGGTGACTTCGACACCATCCAGGGCAGCGCCCGCACCCTCGGCATCAGCATCGAGCCCTCCAAGAAGGAGAAGGGCAAGGTCGTCTCGATGCACGGCACGCAGGTCATCGCGTTCTCGCCGAAGACCGACGCCGGGTACGTGCTGTACGGCGAGGACACCACCGTGGACGACTACACGAAGGACCTCCCCAAGATCGTCAAGGGAGCGACCCCGTGAACCGCCGCATCCTCACCGGCGGCGCCCTGGCCCTGACCGCGGGGCTCGCCCTCGCGGGCTGCTCGGAGACGTCCGCGGGCAAGGCCGACAAGGCCGCCGCCAAGCCCGAGCTCAAGGTCGCCGGTGCCTTCATGCCCGCGCCCGCCATGGACACCATGGCCTCCGGGTTCTTCACCGTCACGAACAAGGGCGGCGCCGACAAGCTCACCTCGGTCACCAGCGGGATCGCGAAGAAGGTCACGCTGCACAGCACCGAGGGCAACGCGATGAAGGAGCAGAAGTCGTTCGACGTACCCGCGAACGGTGAACTCGACTTCGCGCGGGGCGGCAACCACCTCATGTTCGAGGAGCTCGAGCAGAAGCCGAAGGAGGGCGACAAGGTCGCCGTGACGCTGCACTTCGAGAAGTCGGACCCCATCGAGGTTGAGGTTCCGGTGAAGGCCGCCACGTACAACCCCAAGCCCGGCAAGCACGCGTCGCACTGAGGGACTGATCGCTGATGCAGACCATCGCTCCCCGCCGTGGAGCTCGCTCCGGGGCCGCCGCCCGCCTCGGGATAACCCCGGGCGTCGGACGGCTCCTGCTCGTCGTCGCCGTCTTCCTCGGCGCCCTGCTGGCCACGGCGGCACCCGCCTCCGCCCATGCCGCGCTGACGGGCAGCGACCCCAAGCAGGGGGCGGTGGTCGACCAGGCGCCCGCCAGTGTGTCGCTGACCTTCTCGGAGAAGGTCGCCATGTCCGACGGCTCCGTACGGGTGCTCGACCCGGCCGGCAAGCGCGTCGACACCGGCAAGACCAGTGACCTCGGCTCGAACACGTACGGCGTGAGGCTGCACAAGGGCCTGCCCGACGGCACCTTCACCGTGGCCTATCAAGTCGTCTCCGCCGACAGCCACCCCATCTCCGGGGCCTACACCTTCTCCGTGGGCGCGCCCTCCGACACGAAGGTCGCGCTGCCGGACCAGGAGGTGGGCGGCGGGTTCGTGGGCGGGCTCTACGACTTCACGCGCTACCTCTCCTACGCCGGGTTCATCCTCGTCGTCGGCGGGGCCGCCTTCGTCCTCGGCTGCTGGCCGCGGGGCGCCGGCGCGCGCCCCGTGCAGCGCCTCGTGGTGTCCGGCTGGGTCACGCTCACCGCGTCCACGCTCGTCATGCTGCTGCTCCGCGCGCCCTACACCGGGTCCGGGAAGATCGCCGACGCCTTCGACATGGCCAAGCTCGGCGAGGTGCTCCAGACGAAGACGGGCGCCGCGCTGGTCTCACGGCTGCTGCTGCTCGCCGCCGCCGCGCTCTTCATCGCGGTGCTCTTCGGCGCGTACGAGAAGCGGACCGACCCCAAGGAGCGCAAAGACCTCACCTTCGGGCTCGCGATCGGCGGCGGTGTCGTCGCCGTCGGGCTCGGCGCGACCTGGGCCATGGCCGAGCACGCCTCGACCGGCATCCAGGCCGGTATCGCGATGCCCGTGGACGTCGTGCACCTGCTCGCCGTCGCCGCCTGGCTGGGCGGGCTCGCGGCGCTCGTCGTCGCCCTCTACTTCGCGCCGTCGGTCGAGGCCGGGGCGGTGCGGCGCTTCTCGCGCGTGGCGTTCTGCAGCGTCGTCGCCCTGGCCGCGACCGGGCTCTACCAGTCCTGGCGGCAGGTCGGCTCGTGGTCGGCGCTCACCGGTACGTGGTACGGGCAGCTGCTCCTCATCAAGGTCGGCCTGGTGGCCGTCCTCGTCGGCATCGCCTGGATCTCCCGGCGCTGGACGGCGCGGATCGTGGGCCAGGCGGGCGACATGGCGCCGGAGGCCGCCGCGGCGGCCGTCGTCGAGAAACACGCGGAGAAGAGCGCCGCGAAGCGCACGACGGCCAAGCGGGTGGAGAAGAAGCCGGTGACGGTGCCCGCTGGGAGCACCGGCGCGGACTCCAAGGACAGCAAGGCCGGCAAGGACCCCAAGGGGCTCAAGGACTCCAAGGGGCCCAAGGATTCCAAGCGCACCGCCCAGCTCGCCCGCCAGCAGGCCGCCATGACCACCGCCCGCGAGAAGCGGATCCGCGACGCCGACCCGAACCGGTCGGGACTGCGACGCTCCGTGCTCGCCGAGGCGGGCGTCGCCGTCGTCCTGCTCGCCGTCACCACGGTCCTCACCTCGACCGAGCCGGGGCGCACGGAGGAGGAAGCGGCGGCTTCGAAGACGGCCGCGGCCGCCCAGCGGACCGGTCCGCTCACCCTCAAGATCCCCTTCGACACGGGCTCCAAGGACGGCAAGGGCACCTTGCAGCTCGACCTGGACCCCGGCCGGACCGGCAGCAACGAGATGCACATCTTCGTGAAGCGGCCGAACGGCAGCGCCTTCGACATCCCCGAGGTGAAGGTGTCGTTCACCCTCAAGTCGAAGGATGTCGGACCGCTGCCCGTCGTCCCGGACCACATCGCCACCGGACACTGGAGCTCCAGCGGGGTCCAGATCCCGATGGCCGGCGACTGGAAGGTCGCGGTGACGGTGCGCACCTCCGACATCGACCAAGTGACCGTGAACAAGAACGCGCAGATCGGCTGAACGGAACCACCATGGCGGACAACGGGATTTCGAGGCGGCGGCTGCTCGGCACCGCCGGCGCCACCGGTCTCGCGCTGGGCGCGGCGGGCGGCGCGGCCGGGTATGCCGCGGCGCCCTCGGACACCCCCGAGAAGGCGGCGGCGTTGGCGTCGCTTGGCGCGGACACGGTCATGTTTCACGGGAAACATCAGCCCGGCATCACCACGCCCGTCCAGTCCCGCGGTCATCTGGTCGCCTTTGATCTGACGGCGGGCGCGGGCCGCAAGGAAGCGGCCGCGCTGCTGCGCCGCTGGTCAGCGACGGCCGAGCGGCTGATGGCGGGCAAGGCCCCGGCGGGCGAGGACACGGATGTCGCCCGGGACGCCGGCCCGTCGTCGCTGACCGCCACCTTCGGCTTCGGGCACAGCTTCTTCGGGCGGACCGGCCTGGAGAAGCAGCGCCCCTCGGCCCTCGACCCGCTGCCGGACTTCTCCTCCGACCACCTCGACAAGGCGCGCAGCGACGGCGACCTGTGGGTGCAGATCGGCGCGAACGACCCGCTCGTCGCCTTTCACGCGCTGCGCGCACTCCAGAAGGAGGCGGGTGACGCGGCGCGGGTGCGCTGGCAGATGAACGGCTTCAACCGCTCGCCCGGCGCGACCGCGCAGCCGATGACCACCCGCAACCTGATGGGCCAGATCGACGGCACGAACAACCCGAAGCCGTCGGAGGACGACTTCGACCGGCGGATCTACGTGCCCGCCACGGGGGACCCGTCCTGGATGGCCGGCGGCTCGTATGTCGTCGTACGCCGTATCCGGATGCTCCTGGACGACTGGGAGAAGCTCGGCGTCAAGGCGCAGGAGGCGGTCATCGGGCGCCACAAGTCGGACGGCTCACCGTTGACCGGCGGTACGGAGACCACCGAGCCGAAGCTGGAGAAGGCGGGCGCGGACGGCAAGTACGTGATCGCCCTCAACGCCCATGCCCGCATCACCCGGCCCGACCAGAACGGCGGCTCCGCGATGCTGCGGCGCCCGTTCTCGTACCACGACGGCTTCGACAAGGGCGGGGAGCCGGACGCGGGCCTGCTCTTCGTGTGCTGGCAGGCCGACCCGCTCCGCGGCTTCGTGCCGGTGCAGCGCAAGCTCGACCGCGGGGACGCGCTGTCGGAGTTCATCCGGCACGAGGCGAGCGGCCTCTTCGCGGTGCCGGGCGGGGCGGCGAAGGGCGAGTACGTGGGGCAGCGGCTGCTGGAGGGGTAGGGCCGCCGGAGGGGTGGGGCCGCCGGAGGGGTGGGGCTGGGGCAGGGCCGCCGGAACCCCGCCGTAGAGGCCGGTCCGCTCCCTTCGTACGGGGGTTCGGGCGTGGGTACGTGGGGCGGGCGCCGCTTGGTGAGACGCGTGAGCCGTGCCACGGGCAGGCCATTAGGGTGACGGTATGTCGGCGATGCGCTACACCTATCTCGGCCCCGAGGGCACCTTCACCGAGGCCGCCCTCCGTACGCTCCCGGAAGCGGCCACCAGGGAACTCGTCCCGATGGTGTCCGTGCCGGCCGCGCTGGACGCGGTCAGGAGCGGAGACGCGGCGGCCGCGCTGGTGCCGATCGAGAACTCCGTCGAGGGCGGTGTCACGACCACCGTCGACGAGCTCGCCAAGGGCGCGCCCCTGATGATCTACCGCGAGGTCGTCCTGCCGATCGCCTTCGCGCTGCTCGTCCGGCCGGGCACGCAGCTCAAGGACATCAAGACGGTGACCGGCCACCCGGTGGCCCAGCCGCAGGTCCGCAACTGGCTGGCCGCGAACCTGCCGGACGCCCTGTGGGAGTCGGCGGCCTCGAACGCGGACGGTGCGCGCCTCGTCCAGGAGGGCCGCTTCGACGCGGCGTTCGCGGGCGAGTTCGCGGCGGCGACGTACGGCCTGGAACCGCTGGTCAGCGAGATCCACGACGCGGCGACCGCCGAGACCCGCTTCGTCCTGGTGGGCCGTCCGGCCCGCCCCGCGGCGCCGACCGGCGCGGACAAGACCTCGGTGGTCATCTGGCTCGGCGACGACCACCCCGGCGCCCTGCTCGAACTGCTCCAGGAATTCGCCGTACGCGGCGTCAACCTGATGCGGATCGAATCGCGGCCCACCGGTCAGCGCATCGGCAACTACTGCTTCTCCGTGGACGCCGAGGGCCACATCACGGACCGCCGTGTGGGCGAGGCGCTGATGGGCCTCAAGCGGATCTGCCCGCAGGTGCGCTTCCTCGGGTCGTACCCGCGTGCGGGAGTGTCGCCCGCCGATCTGCGGCCGCCGCGGGCGGGGACCACCGACGGCGAGTTCCTCGCGGCGTCGGACTGGCTGACCCAGTGCCAGGACGGCCGGTTCTGAGCCGACCGTCGGTCGGGCGCTCGGGTCGGGCGGGCGGTCTTACCTGCTGATTTACGTTGTCCACAAAGTTATCCACAGGGGCCGTTCTCGACCTGGGGACAAGTCGACAACGAAGCGTGACATGGTCGACAAATCGGCCTACAACCCACAAGTCCGTCCACAGTCGCGCACGTCACCCCTCGTCCACCCTTTTCCATTGATCAACTCTTTGGAGCGAACCATTTCCACTCGAAAGTGGGTGTGAGGGTGGTTTGGGTCGGGAATCCTTCGTCGCGCATGCGGCTTTCGGAACGATCTCTTCCGGCATCCACAGATCTTTCGCACAGCCTGTGGATAACTTTTCGGCAGGGGATATTCCTGTGGACAACGAGGCCCCAAGTCCCGCCTCCCGCAAGGAGATCGGGTCAAGGGGGCGAGTCCCCTCTGCCCCATTTCGGGGAATGGCACCCTTTTCATTGACCCTGTCCTCGGTACTCGCGGGGCAGGTCGCGGGTCGGACGCGACGGGAATTCCCATTCCGGCAAAACGGTCATAACGCATCGCAGGGGAATATCGAGTCGAGAGCCGGAACCGCTCGACGGTAGCCTGGTGGGGTGATTGACCTTCGCCTGCTCCGTGAGGACCCCGACCGTGTTCGCGCCTCCCAGCGCGCCCGTGGAGAGGACGTCGCGCTTGTCGACGCCCTGCTCTCCGCCGACGAGCGGCGCAGGTCGTCCGGGCTCCGCTTCGACGAGCTCCGTTCCGAGCAGAAGGCGCTCGGCAAGCTCATCCCCAAGGCCTCGGGTGACGAGAAGGCCGAGCTCCTGAAGAAGGCCGGCGAGCTCTCCGCCGCCGTCAAGGCGGCCAACGCCGCGCAGGACGAGGCCGACGAGGAGACCAAGCGCCTCCTCGGTCAGCTGGGCAACCTGGTCCACCCGGACGTCCCGGTCGGCGGCGAGGAGGACTTCGTCGTCCTCGACACGATCGGCACCCCGCGCGACTTCGCGGCCGAGGGCTTCACGCCCAAGGACCACCTGGAGCTCGGCGAGGCGCTCGGCGCCATCGACGTCGAGCGCGGCGCGAAGGTCTCCGGCTCGCGCTTCTACTACCTGACCGGTGTCGGCGCCCTGCTCGAACTGGCCCTGGTGAACGCGGCGATCGCGCAGGCGACGGAAGCCGGGTTCATCCCGATGCTGACGCCCGCCCTGGTCCGCCCGCGCGCCATGGAGGGCACGGGCTTCCTCGGCCAGGCCGCCGAGAACGTCTACCACCTGGAGAAGGACGACTACTACCTGGTCGGCACCTCCGAGGTCGCGCTCGCCGGTTACCACATGGACGAGATCATCGACGCCGACAAGCTGCCCCTGCGGTACGCGGGCTTCTCGCCCTGCTTCCGCCGCGAGGCCGGCACGTACGGCAAGGACACCCGCGGCATCTTCCGCGTGCACCAGTTCGACAAGGTCGAGATGTTCTCGTACGTCGACCCGGCGGACGCGGAGAACGAGCACCAGCGCCTCCTGGAGTGGGAGAAGCAGTGGCTGACGGGCCTCGGTCTGCCCTTCCAGGTGATCGACGTGGCCACGGGTGACCTGGGCGCCTCGGCCTCGCGCAAGTTCGACTGCGAGGCGTGGATCCCGACGCAGGGCAAGTACCGCGAGCTGACCTCCGCGTCGAACTGCGACGGTTTCCAGGCCCGCCGCCTGTCGATCCGTATGCGCGACAACAGCGACGGCAAGAAGGTCATGCAGCCGCTCGCGACGCTGAACGGCACGCTGTGCGCCGTCCCGCGCACGATCGTCGCCCTTCTGGAGAACCACCAGCAGGCCGACGGCTCCGTGTGGGTGCCCGAGGTACTGCGTCCGTACCTGGGGGGACGAGAGATCTTGGAGCCCATCAACAAGTGAGCCACCCTGCTCCCGCCACGCCGTCCTTCCCGTACAAGCTCGTCGCGACCGACCTCGACGGAACGCTGCTGCGCTCCGACGACACGGTCTCGGCGCGTACGCGCGACGCGCTCACCGCGGCCACCGCGGCGGGCGCCGCGCACATCATCGTCACCGGCCGTGCCGTGCCCTGGACCCGGCACATCCTCGACGACCTGGGCTATGACGGCCTGGCCGTGTGCGGGCAGGGCGCGCAGGTCTATCACGCGGGCGAGCACCGGCTACTCACGTCGGTCACACTCGACCGGCAGCTCGCCGGTATCGCCCTCGCCAAGATAGAGGCGGAGATCGGCCCGCTGGCGCTTGCCGCGAGCCGTGACGGCCTCGACGGCGAAGTGATCGTCGGCCCTGGGTACGTGGTGCAGGACGGTCCGCTGCCCGCCGTCCCCTTCACGGATGTCGCCGAGCTGTGGGCCGCACCGCTGAACAAGGTGTACGTCCAGCACCCGGGCCTGAGCGACGACGAGCTGGCCTCGGTGGCGCGCCAGGTGGCGGGGGGCCTGGTCGGCGTGACGATGGCCGGCGAAGGCATCGTCGAGCTGCTTCCCCTCGGCCTCTCCAAGGCGACGGGCCTCTCCCTCGCGGCACGGCGCCTCGGCGCGAAGGCCGCGGACACGATCGCTTTCGGGGACATGCCCAACGACATACCGATGTTCGGCTGGGCGGCCCATGGCGTGGCGATGGCCAACGCCCATGAGGAGCTCAAGACGGTGGCCGACGAGGTGACGGCGTCGAACGAGGACGACGGCATCGCGGTGGTGCTGGAGAAGCTTCTCGGCCAGTAGTTCCGGGCAGTACGCAGCAGACAGTACGCAGTGAGCCGGGCACCGCATGGCGGTGCCCGGCTCATTGCGTGGTCGGGTGGGCGGCCCGCGCAGCGACGTGCGCGCTCGAAGCGGCCGCCCCGGACAGCTCCCCCGTGGGCGGGGCTCTACGGAGCGAGTGACTACTCCGAAGCCTGCCGCGGGCTGCCCTGCCGGGAACTCGACGGACTGATGAAGGACACGTCGGCTCCTCTCCCGGTGTGTGGGCGCCAGGGTCGTGGCGCGGTGACACAACTACTGTGCCCGCGCCCCGATGCGTCCCGCCACCGGATTTATCACTCCTCCCCGGCCAGCGTCAGCGACCGCAGCTTCTGTCCGGCGTACCAGGTGGCGAGGACCGTGACGCCGACAAGGAGCGCCGTGGCGGCCGGCAGTCCGACGTCCGAGGTGACCAGGTCGCCGCCCGCCGTCTTCTGGGCGACGGCGAGCGACCACTGCTGGACGCTGAGCGTGCGTGCGCCAGGGACCAGCGACCCGAAGAGGGTCTCCCACACGAGGGCGTAGACGAGCCCGAAGACGACCGCGTGCCGGGTGATGGTGCCCAGGAGCAGGAAGATCGCCGCGTACGCGATGGAGGCGACCAGGGCGGCGATCGTGTACGCCACGGCGATCTGCTGGCCGTTGCCGTTCAGGATCATGCCCGCGATGAACGTCGGGACCGCGGAGAACGCCATGGTGACGGCGATGGCGATGGTGAGCTTGGTGGTGATGATCGTGGGCCGCTTGACCGGCTTGGAGAGGAGATAGACGACGGAGCCGTCGTCGATCTCCGGGCCGATGGCTCCGGTGCCCGCGATGACGCCGATGATCGGCACCATCGTGGCGAGCGCGAAGCCGCCGAGGAGGTCGGAGGCGACCTGGTCGTCGGCGCCGTTGAATCCGCGGACGGCTGCGGCGATGACGATCAGCAGGACGGGCAGGGCCAGGAGGATCAGTGCCCGGCGGCGGCCGAGCAGGGCCCGGTAGGTGAGCCGGGCGACAGTGGGGTCGTACACGATGGCTCCCTTCAGGCCGCGACGAGATAGGAGAAGACCGACTCGAGGGACTCGTCCGAGGGCGAGACCGTGAGAAGCCGGATGTCGTGATCGCGGGCGATGCGTGGCAACAGGGCGGTGAAACGCCCGAAGTCGATGGCCTGGATGCGCAGGGCGCCTTCCTTGAGGTCGACTTCGATTCCCGCCGTCGACGGGTCCGCGATCAGGGCGGCGGCCAGGGCGCGGTCGTCGCTCGAACGCACGAGGTAGCGGTGGGGGCGGTCGGTCATCAGGCGCCGGATCTTGCGGAAGTCGCCGCTCGCCGCGTGCCGGCCGGCCACGATCACCTCGATGTGCGAGGCCAGTTGCTCGACCTCCTCGAGGATGTGCGAGGAGAACAGGACCGTGCGGCCCTCGTCCCCCATGCGCCGCAGCAGGTCCATCAGCTGCATGCGCTGGCGGGGGTCCATGCCGTTGAACGGTTCGTCGAGCAGGAGCACGGAGGGTTCGTGGACGAGGGCGGACGCCATCTTCACGCGCTGGCGCATGCCCTTGCTGTACGTCGAGATCTTGCGGTCCTGCGCGTACTCCATCTCGACCGTGGCGAGGGCCTTGTGCGCGGCCCGCTTGTCCAGACCGTGCAACTCGGCGTTGGCGACGACGAATTCGCGCCCGGTGAGGAAGTCGTACATCCCCTCGCGCTCGGGGACGATGCCGATGTCCTTGTAGATCTGTTCGTTGCGCCAGATCGGCTTGGCGTCGAGGGTGACGCTGCCGGTGGAGGGGGCGAGGAATCCTCCCATCATGTTGATGAGGGTGGACTTCCCCGCGCCGTTCGGACCGAGGAGGCCGGTGACCCCCGGGCCGACGTTCATCGTGATGTCGTTGACCGCCACCACGTTGCCGAACCAGCGGCTGGTGTGGTCGATGTTGATCGTGCTCACAGCCCGACCTTTCGGTAGCGGCGCAGCAGTGCGCCGTAGCAGCCCGCGATGAGGGCGAGGACGACGATCACGTAGACCGCGCCCGTGCCGGACGAGGGGCCTTCCCCTCCGGGGAAGGCGGAGGTCGCGCCGAGGAAGGCGGACTGTACGCCGTCGATCAGGGTGATCGGCGAGAAGAGGCCGAGCCAGGCGAGGGCGTCGGTGCTGCCCTGTTCGTGGGCGATGGCCTGGACCGTGGACACCGCTCCGTAGCTGATGGTCAGTACGGCGATGACGGCGGCGATCCCGAAGCCGCGGCGGGGTGTGACGGCCGAGACGACGAGGGCGATGCCGGAGAAGAGGAGCGAGAGGAGTGCCACGGAGACGAGGCCCTGGCCGAAGCCCTTGGTCTGGTCGGCGAAGTCGAGCTTGGCCAGCAGCGCCCCCACGTAGAGGACGAGCAGCGGTGCAGCCGTGAGGATGAAGAGGGCCGAGGCCATCGCCGCGAACTTGGCGCGTACGTAGTCGCTGTGCTCGATGGGGCGGGAGAAGTAGAGGGGGACGGTCTTGAAGCGCAGGTCGCGGGAGACCGTCTGGGGGGCCTGGGCGGCGAGGTAGAGACTGATGACGGCCTGCAGCAGGATCGCGTATCGGGTGTACTCGACGGGGAGTTCGTTCGCCTTGGTGGTCACGGCGACCGCCACCATGATCGCGGCGGGGACGCACATCACCGCGAAGAGGATCATGGGGAGAACCTTGGACTTGGCCGAGCGGCCGAGTCCGTACGCCCCGCGCAGGCTCTGTGAGAAGAGCGAGCGGCGGGCGTAGGCGCGGCCCAGGCGCGGGCCGTCGTAGTTGCGATAGCCGATGTTGTGGATCTGGGTCTGTTCACCGGCGTGTGCCGGGGGCTGCTCAACCGCCATGGCGGACCGCCTCCTTCCGCGCATCCGTCTGCTCGGGTTGCTCGGGTTGCTCGTTTTGTTCGGACTGGAAGACCTCGGCGATGTGGTGCCTGCGCTGTTCCATCCGGACCAGACCGAGGCCCAGGTCCGCCACGAGGTCGCGGACCAGGTCGTACGTCTCGTCGCCGGTCGCTTCGAGCAGCACGGTGTGCCCGGCGCCGGGCAGGCCGCTTCCCTCGTGGGTGGCCACGCCCCGGCCCTGCAGCGCGTCGCGGAACACCTTGGTGCCGTCGGGGTGTTCGTCGGTGTCCGTCACCTCGACCGCCAGCGTCGTGGTGGTCTGGGTGAAGTCGGTGGTGGAGCTGGACCGCAGGAGCTTGCCGCCGTCGATGACGACGACGTGGTCGCAGGTGCGTTCCAGCTCGCCGAGCAGGTGCGAGGTGACCAGGACGGAGATGCCGAAGTCCGTGTGGACGCGGCGGATGAGGTCGAGCATCTCGTCGCGGCCCACGGGGTCGAGGCCGTTGGTCGGTTCGTCGAGGAAGACCAGGTCGGGGTCGTGGACGAGGGCCTGCGCGAGCTTCACGCGCTGTTTCATGCCCGTCGAATAACCCCCGATGGGGCGGTAGCGCTCCTCGTACAGCCCGACGTGCCGCAGCGTGTCCGCGGTGCGCTCGCGGGCCGCCGTGGGAGGCAGCCCGGACATGCGCGCCATGTGGACGACGAACTCGGTGGCCGAGACGTCCGGCGGCAGGCAGTCGTGCTCGGGCATATAGCCGACACGCTCACGGATCTGGCCGCCACTGGTGGCGACGTCGAGGCCGAGCACGGCGGCGGTGCCCTCCGTGGCGGGGGACAGACCCAGGAGGATCTTGATCAGAGTGGACTTGCCGGCTCCGTTGGCTCCGACGAGTCCGGTCACACCGGGCCCGATATCCATGGAGAGCCGGTCAAGCGCGGTCACCCTCGGGAACCGCTTGCTCAGGCTTTCGGTCGCGATCACAGTCACGATTCGAAGGTAGTGGCGCAGGCCACATCAGGCGTCAGACCAGGGTCTTGTCCTCGCCTCACTCTCCGGTATTACGGGCCCGTAAGGGTCCTCCTGAGGTCGACCCCTCGGGGACAACCCGCAGCCGGCCCTGGAGTCGGGGCCGGCTCGTGCACAGCTATTGACGTAGCCGCCGAGCATTGTCACATTCATCAGTGTCAAGTTACGGACGCGTACTGCGATGGACCGGACACGGACGGACGGTGGCATGACCTCAGCAGTGGCAGGTGAACTCTCCGCGGAGCTGCGGGGGTTCAGGGAAGTTCAGACCCTCGCGTATGAATGCGCGGAGGCGGTCGCGGCGCAGCTCCGGCCAGGGGTGACCGAGCGCGAGGCGGCTCGGATGCAGCGTGACTGGCTGCGTGAGCGGGGTGTGCGGGACTGGTTCCACCTGCCCTTCGCCTGGTTCGGGGACCGCACGGCGTTCGTGAACTTCCGCATACCGCTGCAGTTCTTCCCCACCAACCGCCGGCTCGAGCCGGGGATGCCCTTAATCCTCGACATGGCTCCGGTCTACAAGGGCTACACGGCGGACATCGGCTACTCGGGCTGCCTCGGTCTCAACCCCGTGCACGACAAGCTGCTCGCCGACCTGGAGGCACACCGCGAGCTGCTCCTGCGCGAGGTGCGTGAGCGCCGCCCACTGCGCGAGATCTATGAGGACGTGGACCGGCTCATGGTGCGCCAGGGCTATGCCAACCGTCATCGCGCGTATCCCTTCGGCGTCATCGCGCACAAGGTCGACCGGGTCAAGGAGCGCCGGCTGTCGCCGAACGTCTTCGGCTTCGGCACGCAGTCCCTGAAGGGCCTCGCGAGCGATGCGATCCACGGCCACCGCGACGGCTGGTCGCCGCTCTGGTCGCCGTACAAATTCTCCGACCACCCGCCCCAGAAGGGGCTCTGGGCGGTCGAACCGCACCTCGGATTCAGGGGTACGGGCGCGAAGTTCGAGGAGATCCTGGTCGTCACCGACTCCAGGGATCCCGAGCAGAGCGCGTTCTGGCTGGACGACGATCTGCCGCATGTGCGGCGCTGGGCTGAAGAGAGGGCCGCCGCATGACCACGGGAGGAATCACCAAGGGGATCAAGGGCGCCCGCGAGCGCTGGGTGCACACGGGCGGGGTGGAACTGTGCGTCGCCGAGCTCGGCGACGCGACTCAGCCCACGGTGCTGCTCGTGCACGGCTACCCGGACTCCAAGGAGGTCTGGTCGGAGGTGGCCGAGCGCCTCGCCGACCGCTTCCATGTCGTGCTGTACGACGTGCGTGGCCACGGCAGGTCGACGGCTCCGCAGCCGTTGCGCGGCGGCTTCACGCTGGAGAAGCTGACCGACGACTTCATGGCCGTCGCCGACGCGGTGAGCCCGGACAAACCGGTGCATCTGGTCGGTCACGACTGGGGTTCGGTGCAGGCCTGGGAGTTCGTCACGGTCAAGCGCACCGAGGGGCGCATCGCGTCCTTCACCTCGATGTCGGGGCCCTCACTCGACCACTTCGGGCACTGGATCAAGAAGCGGATGACCCGGCCCACGCCCCGCAAGGTCGGCCAGCTCCTCGGCCAGGGCGCCAAGTCCTGGTACGTGTACATGCTGCACACCCCGGTGCTCCCCGAGCTCGCGTGGCGCGGACCGCTCGGCAAGCAGTGGCCGAAGATCCTCCAGCGCATGGAGAAGGTGCCCGCGGGCGACTACCCGACGTCGTCGCTGCCGTCGGACGCCGCGCACGGAGCGTGGCTCTACCGCGACAACGTCCGCGCCCGGATGCGCAGGCCCCGCGCCGATGCGTACGCGCACGCCCCCGTCCAGCTCATCACGCCCTCCGGCGACATCTTCCTGTCGGAGCGGCTCTACGACGAGCTGGAGCTGTGGGCCCCGGAGCTGGTGCGCCGCAGCATCCCGGCCAAGCACTGGGTGCCCCGCACGCGCCCCGACCAACTGGCCGCGTGGATCACCGACTTCGTGACGTCGAACGAGGACGGCGTGCCCGCGAACGACAGCGTGGCCACGGGCAAGCACGCCGATCGTTTCGGCGGCCAGCTGGTCCTGGTCACCGGGGCGGGCAGCGGCATCGGGCGTGCCACCGCGTTCGCGTTCGCCGAGGCGGGCGCACGCGTCGTGGCCGTCGACCGGGACGCGGAGAGCGCCGCCCGCACGGCGGAGATGTCGCGCCTGATCGGCGCCCCCCAGGCCTGGGGTGAGACGGTCGACGTCACCGACGAGCAGGCCATGGAGAAGCTCGCCGAGAAGGTCGCCAGGGAGTACGGCATCGTCGACGTCCTGGTGAACAACGCGGGCATCGGGCTCTCCGGCTCGTTCCTCGACACGAGCGCCGAGGACTGGAAGAAGGTCCTCGACGTCAATCTGTGGGGCGTGATCCACGGCTGCCGGCTCTTCGGCAAGCAGATGGCCGAGCGCGGCCAGGGCGGCCACATCGTCAACACGGCGTCCGCGGCGGCGTATCAGCCGTCCAAGGCCCTGCCCGCCTACAGCACCTCCAAGGCCGCCGTCCTGATGCTCAGCGAGTGCCTGCGCGCGGAGCTCGCGGGCCAGGGCATCGGGGTCTCCGCGATATGCCCGGGCTTCGTGAACACGAACATCACGGCGACCACGCACTTCGCCGGCGTCGACGCCGAGGAGGAGAAGCGCCGCCAGAAGAAGACCTCGCGCCTGTACGGCCTGCGGAACTACCCGCCGGAGAAGGTCGCGGACGCGATCCTGCGCGCGGTCGTCAAGAACCAGGCCGTGGTCCCGGTCACCCCGGAGGCCCGTGGCGCCCACCTCATGTCCCGCTTCACGCCCAAGGCCCTGCGCGCGATAGCCCGATTGGAGCCGCCGCTGTGAGCACGGAGAAAAGCACCGGCACGAACACCGAGGAGCACTACACGATCGTTCCGCGCCGGGTCTCGTTCGACTGGGAGCGGACCCCGCTGCACTGGATACCGGACGAGCCCACCGCCACCCACGTGATCAACGTGCTGCATCTGCTTCTCCCCGCGGGGGAGCGGTGGTTCGTGAAGGTCTTCAAGGAAGGCCTGCCCCTGGTCACCGATCCGGTGCTGCTGAAGGACGTCAAGGGCTTCATGGGTCAGGAGGCCACGCACAGCGTGCAGCACGCGCATGTGCTCGACCACCTTGCGGCGCAGCGCCTCGACACCGCCGCGTTCACCAAGTACGTCGACTTCCTCTTCGAGAAACTGCTCGGCGAGACGCCGCCGTTGGGTGCTCCGATACCGACGCAGGAGTGGCTGCGGTTCCGCCTCGCGGTGGTCGCGGCGATCGAGCAGTTCACGGCGGTCCTGGGGAACTGGGTGCTGCACGCCGAGGGTCTGGACCGTGCGGACGCCGACGCGGTCATGCTCGAC
This sequence comes from Streptomyces sp. NPDC051214, assembly GCF_040682375.1. Lineage (NCBI taxonomy): Bacteria > Bacillati > Actinomycetota > Actinomycetes > Kitasatosporales > Streptomycetaceae > Streptomyces > Streptomyces sp. NPDC051214. The sequence continues at coordinate 67,532 of NZ_JBFBAT010000017.1, forward strand.
CTGCTGCGCTGGCACGGCGCGGAGGAGGTCGAGCACCGCTCGGTCGCCTTCGACATGTACCAGCACTGCGCCGGCGCGGGCCTGCCCCGCTATGCCCGTCGCATCGCGGGCATGACGGTCACGGCGCCCGTGATGCTGTACCTGTGGGTCTGGGGCACCGCCTATCTGATGCGCCGGGACCCCCAGCTCGCGGGGCTCCTTCGCTACTCCCTGGCGGAGCACAACAGGGCTGTCAGGAAGGGGCTGCTGCCCAGTTGGCGGGAGCTCGGCGCGGCCATACCCCGCTACCTGCGGCGGTCGTACCATCCCTCGCAGGAAGGCTCGTTGCGCAAGGCCGTCGACTATCTGACGGAGTCACCCGCGGCGCGGGCCGCGGCCGCTGCGGTCGGCCGAGCGGCCATCGCCTAGCACGAGGGTTTACGGAGGCGGGGAGCGTGGACGAGCAGTCGGACACCGGGCAGGGACTCGTGGATCACGGCACCGCGCACAGGCCGGCGGAGTACCGCATCGAGGACCTGGCGCACCACAGCGGCGCCACGGTCCGCACCATCCGCGCCTACCAGGACCGCGGCCTGCTCCCCCGGCCCGAGCGGCGCGGCCGGGCCAACGTGTACGGCGACACGCATCTGGCCCGGTTGAGACAGATCGCCGACCTGCTCGACAGGGGCTACACCCTGGCCTCCATCAAAGAGCTGCTCGAAGCCTGGGACGCGGGACGGGGGCTCGGTGGCGTCCTGGGCCTCGTGGCCGAGGTCGGCGGCCCGTGGACGGACGAGAAGGCCGACCGGATGACCCGGGCGGAGCTGGACGCCGCGTTCGGCGGGGAGCCGGACGAGGCCGCGGTGGCCGACGCGATCGCCCTCGGCGTGCTTGAGCCCGTACCGGGACGGGACGACGAATTCCTGGTGCCAAGCCCTCAAGAGCTGGCGGTGGCGGTGGAGTTGCACGCGGCCGGGGTTCCGCTGTCCGCGATCTCGGGCCATTTGCGGGAGTTGAGGGGGCAGGTCGAGCACATAGCCGCCCGTTTCCTGGAGTTCACCACCGAGCACGTATTCGCGCGCTATCTCGGTCAGCATCCGCCGAGCGAGGCGGACGCGGCGGAGGCAGCCGCTCTCGTCCGGCGCCTGAGGCCGCTGGCCCAGCAATCGGTCGACGCCGAACTGGCGCGTGCCATGCGCCTGTTCGCCACACGCCATCTGCAGCACCACCTCGCCGCGGGGCACCCGACCGAACGTACGAATGAGCCGCTCCCGGTGGCCTTGCCCGCGGCAACAATGCAGGCCGTGGAGGCGTTGGTTGGGCGGGAGAACGCCGCGGCCTTCGTCACAGCGGCAGCTGAACGTGAGGTGCAGGCCAGGACATTGGACGCGCTTGCGGCAAGTCAGAGCAATGAGCGCATTGTTGATCAAAGCGCCTAAACAGCAAGCGTGTTGTCCACAGAATCGCCAATTCCCCTGTGGATAACTGGACTTGGTTGTGGATCAAACCTGTGGACGAAAAGTGGCGGATGAAAAGTCGGTGGACGAAAATCAAGAGCGGGGAAAACGGTTCGGAGCGAGGCTGAACGGGTGAATGGAGAAGCCCCCTCCGCCGACGCGGCGGACGAGCGTCGCACCGTGAAGGTGTCGAAATACCTTTCCAAGCACCTGCGCCATCAGCCGGAGCGAATCGGCCTCACGCTCGACGAGAACGGCTGGGTGGAGATCGACGCCCTTGTCGCGGCGGCCGCGGCCCACGGTTTCCGCTTCACCCGCGCCGAGCTCGATCACGCGGTGGCCACGAACGACAAACAGCGCTTCGCCGTCGAGGGCGGCCGGATCCGCGCCAGCCAGGGCCACTCCGTCGACGTCGACCTGGATCTGCCTCCGGCCACCCCACCCGCGTACCTCTTCCACGGCACGGTGGCCCGCAACATCGACGCGATCCGCGCCGAGGGTCTGCGGCCCATGAACCGGCACGCCGTGCACCTGTCTCCCGACCGCGAGACCGCCACCCGCGTCGGAGCCCGCCGCGGACGGCCCGTCGTTCTCTCCGTCGACACGGGCGCGATGCACCGCGACGGGCACGTCTTCCAGGTCAGCGCCAACGGCGTCTGGCTCACCGCCGCCGTGCCCCCCGAATATCTCCGCTTCCCGGCCGGACACTGACCCGCCCAGACACTCGCCCGACCGGGGCGAGCTGCGAGGACGCGGTTTCCGGGGGCATACGCTCTGATACATGAGTTTGCGTCTGAGCACCGTGATCCTGCCCGTCCGCCGCTGGCACGAGGGGGGCAAGGAGCGCTGGCAGCGTGCGGAGGAGCTGGGGTTCCACACCGCGTACACCTATGACCACCTCTCCTGGCGGACCTTCCGCGACGGACCCTGGTTCGGCGCGGTGCCGACCCTGACCGCCGCCGCGGCCGCCACCGACAGGCTGCGCCTGGGCACCCTGGTCACGTCGCCGAACTTCCGACACCCGGTGACCCTCGCCAAGGACCTGATCACGCTGGACGACGTGTCCGACGGCCGGATCACCCTCGGCATCGGCGCGGGCGGCAACGGTTTCGACGCCACCGCGCTGCTCAAGGCGGGCGAGGAGCCCTGGACCCCGCGCGAACGAGCCGATCACTTCGGCGAGTTCCTGCCGCTGCTCGACCGCCTTCTCACCGAGGACGTCGTCTCGTACGAGGGCGAGTACTACTCCGCGTCCGAGGTCCGCAACATCCCGGGCTGCGTCCAGCGCCCCCGGCTGCCCTTCGCGGTCGCCGCCACCGGACCGCGCGGCCTGAAGCTCGCCGCGCGCCACGGGCAGGCGTGGGTGACCACCGGCGACCCCAAACTCTTCGAGAACGGCACCCCGGAGCAATCACTTCAAGCCATCCGCGGACAGGCCGACAAGCTCGCCGCGGCCTGCGACACGATCGGCCGGGACGTCGCCGAGCTCGACAAGATCCTCCTCACCGGGTTCACCCCGGACCGCCCCCTCGACTCCTTCGACGCCTTCGTCGACTTCGCCGGCAACCACGCTGAGCTGGGCTTCAACGAGATCGTGCTGCACTGGCCGCTGCCGGGAACGGATTTCGCGGCCGACGAGAAGACTTTCGAGCGGATCGCCACGGAGGCGCTCGTGCAGCTGGGAGGCAGCACAGCAGGGGCATAAAGGCACTCAGATGTGCGCCCCAGCGCACGCCCGTGCACGCAGGTGCGGGACAATCGATGGCGTGACCTCAGCTACCCCACGGCCCAAGACCCCGGCCGCATCCGCCCCCCATCGGCCCAAGGCCCGGCTGATCGCCACGGACCTGGACGGCACCCTCCTTCGTGACGACAAGTCCGTGTCCGACCGCACCGTCGCCGCACTCGCCGCCGCCGAGCGGGCCGGGATCGAGGTCTTCTTCGTGACCGGCCGCCCGGCACGCTGGATGGACGTCGTCAGCGCTCACGTGCACGGCCACGGCCTCGCCATCTGCGGCAACGGCGCAGCCGTGGTCGACCTGCACGACGGGTCGGGCGGCCATCGCTTCGTGAAGGTGCGGGAGCTGCGGCGCGAGGACGCGCTCGACGTCGTCCGCCTGCTGCGCGCGGCGGCCCCCGGCACGTCCTTCGCGGTCGAGCGGACCGGCGGACTGCACCACGAACCGACGTACCCGCCCCTGCACCTGGAGCCCGGCGAGAGCGTCGCCCCCGCGGAGAAGCTGCTCGCCGAGGACTCCGAGAACGCGACCCAGCCCATCCTGAAGGTGCTCGCCTTCCACCCCGAGATCGCGCCCGACGACTTCCTGGCCGTGGCCCGCGAGGCCGTGCGCGGCCAGGTCGAGATCACCCGTTCGAGCCCGAGCGCCCTGCTCGAGATCAGCGGTCCGGGAGTGTCCAAGGCCAGCACGCTGGAGCTGTGCTGCGCCGAGCGTGGCATCACGCCCGCGGAGGTCGTCGCCTTCGGGGACATGCCGAACGACATCGAGATGCTCTCCTGGGCGGGCACGTCGTTCGCGATGGGCAACGCGCACCCGGACGTGCTCGCCGCCGCATCGGGCCGCACGGTCGCCAACAACGAGGACGGCGTGGCGGTCGTCATCGAACAGATCCTGAGCGAACAGCAGGACCTGTAGCGAGACCGAGACGCACGAATGGGCCGGTCCCTGGGGCTCCATCAGACCAGGGACCCCCACGGGCCCCCACCCCTCCTGGCAGGGCTAGTAAGGCGCCTGCCACACCACAGCCGTGCCCCCGCCGTCCTCGCCGATGCCGGGCCCGTACCAACTGTCCCCGCCGAGCGACTCCGCGCGCCTCTTGAGGTTCTTCAGGCCGCTGCGCCGGCCGCCCTCCGCGATGCCGACCCCGTCGTCCGAGACCGTCAGGCGTACGCCCTGCTGTCCGTCGGGCAGGATCACCGTCGCGTCGACGACGACGTCGATGCGATCGGCCCGCGCGTGCCGGAACGCGTTGGACAGCGCCTCGCGCAGGGCCGCGATGAGGTTCTTCCCGGTGAGCTCGCCGACCACGGTGTCGACGGGGCCCACGAAGTGGTGCGTGGGCTTGAAGCCGAGCGGCACCGCGGCCATGTTGATCTCGCGCAGGACCCGCGTACGCAGCCCCGAAGGAGCCTCGGCCGGGCCCTGCTGCAAGGCGAAGATCGCCGTCCGGATCTCCTGGATCGTCACGTCAAGCTCGTCGACGGCCTTGCCCACACCCGTCTGCACCTCGGGCACGACGGACCTGCGCTGGGCGCTCTCCAGCATCATCCCGGTGGCGAACAGGCGCTGGATCACGAGGTCGTGCAGGTCCCGTGCGATCCGGTCGCGGTCCTCGTACACCGCGAGCCGTTCGCGGTCGCGCTGTGCCTCGGCCATCATCAGCGCGAGCGCGGCCTGCGAGGCGAACTGGGTGGCGAGGGTCCGCTCGGTCTCGCTGAACGGCCGGGCGCCACGCGCGCGTGGCGTGACGAGCGTCCCCATGACGCGGCCGTCGCTCTGGAGAGGCAGCATCATGACGGGTCCGTAGCCGCGGGCCAGGTCGGTCATGACGCGCGGGTCCGTGGCCGCGTCGTCGAGGAACACGGAGTCCCCTGCGAGCAGGTCGGTGATGATGCGGCTCTCCGGGGGGACGACCACGCCGAGCAGTCCGGAGGGTTCGTCCGAGGAGACGGCGACGATCTCCATGCCGCCCTCGTCGTCGGGCAGGAGCACGATCCCGGCGGCCGAGTCGGCGAGATGGCGGGCCTGTTCGGCCACGACGGCGAGCGCCTCCTCCGCGTCGCTGCCCGAGAGCAGGGCCGTGGTGACCGCCACGGAGCCGTCGATCCAGCGTTCGCGCTGCATGGCCGCTTCGTAGAGGCGTGCGTTGCCGATGGCGATGCCCGCCTCCGTCGCGAGGACGCGGACCATGTGCACGTCGTACTCGTTGAAGTCGGCGCCGCCCCGCTTCTCGGTCAGGTAGAGGTTGCCGAAGATCTCGCCCTGTACGCGGATGGGGACGCCGAGGAAGGTCCGCATGGGCGGGTGGTGTGCCGGGAAGCCGCACGAGCGCGGGTCGGCGGAGAGATCTGCGAGACGCAGGGTCTCCGGCTGGTGGATGAGGGCGCCGAGCAGCCCCTTGTGCCCGTCGGGCAGCCGTCCGATCCGCTCGGCGGCCTCCTCGCCGATTCCGACGGGGACGAAGTCGGAGAGCCCTTTGCCGTCTTCGGAGACGACGCCGATCGCCGCGTAGTGGGCGTCCGCGAGCTCGGCCGCCGTCTCGCAGATGCGGACGAGGGTGGTGTGCAGTTCGAGCCCGGCGCCGACGGAGCGCATCGCCTCCAAAAGCTGCGGCACGCGCGCGGTGAGCTCGGGGGAGAGCCCCTGCAGGCTGCGGGTCGCCTTCTTCGCGGCCTCTATGGCGTCCGATGAGCCGTCGGGTTGCGGAGAGTCGGCGGAGGCCGAGGGGGCTGACATGCCTTTGAGAGTAGTTAGTCCTATTTGGCGAGGAAAGTCGGGGCCTGGGCTCGGGGCCTGCCCCGAGCCCCTATCCGGCGGCCGTCATCAGCAGGTCGGCCGCCCGCTCCCGTTCCAGCATGCGCCGCAGCGGCCCGTCCACAAGGACGAGGTCCGCGTACGCACCACGCTGCACCACCTGACCCGCGTCCAGGACGATCACCTCGTCCACCGCGTCGAGCCCGGCGAGCCGGTGCGTGATGAGCAGCGTCGTACGGCCCTCGGTGGCGGCGAGGAGATCGTCGGTGAGGGCGTCGGCGGTCGGCAGATCGAGGTGTTCGGCCGGCTCGTCGAGGACGAGCACGGGGAAGTCCGCGAGCAGCGCGCGGGCCAGGGCGATGCGCTGGCGCTGGCCTCCGGAGAGACGCGCCCCGTGCTCGCCGACCAGGGTGTCGAGGCCCTCCGGGAGCGAGTCGGTCCACTCCCGCAGCCGGGCCCGCGCGAGGGCGCCGCGCAGCTCGTCGTCGGAGGCGCCCTTCCGCGCGATGAGCAGGTTCTCGCGTACGGAGCTGTCGAAGATGTGCGCGTCCTGCGCGCACAGCCCGACCAGTTCACGCACGGTGTCGCCGTCAAGGGTGGCCGCGTCCGTGCCGCCCAGGCTGTACGTCCCCTCGCTCGCCCCGAGGAAGCGCAGCAGCACCTGGGCGAGCGTCGTCTTGCCGGAACCCGAAGGACCGACCACCGCGATACGGCGCCCGCGCTCCAGGGTCAGGCCGACGCCCGCGAGCGCGTCCCGGTCCTGGCCCTCGTACCGGGCGTGCAGACCCTCCACGAGGAGCGGGAAGGGCGTCTGCGGGCGCTGTGCGGGCTCGGCGGGCTCGGGTACGGGTTCGGGGGCGTCGAGGACCTCGTAGACGCGCTCGGCGCTCTTCCTGACGCGCTGGCGGTACTGCACGGCGAGCGGCAGACCCAGGACGGCCTCGAAGGCGGCGAGCGGGGTGAGGACGACCACGGCGAGCGCGACGCCGCTGAGCCGCCCGTCGTACAGCGCCTGCACTCCGACGGCAGCGGCGGCGGTCACGGTGAGTCCGGTGGCGAGCGCGCCGAGGCCGTCGCCGAGCGCGGTGGCCGTGGCGGTCCGTGACGCGATCCGGGTCAGCTCGGCGTCGGCCTCCTTCGCCTTGGCCGTACGCCGGCCCAGGGCTCCCGCGACCGTCAACTCGGCGGTGCCGGTGAGCAGATCGGCCACGCGGGTGGCCAGCGCCCCGCGCGCGGGGGCGAGCTTGCGCTCCGCCCGGCGGGCGACGGCTCCGGAGAGCAGCGGTACGCCCACCCCGGCGAGGAGCAGACCGACGGCGAGGACCGCGCCGGCCTCGGGCAGCAGCCAGGCGGTGAAGCCGACCGCTCCGGCGCCGACCAGCGCGGCGGCCGACGCGGGCAGGAGCCAGCGCAGCCAGTAGTCCTGCAGGGCGTCCACGTCGGCGACCAGACGGGAGAGCAGGTCACCGCGGCGCGCCTTCCGCAGCCCGGCCGGGGCCAGGCGCTCGAGGCGCCGGTAGACGGCCACGCGGGTGTCGGCCAGCATGCGCAGGACGGCGTCGTGCGAGACGAGGCGCTCCGCGTAACGGAAGACGGCACGGCCCAGGCCGAAGGCGCGGGTAGCCGTCACGGCGATCATCAGGTACATCACCGGCGGCTGCTCCGAAGCCCGGCTGATCAGGTACCCGGAGGTGGCCATCAGCCCCACGGAGCTGCCGATCGCCAGGGCGCCGAGGAGCAGGGCGAGCGCGAGCTTGCCCTTGCGTGCCTGCGCGGCCCCTCGCACCCGGGCAAGGACGTCGCCCTTGGGCCGGGGGCTCTCGTACGCGTCCACCGGGGCGACCTGCGTCTCCGGGTGCCCCAAGGCCCGGTCGCCCGCCCCCGCGTCCACCGCTGCCCGCGAAAGCGACGCCCCGTCCAGCTCACGCTGCCGGGCGGCGCCCAGCCGTACGACCCGGTCCGCCACCGCCAGCAACGCAGGCCGGTGCACGACAAGCAGCACGGTCCGCCCCACGGCCAGCCGCCGCACCGCCTCGACGACCCCGGCCTCGGTCTCCCCGTCCAGGGCAGCCGTCGGCTCATCCAGCAGGACCACGGGACGGTCGGCCAGGAACGCCCGCGCCAAGGCGAGCCGCTGCCGCTGCCCGGCGGACAGACCCGCGCCGTCCTCCCCGAGCGGTGTCTCCACGCCACGCGGCAGCGCGGACACGAACTCCCAGGCCCCCGCCGACTCCAACGCGTCCCGCACGGAGGCATCGTCCGCGTCCGGCCGCGCGAGGCGTACGTTCTCCGCGATGGACCCGGCGTACAGGTGCGGACGCTGGGGCACCCAGGCGATCCGCTCCCGCCACCGCTCCGGCGCGACCTCGGCGAGGTCGACGCCCCCGACGCGCACCCGCCCCTCGGCGGGCTCGACGAACCCGAGGATCACGTCGAGCAGCGTCGACTTGCCCACCCCGCTGGGCCCGACCAGAGCCACGGTCTCACCGGGCTCCACGGCGAACGACACCCCGGAGACCGCGTCCGAGGACCGCCCCGGATACCGGACCGTCACGCCCTCCACGCTCAGCGTCCCCGACGGCGCGGCGGCTTCACCCGCGACCCGTACGGGAGCCTCCAGAACCTCGAAGATCTCCTCGGCGGCGGACAGCCCCTCCGCCGCCGCGTGGTACTGCGCACCGACCTGGCGCAGGGGCAGATAGGCCTCGGGCGCCAGGATCAGGATGACCAGACCCACGTACAGATCCATGTCGCCGTGGACGAGCCGCATCCCGATGGTCACCGCGACCAGCGCCACCGACAGGGTCGCGAGGAGTTCGAGCGCGAAGGACGACAGGAAGGCGATGCGCAGCGTACGCATCGTCGCCTGCCGGTACTCACCCGTGATCTGCCGGATCGACTCGGCCTGCGCCTTCGCGCGCCCGAACACCTTCAGGGTCGGCAGGCCCGCCACCACGTCCAGGAAGTGTCCCGACAGACGCGAGAGGAGCCGCCACTGACGGTCCATCCGGTTCTGCGTGGCCATGCCGATCAGGATCATGAAGACCGGGATCAGCGGCAGGGTCACGACGATGATGGCCGCCGACACCCAGTCCTCGGTGACGATCCGCGCGAGCACCGCCACCGGAATCACCACCGCGAGCCCCAACTGCGGCAAATAGCGCGAGAAGTAGTCGTCGAGCGCGTCCACGCCCCGCGTGGCCAGCGCCACCAGCGACCCCGTCCGCTGGCTGCTCAGCCAGCCGGGACCCAACTGCCCCGCCCGGTCCAGGAGCCGCCCCCGCAGTTCCGACTTCACCGCGGCGCTCGCCCGGTGAGCGGCGAGCTCGGTCAGCCAGGCGACGAACGCCCGTCCCACCGCGACGGCCACGAGCAGGACGACCGGCGTCCGCAGGTCACCGAGGGCGAGCCCCTTCTGGAAGGCCCCGACCACGATCTCGGCGATCAGCATCGCCTGGGCGACGACCAGGCCCGCCCCGGCGACGCCGAGGACCACCACCGCGGCCAGGAAGAACCGAGTGGCGCGGGCGTACCGGAGCAGACGCGGGTCGATTGGTTTCACGTGAAACACACCCTCCGAGGGACCGGAAGAAGACTGCCGAAGAACTCAGGGACCAAGCTGAACTCAGGGATCGGAGAACAAGCACTCAGTGCGCGGCATCCGCGATGTGCTGCGTACCGATCCGCTTGCGGAACACCCAGTAGGTCCACGACTGGTAGAGCAGCACGATCGGCGTCGCGATGCCCGCGCACCAGGTCATGATCTTCAGGGTGTAGGGGCTCGACGAGGCGTTGGTGACCGTGAGGTTCCACTCCTCGTTCAGCGACGACGGCATGACGTTCGGGAAGAGCGTCAGGAAGAGCATCGCGACGGCGGCCGCGATCGTGATGCCCGACAGCGCGAACGACCAGCCCTCGCGTCCCATCTTGATCGCCCCGATGGCGCCGACCATCGCGACCACGGCCACGACCATCGCGACCAGGCTCTTGCCGTCGCCGTTGTCCGCCTGCGTCCAGAGCAGGAATCCGAGCGCCAGGACAGCGGTCACCAGGCCGAGCCCGAGCGCCAGCTTCCGCGCCCGCATCCGGATGTCCCCCACCGTCTTGAGCGAGGCGAAGACCGCGCCGTGGAAGGTGAACAGCGTCAGGGTGACCAGGCCGCCCAGGATGCCGTACGGGTTCAGCAGGTCCCAGAAGTTGCCCACGTACTCCTTGTGGGCGTCGATCTTCACGCCGCGCGTGATGTTGGCGAAGGCCACACCCCACATCACCGCAGGGATCAGCGAGGTCCAGAAGATGGCCTGCTCCCAGTTGCGCTGCCACTTCTCCTCGGGCCGCTTGGCCCGGTACTCGAAGGCGACACCCCGCACGATCAGGCAGAGCAGGATGAGCAGGAGCGGCAGATAGAAGCCCGAGAAGAGCGTCGCGTACCACTCGGGGAAGGCGGCGAAGGTCGCGCCGCCCGCCGTGAGCAGCCACACCTCGTTGCCGTCCCAGACGGGGCCGATGGTGTTGATGAGGACCCGCTTCTCGGTCCGGTCACGGGCGAGAAGCTTGGTGAGGATGCCGATCCCGAAGTCGAAGCCCTCCAGGAAGAAGTAGCCGATCCACAGGACTGCGATCAGCACGAACCAGACGTCGTGAAGTTCCATGTCGATCAACTCCCTCAGTACGAGAAGGCCATGGGCCGGTCGGCGTCGGCATCGTCATCGGAACCCGATCCCGGGCCGGGGCCGCCGATCTTGGTGGGCGGGTTGAGGTCGGCCTCGGTGAGCTCGGGCGGACCCGCCTTGATGTACTTGAGCAGCAGCTTCACCTCGATCACCGCGAGGATCGCGTAGATCCCGGTGAAGACGACGAGCGAAGTGATCACCTCACCCTGCGAGACCCCCGGCGAGACCGCGTCCTGGGTCTTCAGGACGCCGTAGACCACCCAGGGCTGCCGCCCGGTCTCGGTGAAGATCCAGCCCCAGGCCGTGCCGATGAGGGGGAAGATCAGCGTCCACTGGGAGAGCCGCCACCACCAGGTGCCGAGCTTGGGCGCCAGCTCCCTGTTCTTGGTGAGCATCAGCTTCGGCACGTCGTCCGCGCCCGTACGGTGCTCCGGAGCGAGCCAGAACTTCTTCCGCGTGAGCCACAGACCGGCGGTGCACAGGGCCATCGAGACCCCGCCGAAGCCGATCATCCAGCGGTAGGACCAGTAGGCGGTGGGGATGTTGGGCCGGTAGTCGCCGGGACCGTACTTCTCCTGCGCCTCCCGGTTGAGGTCGTTGATGCCGGGGATCTCGGCGCTGAAGTTGTTCTTGGCGAGGAAGGACAGCACTCCGGGGACCTCGATGGCGACCTTGTTGTGGCCCTCGGAGACATCGCCGTACGCGAAGAGCGAGAAGGGCGCCGGCTTCTCCGACTCCCACAGCGCCTCGGCGGCCGACATCTTCATCGGCTGCTGCTCGTACATGACCTTGCCGAGGGTGTCGGCGCTGACCACGGTGAGCAGGGTGCCGACGAACGCGGTGACCAGACCGAGCCGCATCGACATCCGCATGGTGCGGATGTGCTGCTTCTTACGGAGGTGGAAGATCGCGATGCCGGTCATGAAGGCGCCGCCGACGAGGATGGCCGCCGAGATGACGTGGAAGAAGTTGACCAGCGCCGTCTCCTGGAAGAGCACCTTCGCGAAGTCGGTGAGCTCCGCGCGCTTGGTGCCGTCCCGCTCCACGACCTTGTAGCCGACCGGGTGCTGCATGAAGGCGTTGGCGGCGATGATGAAGTACGCCGACAGGATCGTTCCGATGGAGACGATCCAGATCGTGGCGCAGTGCAGCTTCTTCGGGAGCTTGTCCCAGCCGAAGATCCACAGGCCGATGAAGGTCGACTCGAAGAAGAACGCGATCAGGGCCTCGAAGGCGAGCGGCGCCCCGAAGACGTCACCGACGAAGCGCGAGTAGTCGGACCAGTTCATGCCGAACTGGAACTCCTGGACGATGCCGGTGACGACGCCCATCGCGATGTTGATCAGGAACAGCTTTCCCCAGAACTTCGTCGCCCTGAGGTAGTGCTCCTTGCCCGTGCGCACCCAGGCCGTCTCCAGGATCGCCGTGAGGGCGGCCAGAGAGATCGTCAGCGGGACGAACAGGAAGTGGTAGACGGTGGTGATGCCGAACTGCCATCGCGCCAGGGTCTCCGGCGCCAGAGCCAGGTCCACGTCGACTTCTCCTTACGGCCGTGCTCACCTCGGCGGTTTGCCCCTTAAATCCCTCTGATCTTCGGAGGAACCGGGACACGCTTGTGAACGCGTTCACATTCACAAGCAATTATGACCTACTGCTAATCGGAACGGAAAGGGGGGTCCCCCTTACTCGAGGATCCCTGCTCGAAGGTCCTGCTCGAGGTTCCCTGCTCGGGGGAACGCGAGGAGGCCCCGGGGAGCACACGCCCCGGGGCCTCCTCGATCACGACGTCCAGAGGCTAGAGCTCCTTGCGGAACGCCTCCGCGGCCTGCAGGAAGATGTCGTTGGCCTCGGTCTCCCCGATCGTGGCCCGCATCCCCTCGCCCGCGAACGGCCGCACGACCACGCCGGCCTTCTCACACGCCGCCGCGAAGTCGCTCGTACGCTCCCCGAGCCGCAGCCAGACGAAGTTCGCCTGCGTCTCGGGCACCGTCCAGCCCTGCCCCCGCAGCGTCTCGACCACCCGCGTGCGCTCCGCGACCAGCGACCCGACACGGCCCATCAGCTCGTCCTCGGCCCGCAGCGAGGCCACCGCCGCGTCCTGCGCGAGCTGGCTCACCCCGAAGGGCACCGCCGTCTTGCGCAGGGCGGCCGCCACCGGCTCATGGGCGATCGCGAAGCCGACCCGCAGCCCCGCGAGGCCGTACGCCTTGGAGAACGTGCGCAGCACGGCGACATTGGGACGCTCGCGGTAGATCTCGACGCCGTCCGGCACCTCGGGGTCGCGGATGAACTCGCGGTAGGCCTCGTCGAGGACGACGAGGACATCGCTCGGCACCCGGTCGAGGAATCGTTCCAGCTCGGCCCTGCGGACCACGGTGCCGGTCGGGTTGTTCGGGTTGCAGACGAAGATCAGCCGCGTCCGGTCGGTGATGGCCTCGGCCATCGCGTCCAGGTCGTGGACGTCCCCCGGCGTCAACGGCACCTTGACCGACGTGGCCCCGCTCACCTGCGTGATGATCGGGTACGCCTCGAAGGACCGCCAGGCGTAGATGACCTCGTCCCCCGGGCCGGACGTGGCCTGGATCAGCTGCTGCGCCACGCCGACGGAACCGGTGCCCGTCGCCACGTGGGACACCGGCACCCCGAAGCGCTCGGCGAGCTCGCTCATCAGGCTCGTGCACGCCATGTCGGGGTAGCGGTTGAACGCTCCCGCGGCGGCCAGCGCGCTCTCCATGACGCCCGGCAGGGGCGGGTAAGGGTTCTCGTTCGAGGACAGCTTGTAGGCCGCCGGACCGTCGGCCGCGGCGGGCTTCCCCGGCTTGTAGGTGGGGATACCCTCCAGCTCGGCACGCAGCCTCGGGCTCGTCTCGCTCACCGCAGTCCTCCTCTTGAACACCTGAACACCCTGACTTCAATACTCCTCACCTTATGAGGATTCAGCTCTGCTGCGAATGGGTCAGCGGTATCCGCTCCGGCGGCGCACAACGAGGGGGGAGCGCTCCCTGCCCCAGCGCGCGCCCGTGGCTCACTCCGTGGCGCGCATCACCCGTGAAGGTGAGTTGAGACCTCTTCGAGACATCGCTCATTTGGCAGGCCCGTACGCGGGGACAAGGGACCGTCCACCCAAAGGGGCGCCAACTCCCTTGCAATCCAAGGCAGTTGACCTGTTTCGACCTTGCAGAAACGTGCCTGTCAACGAGTGAATATGCGTCCGCACTACCCACCCTCATGAGCCCTACTATCGGCTCGCCATGACAGCAGCAGGGAACCACCAGGTGAGCCGAGCGGAGACCGCCCGCCGGGGCAACCGGCAGAGCCGAGCGGGCATCAGAGACGTCGCCGCAGCAGCCGGTGTCTCCATCACGACTGTCTCCGACGCGCTCAACGGCAAGGGCCGGCTCCCGGACGCCACCCGACGCCATGTCCGCGAGGTCGCCGAACGGCTGGGCTATCGCCCTTCCGCGGCGGCCCGAACGCTCCGTACCGGCAAGTCGGGCCTCATCGGCCTGACCGTGACGACCTACGGGGATGAACCTTTCACCTTCACCGAATTCGCGTACTTCGCGGAGATGGCCAGAGCCGCGACCTCGGCCGCGCTGGCCCGCGGCTACGCCCTTGTCATCCTTCCCGCCACCTCCCGGCGCAGCCCGGTCGACGTGTGGTCGAACGTCGCGCTCGACGGCACCGTCGTCGTCGATCCGTCCGACCACGACCCCGTCGTCAGTGAACTGGTGCGCCAGGGCCTACCCGTCGTGTCCGACGGACGTCCTGCCGGGTCCCTCCCGGTCACCGCCTGGGTCGACAACGACCACGAAGCGGCGGTCCTCGAGATTCTCGACCACCTCGCGGCGGCCGGAGCCCGCCGCATCGGGCTGCTCACGGGGACCACCACGGACACGTACACCCATCTGTCCACCACCGCCTATCTGCGCTGGTGCGAGCGCGTCGGTCAGGACCCGGTCTACGAGTCCTACCCGGCCCACGACCCGTGTGCCGGCGCGGTCGCGGCCGACCGGCTGCTCGCCCGGCCCGACCGCCCCGACGCCGTGTACGGCCTCTTCGACCCGAACGGCACCGATCTCCTCGCGGCCGCCCGCAGGTACGGACTGCGGGTCCCGGACGACCTGCTGCTCGTGTGCTGCAGCGAGTCCACGGTCTACGCCACCACCGAACCGCCCATCACCACGCTCTCGCTCAAACCCCGGCGCATCGGCACGGCCGTCGTCCAGCTCCTCATCGACGCCATCGAAGGCCTGGATTCGGGCCGGCCCGTCGAGCAGGTGATACCGACGGAGCTGATCGTGCGCACCTCGTCCGAGCGCCGTCCACCGCGCACGACGGTCAGCCCACCCCGCTCACCGGGACCCGGTTGAGCGGGCCGCACCGCGGGGAGAACCCCGTCAACCGGCCAATCATCCGGCCGTCAACCAGCACTGCCTGGCGCATCCCCGCCGTGGCCTGGGGGGAAACCCCTACCCAATTCGGGAGAAAACCTCGGTGAACTGGGGTTCAGCACTGATTCACCACCCCTGGTGCACCACACAGCGCGAGCCGCATTCCTATGATGGGCGGACGACACCGCGGGCCGCTGCGACCAGGCAGTCCGATCTCGGTGCAGATGCGGCGCAATGGTGGTGGAGGGGTCGATGACTCAGGGGGCCGGTCAGGGACCCGATGTGCGGACGGCGACGTTGCGCGACTTCCGCGTTCCGGCGTACGTCCACGAGACCGGGCCGGTCCAGGGGGACCCGGCGAGCGTGGCGGTTCCGGGCGCCCCCGGGGAGGCCCCCGGTTCGCTGGATGACGGCTACACCCCCACCCAGCGCGACCTGCCCGTCATCAACCGCACAGACACCGTGCAAGTGGAGGTGCAGGCCATGCCCGAGCCTCCGCAGGCGCCGGCGTCCGACGAACACGGCCCGCTGTTCGTGGTGGGTGACGTGCACGGCTATCTGGACGAGCTGCTCGCGGCGCTCCAGGAGCAGGGCCTCATCGACGCCGAAGGCGACTGGTCCGCGGGCAACGCGCGCCTGTGGTTCCTCGGCGACTTCACCGACCGCGGTCCGGACGGCATCGGCGTCATCGACCTCGTGATGCGGCTGTCCGCGCAGGCGGCGGCCGCGGGCGGCTACTGCAAGGCGCTCATGGGCAACCACGAGCTGCTCCTGCTCGGCGCGAAGCGGTTCGGCGACACCCCGGTCAACTCGGGCGCGGGCACGGCCACCTTCCAGGCCGCCTGGCTCCTGAACGGCGGCCAGAAGACCGACATGGAGCGCCTCGAGGACCACCATCTGCAGTGGATGGCCCGCCTCGACGCGATCGAGTCGGAGGACGGGCATCTCCTGATGCACTCCGACACGACCGCCTATCTGGATTACGGCGACTCGATCGAAGCCGTGAACGACACGGTCCGCGAGACCCTCACGCGCAACGACGCCGACGAGTGCTGGGACCTCTTTAGGAAGTTCACCAAGCGCTTCGCCTTCCGCGACGAGTCGGGCCCCTCGGCCGTACGCGAACTCCTCGACATGTACGGCGGTCACCGCATCGTGCATGGCCACAGCCCCATCCCGTATCTGCTCGGCGATGTCGGCTCCGAGGATGACTCGGACGGCGGCGGTCCGGTCATCGAGGGACCACACATCTACGCAGGCGGCCTGGCCATCGCCATGGACGGCGGCGTGACCATGGCCGGAAAACTGCTGGTCTGCCAACTGCCCCTGGATAACTGAGCGTTCGTCGGGCAGGCGCACCACTACAGGATCACGCTGGCCAGGGGGTCTATTTCTGGAAACCCCCTGTCACCGCGTGCCTTCACGGCTCTACCATCGGCTTATCCGTAGCAGGCTCCCCTCCGTTTCTGCCCGACGGCTCGCACCCATGCGAGCCCCAAGCCCTACGGAGCATCGGGGGATGCACATGAACAGCGCTCCACACCTGCTCAATGAGGACCGCCCCGAATACGAGCGGATCCTCGATGAGGCGCTGCGCACGGCACCAAGTCGTCCTGATCTCGCCGCAGTGGGCGAGCGGCTCAATCCCGAGCAGCTGCGCACCATGGCCCTGAACGCCACTGCGCTGATCACTGCCGCCGCCACGACCGAGTACACGCACTATGTGAAGGTCCGCGAGGAACTGCGCGAAAGCGGATCTGCCGCACCATCCATCCGGGAGCGGAGCACCGAGGGTCCGGCGGAAGCCGGCTCCGGAGGCCTCGGTCTCGCGACCACGATGGGGGAGGTCACCACCCAGGCTTCGGGGGCGGGGGCCATCGCCGTCGTCGCGGTGCTCGCACCGGTACTCGCCGGGGCGGCCGCCGCGATCTTCCTGCTCGTCGGCTACATCCTGAAGATGCTCAACCCTGAGCCCGCCTTCGCGGAAACCCTGCTCACCGCGGGGTGGCTGTTCGGCGCGCTCACCGCAGGGGGCATCCTGATCGCCGCGATCGGCCTGCTCCTGACCGCCCTGCGCAACGGCGCCACGTCGCTCCAGGCCGGTGCGCACGGAGAGTGGAACGAGGAGGTGGTTCGTGCCAGGGAAGCCTGGGGCGAAGCACTGATGGAGCGCGGCGTCCTGCCGTTCCTGCGGGAGGCGCTCGCGGACCCGGGGGCGGCGCACGCGGCGCGTACACCGTCGTCGGACCCGGGCAGCCGCATGCCTCAACTCGGCTACAACAGGCCGGGGTTCAGCAGCCCGGAGGGCGGCCCGGCGGCGGGACCGCGCCCGAGCTTCTCCAGCCCGGACTTCTCGAGCCCGGACTTCGGCGGCCCCGACCACAAGCCGGAGTAGGACGCGACAAGCCGGAGTAGGACGCGACGCTGCTTCGGGCGGGCGCGATGCCCGCCCGAAGCGCGACGCGCACCCTGCCTCAGTCGGCGATGGGCAGGTAGACGCGGTTTCCTGCTGCCGCGAACTCCTTGGACTTCTGGTCCATGCCCGCCGCGATCTCGTCCTGCGTGCCGCCGTGCTCACGCCGGATGTCATGCGAGATCTTCATGCTGCAGAACTTCGGCCCGCACATCGAGCAGAAGTGGGCCGTCTTCGCGGGCTCCGCCGGCAGTGTCTCGTCGTGGAACTCCCTTGCCGTGACCGGGTCGAGGGCCAGGTTGAACTGGTCCTCCCAGCGGAACTCGAAGCGGGCGTCCGAGAGCGCGTCGTCCCAGTCCTGCGCGCCAGGGTGCCCCTTGGCGAGGTCTGCCGCGTGGGCCGCGATCTTGTACGTGATGACGCCGGTCTTCACGTCGTCCCGGTTGGGCAGGCCCAGGTGCTCCTTGGGCGTGACGTAGCAGAGCATCGCCGTGCCCCACCAGCCGATCATCGCGGCGCCGATGCCGGAGGTGATGTGGTCGTACGCGGGCGCGATGTCGGTGGTCAGCGGGCCGAGCGTGTAGAACGGCGCCTCCTCGCAGATCTCCTGCTGAAGGTCGATGTTCTCCTTGATCTTGTGCATCGGGACGTGTCCCGGGCCCTCGATCATGGTCTGTACGTGATGACGCTTGGCGATCGTGTTGAGTTCCCCGAGGGTGCGCAACTCGGCGAACTGCGCCTCGTCGTTGGCGTCCGCGATCGAACCGGGCCGCAGCCCGTCGCCGAGGGAGTACGTCACGTCGTACGAGGCGAGGATCTCGCAGAGCTCCTCGAAGTTCTCGTAGAGGAAGCTCTCCTTGTGGTGCGCGAGGCACCAGGCCGCCATGATCGAGCCGCCGCGCGAGACGATGCCGGTCTTGCGGTTGGCGGTCAGCGGGACGTACGGGAGGCGCACGCCCGCGTGCACCGTCATGTAGTCCACGCCCTGCTCGGCCTGCTCGATGACCGTGTCCTTGTAGATCTCCCAGGTCAGCGCCTCGGCCTGGCCGTCGACCTTCTCCAGGGCCTGGTAGAGCGGCACGGTGCCGATGGGCACGGGGGAGTTGCGCAGGACCCATTCGCGGGTGGTGTGGATGTTGCGCCCGGTGGAAAGGTCCATGACCGTGTCGGCGCCCCACTTGGTCGCCCACGTCATCTTGTCCACCTCCTCCTCGATGGAGGAGGTGACCGCGGAGTTGCCGATGTTGGCGTTCACCTTCACCAGGAACTTCTTGCCGATGATCATCGGCTCGATCTCCGGGTGGTTGACGTTGGCGGGGATCACCGCGCGGCCCGCGGCGACCTCCGCGCGCACGACCTCGGGATCGAGGTTCTCGCGGATCCCGATGAACTCCATCTCGGGCGTGATCTCGCCACGGCGGGCGTACGCGAGCTGCGTCACCGCCTGCCCCGCGCGCCCCCTGCGCGGCTGGCGCGGGCGGCCCGGGAAGACCGCGTCGAGGTTCTTCAGGCCGCCGCGGGGCGAGGTGTGCTTGATGCCGTCGTCCTCGGGACGGGGCGGGCGGCCGGTGTACTCCTCGGTGTCGCCGCGGGCGATGATCCAGTTCTCCCGGAGGGGCGCGAGGCCCCTGCGGACGTCGGTGTCGACGGATTCGTCGGTGTACGGCCCCGAAGTGTCGTACAGGGTCACGGCCTTGCCGTTGGTGAGGTGCACCTGGCGGACCGGCACCCGCAGATCGGGGCGCGAGCCCTCGACATACGCCTTGTGCCAGCCGATGGACTTCCCGGCCTCGTCGCCCTGGTTCTGCGTCGAGGCAGGCGTGCGTGCGTCCGATGTGGTCATGAGACCTACTCCCTACGCCGGCATTACCCGGTAACAGGTTCGGCGGTCGACGCAGCGAATCCCGTACTTCGTGCACTTCCTGTGCCGATTCGTACGGGGGTCAGCGCCCTCTCAGCCCGGTGCTCCGAGCTCCCGCGATTGCAAAGGTGGCTCCACGCTAGCGTCATGTCGGGCGCGCTGAACAGAGGGCCCCGTCCGTTCTTGCGATGATCGGGCAGTGACCACCACACAGCCGCCGTCCCAGCCGCCCGTCCCGAACCGTCCCCCGGACCCGCACGGGCACTCCCACAGCCATGGTCCGGCCGCGCCGGTTTCGAAGCATCTGCGCAAGGTCATCGCCGCCGTGCTGATTCCTTTCGCCACGGCAGTGCTCGTGGGCCTCGTGGTGCTGTGGCCCGGTGGCGCGCCGGGCCATGAGCGCACCGGAGTCGGCTTCGACCGGCAGACGCAGTCGGCCGACGTGACGAAGGTGCAGGAGCTGCCCTGCAAGGACGTGAACGCCTCGCAGACCCCTCCCAACGGCGACACCTCCACCGCCGAGGGGCAGTCCGCGGAGTCCCGCGCGAAGGGCGTCTGCAAGAAGGCGACGATCGAGGTGACCAGCGGCAAGGACAAGGGCCGCACCTTCACCGAGATCGTCCAGCCGGACTCACCACGGCAGTTGCGCGAGGGCCAGCAGGTGGTGGTCGCCTACGAGCCCACGGCCCCCGAGGCGTTGCAGTACTCGGTCACCGACGTGAACCGGAAGTTCCCCATGGCGCTGCTCGCCGGGATCTTCGCGCTCGTCGTCGTGGCGGTGGGACGGCTGCGCGGTGTCATGGCCCTGGTCGCGCTGGCGTTGAGCTTCCTGGTCCTGACGTTCTTCATCCTGCCCGCGATCCTGCAGGGCTCGAACCCGCTGGTCGTGGCGGTGATCGGGGCCAGCGCCATCATGCTGATCGCGCTCTATCTGTGCCATGGCCTGACGGCCCGTACGTCGGTCGCCGTCCTCGGCACGCTGATCTCTCTGCTCCTGATCGGGCTGCTCGGCTCGCTCTTCATCGGCTGGGCCTCACTGACCGGCAACACGGACGACAACACCGGCCTGATCCACGGTCTGTACCCGTCCATCGACATGAGCGGCCTGCTGCTCGCCGGCGTCATCATCGGCTCCCTCGGCGTACTCGACGACGTGACGGTGACGCAGACGTCCGCGGTCTGGGAACTGCATCAGGCCAATCCCACGATGGGCTGGCGCGGTCTGTACGGCGCCGCCATCCGCATCGGCCGCGACCACATCGCCTCGGTCGTCAACACCCTGGTCCTGGCCTACGCGGGCGCCGCGCTGCCCCTGCTGCTGCTCTTCTCCATCGCGCAGAGCAGCGTGGGCACGGTGGCCAACAGCGAGCTGGTGGCCGAGGAGATCGTGCGCACCCTGGTCGGCTCGATCGGCCTGGTCGCCTCGGTGCCGGTGACGACGGCGCTCGCGGCCCTGGTGGTCTCCGCCGACCGCACGGCATCCTCGAATCGGCCGGCGGCGAGCCGGCCGGTGCCCACGGCCGGACCCGTGAGCGGCGCCACCCCCGCCCCCAAGCAGAGCCGCGGCGGAAAGGGCCGCCGCCGCAAGGCCTGAGGCACGACGCCTGGGCCGCACCAATCGATGCCACGAAATGCACCAATCTGCCGTACGGCTGCGTCTCTTGGCTCACGGAGGGTCAGCCCGCGCTCTGCTCCTCGGCGAGGATCCGGTCCAGCGCCTCGTCCAGGTGCGTCTCGAAGTCGGCGAGCGCCCGCTCCTGCCCCAGCGGAACCAGCTTGTCCGTACGGTCGAGGAAGGCGAGCAGGGGCGGAATCCCCACCCGGAACAGCGCCTGGTCCGCGCCGACCTGGAGCCGGATGAGCGCCTCGTCGAGCAGCTCGGGATCGGTGGGGGCGATGTGCACGTCCCCGTCTCCGCACGCCCCGCCCACGCCGTCGACCAGCAGCTCGCGGCCGAAGGCCCAGGTGACGGGCGCGTCGCCGGGGAGGTGGAAGGTCAACCGGACGGCGTAAGGATCGCCGGTCTCATAACCCAGCTCCACCGGGATGCGAAACGACAGCTCCTCGGAAACGAGGAAGCTCATCATGACCTCTGCCTGGACCGACTCGCGCATCGCCCGCCTACCCCGTCGCTAAAGCTCGACTGGCCAGGAACCAACTCCCTGACACTCATGGCATCTTGCTTAACGTACACATCAGATCACAAGGAGTGAGTTTTCAGATGCTGATAGAGAAAGCAAGTGTCCTTAACAGCCTTCCGATCTCGCCCTGCAAACGCTCGGCCGCAGGTAGCAGGCGGTCCGACTGATAGGCCGGAACTGAAATCGCCATCGTCGCGGCCGTGTTACCCGCAGTGATCGGAATCGCGGCGCAGACCGTCCCCAGCGCGTACTCCTGACGCTCCACCACGGGCCGCATCCGGTCCATCGCGTCCAGGCGGCGGATGAAAGTGCGGTTGTCGCGGACCGAGTATCGAGTGATCGACTGCACCGGATAGCGGGAGAGGTGGTCCCGGCGCTGTTCGTCGTCGAGTTGGGCGAGCAGACATTGCCCGATCGCATGGGCGTGTCCGGTCTCGCGGAAGTCGGCCCACTCCTCCACCGCCGGATTCCCCGGCGTGTCCGCGACGGCCACGACCTCGATCTCGCCCTCGCGGTAGACGGCGAAGTACACCGGCACGCCGATGGCGTCCCGCCAGTGCTCCAGGGCCTCACCGATCATGCCGCGACGATTCTGCTGTGCTCCGCTCGCACTCAGCCGCTCGGCCGCCTCGCCGAGCACGAACACGCCCTTCTCGCGGCTCAGATAGCCCTCGTGCGTCAGCGTCCGCAGCAGGTGATAGGCCGTGGGGAGCGCGAGCCCGGCCTCTCGTGCCAACTGCTTGGCGGGCGCCCCCTCCTGGTGCGCGGACGCGGCCTCCAGGAGGCGCATCGCCCGCTGTACGGAGCCAATGAGGGTCGGCGCGGCCGTAGTTGAGGCCGGGCCGGTCGGCGACGCCGCGTACGAGGGGTCGTCGGACGGGATGTCGGCGGGTGTGGCGTCAACCGTGGCCAAGGTTCACTCCCGAAAACGGCTGGGGGTTCCGCCCGTGCCCGGGGCTACACGGGTGGGAGCGCAGTGCGCCCGCACGCGGGGCTCACCCCGCGTCGGTTTTCGGACTCTAACCGCTGGCCGCCGGACCAAGGCGCCGCACCAGGAAACTTCCCCCACCCGAGCGAACTGTTGCGGGAAGTCACCAATCGCCGCGCGAAGACGTCGAGCCGGATATGAACTTCCGTACGACGTAGATGAGTCCACCCACCAAGGCGACGAAAAGCAGCGCCTTGAAGAGCAGGCCGACCACGAAACCCACGACGCTCGCTATCAGACCGCCGAACACGACCAGGGCGATGACAGGCACCGCGATCCACTTCACCCACCACGGCAATCCCGAGAAGATCTCCTGCGCAGCCATCGTCCTTACCTCTCTCCGCATACGTCCTGCTTCTTGCATTCGATGCTAGGGCGGCGGGGGGCCCGACGGGGGCCTCGCATCCCTTGTCCTCCCCTGATCCGCCCCCTAGGGAACCCCGAGGTCGCAGCCCCGAGAAGTCAGCCCTGCGGCGTACAGGACCCGCCCTCCACCGGGCAGCCGGCAGGGGAGGATCAGCCCTCCGGCGGCGAGAAGACGACGAGCACCCGCAGGTCCTCGCTGATGTGATGGAACTTGTGGGCCACCCCGGCGGGCACATAGACCACGCTGCCGCGCGCGACCTGGGTGGTCTCCATGCCGACCGTGATCGACGCCCGGCCGCTGACGATCATGTACACCTCGTCCTGCTGATGAGGCTGCTGCGGGTCGGACTCCCCGGCGTCGAGCGCGTACAGCCCGACCGACATGTTCCGCTCGCGCAGAAACTGCAGGTACGCGCCGTCGTTGGCGGCGCGCTCCGTCTCCAGTTCATCCAGCCGGAATGCCTTCATCGTCCTCGTACACCCCTTGCCCCAGCCCGCGAACCGGCCGTTCTGGCCGTCCGTCTGCAACGATCACACACATGAAGAATTTCGTAGTCAAGACGATCGCCAACGCGGCGGCCCTGGCCGTCGCCGTGTGGCTCCTCGACAAGATCACGCTGACCGGTGACAGCACGGGCAAGAAGACGCTCACGCTGATCGTCGTCGCCCTGCTCTTCGGCCTGGTGAACTTCCTGGTCAAGCCGGTCGTGAAGGTGCTCACCTTCCCCTTGTTCATCCTGACCCTCGGCCTGATCACCCTCGTGGTCAACGCGCTGATGCTGCTGCTCACCTCATGGCTGGCCGACAAGCTCGACGTGAGCTTCCACGTCGACGGGTTCTGGACCGCCGTCCTGGGCGGCCTGATCATCTCGATCGTGTCCTGGGCGATGAACGTCGTCCTGCCCGACGACAAGGACTGAGACCGCCCCATGGCCTTCTCCGTGTGCTTCGTGTGCACCGGCAACATCTGCCGGTCCCCCATGGCCGAGTCCGTCTTCCGTGCCCGGGTCGACGAGGCAGGGCTCGGTGGCCTCGTCGTGGTGGACAGCGCGGGCACCGACGGCTGGCACGAGGGGGATGGCGCCGATCCGCGCACCGTCTCCGTCCTGGAGGCGGCCGGCTATGAGAGCGATCACGTGGCGCGCCGCTTCCAGGTCTCCTGGTTCCCCCGGCTCGACCTCGTGATCGCCCTGGACGCCGGACACCACCGGGCCCTGCGCCGCCTCGCGCCCACACCGGCCGACGCGGACAAGGTGCGGCTGCTGCGCTCGTACGACCCCGTCGCCGCCGGGCTCGGCGAGCTGGACGTGCCTGACCCGTACTACGGGGACATCGACGGATTCGACACGTGCCTGAGAATGGTGGAGGCGGCGAGCGACGGTCTGCTCGACGCCGTACGTGAAGCAAGGGAAGGGCGGGCGGCATGACGGACTCCGCAGCGATATCCGCAGGTGACGGCGCGGGAACAGGCACCGGGACGGGCGACGGCACCAGAGCGGTGCGGGCCGGCCTCCCCGAGCCGGTGAAGTACGAGCCGACCCTCCCCGGGCCGGTGTTCGCCGCGCACTTCCACCTGCCGGGCGAGCCCACAGGGCCCTACACCTACGGCCGGGACGACAACCCGACCTGGACCCTTCTCGAGCAGGCCATCGGCGAGCTCGAGGCGCCGGACCAGGCCGACGGCGAGGCCGCGGGACCGGGCGTCGAGACCCTGGTCTTCGCCTCCGGGATGGCCGCCATCTCGGCGGTGCTCTTCTCGCAGCTGCGCGCCGGTGACGCGGTGGTCCTGCCGGACGACGGCTATCAGGCGCTGCCCCTCGTCAGGGAGCAGCTGACCGCGTACGGCATCGAGGTGCGCACCGCCCCCACCGGTGGTGACGCCCAGCTCGACGTCCTGGACGGCGCGAAGCTGCTGTGGATCGAGACGCCGTCGAACCCGGGCCTCGACGTGTGCGACGTACGACGCCTCGCCGACGCGGCACACGCGCGTGGAGCCCTCGTGGCGGTCGACAACACTCTGGCCACGCCGCTCGGCCAGCGCCCCCTCGAACTCGGCGCGGACTTCTCCGTGGCCAGCGGCACCAAGATGCTCACCGGCCACGGCGACATCCTCCTGGGGTACGTCGCCTGCCGCGACGCCGAGCTGACCGCCTCCGTGCGGCGCTGGCGCAAGATCGTCGGGGCCATCCCGGGGCCCATGGAGGCCTGGCTGGCACATCGGTCGCTCGCCACGCTCCAGCTGCGCGCCGATCGACAGAACGCCAACGCCCTGGCGCTTGCCGAGGCGCTGCGCGCCCGTGCCGAGGTGACCGGGCTCCGCTATCCGGGGCTGCCCGACGATCCCTCGTACAAGGTCGCCTCGCAGCAGATGCGGCGCTTCGGATGCGTGGTCTCCTTCACGCTGCCGTCGCGCGAGCGTGCCGACCGTTTCCTGGACGCGCTGCGTCTGGTCGACGACGCGACGAGCTTCGGCGGCGTGCGTTCCACCGCGGAGCGGCGCGGCCGCTGGGGCGGGGACGCCGTCGCGGAGGGCTTCATCCGCCTCTCCGCCGGTTCCGAGGACGCCGTCGACCTGGTCGCGGACGTGCTGCGCGCGCTGGACGAGTCGGCGGGCTGAGCGCCCTGCGTGCCCGCGGAGCGCTCGCGCGCTGGTACCGGGCTACGCAGAACGAACGGTCCGAGCCTCCCCCCTCGTGGCTCGGACCGTCCCGGTTCCGCGCGCGCAGAACCGCGCCAACAAGGCTAGTTGACTGTGTGTCAGTGTCCAATCACAGTAGCGGCAGAGACCTATCGACATATTTATAGTTGGCCGCGGCCCGAGGGCCGGGAGGGGAGGGCGCCGCCGTGGATCTGGCCCTGCTGCGCACGTTCGTGACCGTGCACCGGGCAGGTTCCTTCACGCGTGCCGCCGCCCTGCTCGGCCTGTCCCAGCCCGCCGTCACCTCGCAGATACGGACCCTTGAGCGGCAGTTGGGCCGTCCCCTGTTCCTGCGCCAGGCGCGCGGAGTGACCCCCACGACCATCGGGGACGAGCTCGCCCACAAGGCCGCGCCGCATCTCGATGCCCTGGTGGAGATCGCGGAGACAGGGCTCGAAGAGGACTCTTCGGTACGTACGCTCCACCTCGCGGGGCCCTTGGAGTTCACCGCGACCCGCGCGTTACCCGCTCTCGCCGCGCTGACCGGGCAGGACGGGCATGGCTTCGCGCTGCGGGCCTCGTTCGGGAACGCCGAGGAGGTCCTGGAAGGGCTCTCCGCCGGGCACCACGACCTGGCGATCACCACGGTCCGGCCGCGCGGCACCCTGCTCACCGCGACCCCGCTGTGCGACGAGGAGCACGTCCTGGTCGCGAGCCCGCGCCTGGCGTCCCGTGTCGGCCCCGGCAAGCTGCGCCGCAAGGGCGCGGCGGTGCTGGAGAACCTGCCCGTGGTGGAGGTGCACGAGTCGCTGCCGCTGGTCGCCCGCTACTGGGCCGCCGTCTTCGACACCCGTCCGGCCGCATCGGGCGCCGTCATTGTGCCGGACCTGAGGGCGGTGCTCGCCTGCGTCTCCACCGGGGCGGGGCTCGCCGTGCTACCGCGTTATCTCTGTGCGCCCGCCTTGGAGAGTGGCGAGGTCGTGGCCCTGCTGGACCCGGCGGTGCCGCCCCTGCGCACGTATTTCCTCGTCGTACGCACCGGTACGCTCGCGATGACGCACATCGCGCGGGCGCACGAGTGGCTGTTGCGCGCTGCGGTCGACTGGGCTTGAGCAGGACTCCGGCTGGTTCACGATGTTTCACGTGGAACAGTCCGGGCCACATTCCTCCCATGACCGTCCGACCCGTGGTCAAGCGCACCGCCCGTGCCGTCCTGCTGGACGGCAACGACCTGATCCTGATCAAGCGGACCAAACCCGGCATGGATCCCTACTGGCTCACCCCTGGTGGCGGCGTGGAGCCGGAGGACGCGACCGTCGTCGACGCGCTCCATCGTGAGGTGCACGAGGAGCTCGGCGCCAAGATCTCCGACGTGGTGCCCTGCTTCGTCGACACCGTCGAGCACATCGGCGAGGACGGCGGCGCGACCGGCGTCAAAGTCCAGCACTTCTTCGTCTGCCGCCTGGAGTCCATGGACGCCTCGCTGCGACACGGCCCGGAGATCGAGGAACCGTGCGGCGAGTACGAGATCGTCCACGTGCCCTTCACCCGGGTCGGGATCGCCTCGGTCCATCTCGTACCGCTGTCGCTGCGGCACTACCTGGACGGCAACATCGAGGGCGTACGCGCGATGCACGCCCCTGATCTGGGCTAATCGCCCGCGGCGACCAGTTCCTCGACGGAGTCGTGGCGGATGCGGCCGGCCGGGATGCCGACGTCCCGCAGCGCGTCCACTCCGCTGCGGATCATGCCGGGCGGACCCGAGAGGTAGGCGTCGTACTCGTTCCAGGGGCCGTACTCACGCACGGCGTCCGGGAAGTGGGCGTGGCCGTCCACGACCGGGCGGACCGAGAGCCAGGGATGGGTCTGCTGGAGTCGCAGCATCGTGTCGATGTCATACAGGTCGTGGTCGCTGCGGGCGCCGTAGAAGACCTCCACCGGCCGCCGTTCGCCGTGCTCGGCGACATCCTCGACGAGCGCCTTGATGGGGGCGATGCCGGTGCCTCCGCCCAGACAGAGCAAGCCGCTGTCGGTGGTGTGGTCGACGGTCATCGAGCCGGCGGGCGCGCCGAGCCGCAGGACATCGCCGGGACGTGCGTGATGCACCAGGGCGTTGGAGACCCAGCCCGCGGGGACGGCCTTCACATGGAACGAGAGCAGCCCGTCGGAGCGCGGAGCCGACGCGAAGGAGTAGTGCCTCCAGATCCGCGGCCACCAAGGCGTCTCCAGGCTTGTGTACTGGCCTGCGAGGAAGGGGTAGGGCTGATCGGGCCGGACGGTGACGACAGCGATGTCAGGCGTTCTCAGGTCGTGTGAGACCACCTCCGCCAACCACCAGGCGGGAGCGCGCAGTTCATCCGCGGCAGCCGCGTCGATCATGATCTGGGAGATCGTCGTGTACGTGCGGACCCAGGCAGCCTCGGTCTCCTCGTCCCAGACCGCGCTCGCGTACCTGCTGAGCGAGCCGATCAGGCACTCGCCGACGGCCGGGTAGTGCTCGGGCCGCGTGCCGTACTTGCGGTGTCCGCGCCCGAGGTTCTTCAGATACGCGGTGAGTACGTCGTGGTGGTCGATGTGCTCGGCCGCGGTCAGCAGCGCCTTGAGCAGCCGGTCGCGCTGGGTGTCCATCGCGGCGGGGAACAGGGGGCGCAGGTCGGGGTGGCGGGTGAAGAGCAGGGCGTAGAAGTACGAGGTCACCTTGTCGGCGACGGGCCCTATCTCGTCCATCGTGCGCTGGACGCGGATCGCGTCGGGGGACCCCGAGGGGGAGGAGGGCTTCCGGGGCTCCGGTATGCGCTCGGAGCGCAACTCGGGCTGAGGCGCCGGGGCCTGAGGTGTGCCGTGCGCCGCGGCCGGTGCGGGGGCCGCTGCTGCCGCGCCTTGGGCAGCCGGTGCGGGGGCCGGTGCTGCCGCGCCCTGGGCGGCCGGTATTCGTTCCTCGGCCGCGCGCTCGGGTACGTCCGCGTGTTCGGGTGCGTCGGCGCGCTCAGGTGCGGGCCGGGCTTCCGGGCCGGGCGTCCCGGGCCTGCCCACCGGACGGATCGCGGACACCCGGCGCCCCTCGGTCGCCTCGGGCTCACCGCCCTCGGGCGTTGTCGGCTGCTCGCCGCTCTCCGAGGGCGTCGGCGCCTTCCGTGGGGTGAACCAACCGCCTCCACCGCCGCTGTCGCCGGAAGTACCGTTGCCCGCCGACGTGGTGGTCGGAGCGTCCATGCTGTGCCTCGCCTCGAACATCTCTCAGTCGGTCCGTGCACTTCCCTGTAGGAAGCCGCTTGCTTTCCCCGCTCCGCCTCGACAGCCGATGTGGCCACATTGAACCCCGGATTACCGGACCCTACGGACAAGTAGGCGGTAAATGTGACATTGCCCGCAGCCACCTCACCGCAGCGTCCCATCCCGCACCGTGACGCCGGTCGCGTAACGGAAAGTTCAGGTCTTCGATCTCTTCGTCCCGTTAGGCTGCGTTGACCTCCGCCCGCGCCCCCCAGGGGTGCGCTGCGATGCACCCGGCCCGAACCGGACTCGACCATACCGGCAGCCGTCCGGCGCACAAGTCCCGCCGCCCTTAACCGGGAATTCAGGGATCGACGCCTTCCAATTGCCCCCATTACCCGGCGCCACGCACCAATTCATACGCCTTACGCAGATCACGCCCGACATAAGAGTGGGTGGCGAGCCCGACGAGCCGATGATCCGCATTGACAGCGACCGAAACAGGCACCGCTCCGAACAGCTCCACGTCCGGGAGCGAGTCACCATAAGCGATGCAATCGGACTGCCCCACCCCGAACTCTTCACGCAGCCGGTTCGCGATCTTCACCTTGGCCGCGGCATTGAGAAGGCCCGTCGGATTCACCGGCTCGGTGAAAGGCACGGAGGGGAACCGCGACCCGTACGCGGCGTGCGCACCCCAGCCGAGCAGCCGCTCCACGAAGAACGACGGCGAAAGCGAGATCACCGCGCAGTAGTCACCGCCCTCGCGGATCTCGGCCCAGGTCTCCCGGATCCCCTCCAGCCACGGAGCCCCCTCGAAGGCGGCGGTGACCTGGGCGTCCGTGAGGTCCACCCACAGAGCGTGTACCCGAGCCGCGTACTGGAGCGAGTCGATCCGTTGCGCCACGAAGTCACGTTCCAGCTCCGCGATCTCCGCGTCGAGGCCGAGCTGACGTGAGATCTCCACGGGAGCCGCCGTGCCGTGCAGCAGCGTTCCGTCCAGGTCGAAGAGGTGAAGGCGTGCCATGTACGCCGAGGCTAGTACCCGCGGTTACTCCCGCTGTCAGACGCCTTCGGCCGCCGCTCGCGGCACCGTGTTTCACGTGAAACTAAGCCGCCCCGCTCGCCGGGCCACCCTCGTCGTCCATGTCATCGCCGCCGCAGGCTGGCTCGGGCTCACGCTCGGCCTGCTCGCGCTTGCTTCCGCGGCCATCACCACGGAGTCCGCCTCGGTCACCGAGGCCGCCGCCCGCTCCATGAAGCTCTTCGCGGACTGGCTGGTGCTGCCGCTCGCGCTGCTCACACTGCTGAGCGGGCTGCTGCTGTCCCTCGGCACCCCTTGGGGACTTGCCAGGCACCGCTGGGTCTACACGAAGTTCTGGCTGACCCTGGCGACCACCGCCGCGTCGGCGTTCGCGCTGCGTCCGGGCATCAATGACACGGTCGCCGCCGTTTCCGCGGGTGAGTCGGTGACGGATCCGACCGGTCTGATCGCCGGACCCATCGTCTCCTTGAGCGCCTATCTCTTCATGATGGTCATCTCGGTGCTCAAGCCCTGGGGTCTGACCCGCCGTGGCCAGAAGCGACGTGGCCAAATCCACCGTGCTTCTCCCCACAAACCGGTGGACGCCAAGGTCATGCGTCGGACAGCCTGAGCCGAGTGTCGACACCTACCCTTTCCGCTCTGCCCATCCGCCGGCTGACCCTCCGCGATCTCACCGCCTGCGCCGACCTGTCGCAGGATCGCGGCTGGCCACGCGAGGACCACAAATGGGGGCTCCTGCTCTCGGCCGGTACGGGCTACGGCATCGACGACCCCGACGGTGACGGCCTCGCCGCTGCCTGTGTGGTCACCGAGTACGGACCACAGGAGCGCCCCGGCCTGGGAGCGATCGGCATGGTCCTCGTCGCCGAGCGCCACGCCCGCAAGGGCCTCGGCCGCCGTCTGATGCGATACGTCATCGAGGGCGCGGGGACCACCCCGCTCACCCTCCACGCGACGCCGAACGGCCAACCTCTCTATGGGCAGCTCGGATTCAAGACCACCGGTCGTGTCGAGATGGTCCGCGGCCGCTTCACTCCCGGTGGTCCGCCGCCAGGGGTCGCCACCCGCCCGGCGACCGCGGAGGACCTGCCCGCGATCGTCCGGCTCGACACCGAGGTCTTCGGGCTCGACCGCACGCACGTACTCACCCGGCTGCGCGCCTTCGTCGACCAGCTCAGGGTCGCGGAGGCGGACGGCACGATCACGGGCTACGCCGGTGCCTGGCCGAACATGGAGACCCACGTCATCGGCCCCCTGATCGCTCCGGACACGGAGACCGCGAAGGCCTTGATCGCCTCGCTCGCCGAGGGCTCGGACCGGCCGCTGCGCACCGACATCGACGTACGCCATGAAGAGCTGCTCGCCTGGGTGAAGGAACGCGGCCTGGAGCCGATCGCCTTCAACGCCGTGATGACGTACGGCATCCCCGAGCTGCCCGGCGACTGGACCCGTCGCTTCGCGCCGCTGACGGTCGCCGCCGGCTGACCGCACCCAGAGGCCCGCCCCCGAGCGCCGGATGCTTCCGGAGCTCGGGGGCGGGCCTTCGTACTCCCGCTGTCGTACTACGCGAGGGCCTCCACGGCCGTCGTGGCGAACCCGTGGTCCTGCTCGGGAGCTCCGCCGCCGACACCGAGGGAGCCGATCAGCCGGCCGTCACGGTGGACCGGGACGCCCCCGGCGATGAAGAGCAGCGGCCGGTCGAGGGCGGTGGGCAGGGTGTGGAAGGGCCCGTCCGGCTTGACCAGGTCGACGAGGTCGGCGGTCGGTGCGTTGAGCTGAAGCGCCGTGTACGCCTTGCGGGTGCTGGTCTCGCCGGAGATCAGTACGGCCTTGTCGTCGCGCCGGAATGCGAGCAGATGCCCGCCCGCGTCGAGAACGGTGACGCTGACCGTGACACCGGCCTCCTCTGCCGCCCGGTAGGCCGCGGTGACAAGTGCTTCGGCGTCCTGCGTGGTGAGCGGGGCGACGGCGGCGGTGGTGGTGCTCATGAGGTTCTCCTTGTGCGGTGGTGCTGGTGAGGGGGGAATGGGGGTCAGTGGTGGACGGGCGTCGCCTGCTCGACGGGGGTGGCACCCGCGACGACCAGACTGGGAGCGGCCGAGCGGCGCTCGAGCATGGCCGAGACGACGGCCAGGAGGAGCGCGGAGCCCGCCAGTACCGCGCCCACCCAGTTGGGGGCGGTGTAGCCGAGGCCGGCGGAGATCACGAGGCCGCCGAGCCAGGCGGAGAGCGCGTTGCCGAGGTTGAAGGCGCCGATGTTCATGGCCGAGGCGAGCGTGGGAGCGCCGGAGGCCTGGTCGAGCACCCGCTTCTGCAGCGGCGGCACAGTGGCGAAGCCCAGGGCGCCGATGAGGGTGATGGTCACGGCGGCCGCGATCTTGTTGTGCGCGGTGAAGGTGAAGAGGGCGAGCACGACCGCCAGCGAGCTGAGCGAGATGTAGAGCAGCGGCATCAGGGCGCGGTCCGCGAACTTTCCGCCGATCAGGTTGCCCGCGACCATGCCGAGTCCGAAGAGGACGAGGAGCCAGGTCACGGAGGAGTCCGCGTAGCCCGCGACGTCCGTCATCATCGGCGCGAGGTAGGTGACGGCCGCGAAGACTCCGCCGAAGCCGAGGATCGTCATCGCCATGGCGAGCAGCACCTGGACATTGCGGAAGGCGGCCAGCTCGTGGCGCAGCCGTACGCCCTCGGGCTTGGGCAGGTCCGGCACGAGCTTGGCGATGCCTGCCAGGCCGATGACGCCGAGCCCCGCGACGACGGCGAAGGTGGTGCGCCAGCCGAGGGTCTGTCCGACGAGCGTGCCGAGCGGCACACCGACCACGTTGGCCACCGTCAGGCCCGTGAACATCATGGCGATGGCCCCGGCCTTCTTCTGCGGTGCGACCAGTTCCGCCGCGACGACCGAACCGATGCCGAAGAAGGCTCCGTGGGCGAGCGAGGCGACCACGCGGCCGGCGAGCATGACGCCGAAGACCGGGGCCACGGCGGAGAGCAGGTTGCCCGCGATGAACAGGCCCATGAGCAGCATCAGCATGCGCTTGCGCGAGATGCGGGTGCCGAGGACGGTCATCAGGGGAGCACCGAGCACGACGCCGAGTGCGTAGCCGGTCACGAGGAGACCGGCCGTGGGGATGGAGACGCCGAAGTCACCCGCGACCTCAGGGAGCAGTCCCATGATGACGAACTCTGTGGTCCCGATTCCGAAGGCCCCGATCGCGAGGGCCAGTAGCGCGAGAGGCATGGTTCTACCTTCCAAGACGGTTGCAGGGGCGCTTAGCTTGCGTCCACAATAGTTGCACACGCGGGTTACTTGCAACCGCTGGATATTGCGTCGGTGGACTATCCTGGCCTCAGCAGCTCCGGGACGGAGGAACAAGAGCCATGACAGCGACAGACCCCGCACTGACCGCCCTTGCGCAGGGCTGGTGCGCGCTCTCCCTGCTCCACGGG
Source organism: Streptomyces sp. NPDC051214 (assembly GCF_040682375.1). Lineage (NCBI taxonomy): Bacteria > Bacillati > Actinomycetota > Actinomycetes > Kitasatosporales > Streptomycetaceae > Streptomyces > Streptomyces sp. NPDC051214. The sequence goes on from NZ_JBFBAT010000017.1 coordinate 100,643, forward strand.
AAGATCGAGACCCACATCGAGCGCGCCCTGCAGGCCAAGCACGACCTGAGCGTGCGCGAGTACTCCCTGCTGGACGTCCTCAGCCGCCAGCACGACGGGGAGGGCGGCCATCTGCAGATGAAGCAGGTCGCTGACGCCGTCGTGCTCAGCCAGAGCGCCACCACGCGTTTGGTCACGCGGCTCGAGGACCGCGGGCTGCTGTCCCGCTACCTCTGCCCGACCGACCGCCGCGGGATCTACACGGACGTCAGCGAGGCGGGCGCCTCACTGCTCGCCGAGGCCCGTCCCACCAATGACGCCGCGCTGCGCGAGGCACTCGACGAGGCGGCACTGAACCCGGAGCTGGCGCCGCTGGTCAGGGCCGTGGAAGCGGTACGGGTCCCCGCGTAGGGCAGTCGCCTCCCGAAGGTCCGGGTGGATGCATAGGCTGCGCCTCATGGGAGATCTTGAGATACGCCCGGCGGTCGCCGACGACATCCCCGCCATCGTGGAGATGCTCGCCGACGATCCCCTGGGCAGCACGCGCGAGTCGCCGGACGAACTCACCCCGTACCTCGCCGCGTTTGAACGCATCGCCACGGACCCGAACCAGCACCAGGTCGTCGCCGTACGCGAGGGGCGCGTCGTCGGCACGCTGCAGCTCACGATCGTTCCGGGCCTGTCCCGGAAGGGAGCGCTGCGGTCGATCATCGAGGGCGTACGCGTCCATGCGGACGAGCGCGGGAGCGGACTCGGCACCCGCTTCATCGAGTGGGCCGTCGATGAATCCCGGCGACAGGGCTGCCAGTTGGTGCAGCTGACCTCCGATGCCAGCCGCACCGATGCCCGCCGTTTCTATGAGCGGCTCGGGTTCACGGCATCGCATGTGGGCTTCAAGCTGCAGCTCTGAAGCTGCTGTTCACAAAGTCGCAGCAGTGGGGGGGGGGGGGTTGGGGGGGATAGAGGACGCCCACCCCGAAGAGGTGACGAGCGAGACGACGATAGGGGCGAC
>NZ_JBFBAT010000017.1:101643-202792 GCF_040682375.1 Streptomyces sp. NPDC051214
GTCCGGGGCTTCGCTGGTGTTAATCCGCGCTCCCTCCTGCGGCTTGCACACAATCCCCGCCCGGTGGGGGTCTTTGTCCTCCACAAACCCCCCCCCCCCCCACTGGCTTGCAGACCCTGTGGAACCTCTACGAGGGAAGCCCGCGCCAACCCTCCGGGTCCACCCCACCCGGCACAGCAGTCCCCGCCTCGTACGGCTCCCGGGTGAAGAAGAACGAGCCGAGGTCAAGATGGCTCACCGTTCCGTCGGGCCGCCGCACCGCCCGCAGCTGCTCCCCGGCGAAGTAGCCCTCGAGCCCGGTCCAGGTCCCGTCGCCGTTCGGCCGGAACCCCGATCCGCGGCCCCGGCCGGCAAGGGGAGCCAGCTCGAGCGCACCGTCGCCCTTCGGCCGCAGCACGAAGGTGCTCGTCCCCCAGTACCAGGGCCCCGCCAACGCCAGCAGATCCTTGTCCAGCTCGGGCAGGGGGCGCCACGCTTCGGGGATACGAGGCTCGGCCTCGGCCACGATCTTCAGCAGGTCGAAGGCCAACGCCGTCACAGCGGGGCCCGAGGTGCAGTTGGTCAACGTGACCGCCACCAGGCCGTCCTCCGCGCTCGCCCACAGCCCGGCCATGAAGCCCGGCAGCGATCCGCCGTGCCCGACCAAGGTGCGCCCGTCCCCGCGGATCAGCTGCGTCCCCAGGCCGTACGTCACGTCCCAGTCCCCCGGCGGCAAGGGCGACGCGGGCTCCCGCATCTCCCGCACCGTGTCGGCGGACAGCACCCGGTCGTCGCCCTCCAGGAGGAAGGCGGCAAAGCGCCCCAGGTCCGCCGTCGTGGACCACAGCTGCCCGGCCGGCGCCATGACGCCCAGATCCTCGGCGGGTTCGGGCATCATCACGTCCGCCCACGGGTGAACGGCCCAGCCACCCGCGTGCGGGGCCTGAGGCTGCGCACTCGTACGGTCCAGGCCCAACGGCTCCAGGATCTCGCGGCGCAGCACGGCTTCCCAGGGCTCTCCCCGCAGCGCTTCGATCAGCGAACCGAGCAACGTGTAGCCGGGGTTGGAGTAATGGAACCGTCGCCCGGTGGGGTGTTTGAAGGGCTGCTCACCCAGCACGTCACCGAGCTCGGGGCGCTGCGCACCGGGCGTACGCTCCCACCATTCGCCCGGGGTCTCAGCCGCCAGGCCACTGGTGTGCGCGAGAAGCTCCGCGATGGTCACGTCGCCGGCTGCCGTACCCGGAAGGTGCTTCTCCAAGGGGTCCGAGAGGTCGAGGACGCCCTCGTCGCGCAGCCGCATCACCAGCACGGCGGTAAAGGTCTTGGTGATCGAGCCGATGCGGTACTGGACGTTCTCGTCCGGTGCGTGCCCCTCGACGCAGGTGCGGCCCTCGGTCCACACCAACTCGCCGTCCCTGAGCACCGAAGCGACGAGCGAGGGCGCCCTCCCCTCCGCCTGAGCGGTGGCGACGCGGTGCAGCAAGGCTCGACGGGTGGTGGGCAGCAACTCTTCACGCGGTGATGTCATGGCCCTAGTCCACCGTCGGAGAAGCCGCGCGTCGAGCCAATTCCGCTGTCGGCTGTGCAGGACGCGTGCCCGTGGCCTTGAAGAACGTGTAGTGGAAGGTCCCGCCGTCGTCCGCGGTCCGTCGCAGGTCGGCGATCCCGCGGTCCCAGTCGGCCTCGGTGATGAGGGCCGAGGCCAGCGCGTCGTCTTTGACGGATTCGATCATGGCGATGAACGTGCTGCGGGTGAAGCCTTCGACGAGCTCGGGGCGGGTTCGGTCCGCGTAGACCGTGCGGGGTCGCACCCGGACGCCGTCGTAACCGGCCTCCGCAAGGAGCGGTTGCAACTGCCGCCCCACCAGCGCGTTTCCTCCGCCGTCGGCCTGGAGCCGGACCAGACAGTCGATCGCCGCGCGGGCGTAGGCGCTGTCGGGATGGAAGAACGCCGACCCGTGGTCTCCCTCGATCACAGTGATCGTGCCGCCCGGCCGCAGCAGCCGCCGCAGTCCGGCGAGCGCCTGCCGGGCGGCGGCCAGGTGCTCCAGGACGAAGCAGACGAAGATGTGGTCGAACTCGGCGTCCGGGAAGGGAAGGGCGAAGAGGTCGGCACGGCACCATCGCACGTGGGCTTCGAGCGCCTGTGCCGTCACGCGGGCGCGGGCCTTCGTCAGCGAATCCGCCGACCGGTCGACGGCCACGAAGTGAGCACCGGGGCTGGAGTCGATCAGGTGGACGGTCTGGGCCCCGACCCCGCACCCGACCTCCAGGACCCGGCTTCCCGCCGGATACGCCGTGCCGTCGTGCAGCAGTGCGGCGAGGGTGTCGGCCTGGTCCCCCAGCCTGCGCGCCTCGCGGCGGGAGTACCCATGGACGTAGTCAACTGCCGGGCGGGAGAGGGAATCCAATGTCGTTGCGAGGGCGTCGTGGGATGCGGCTGCTGCTGTCTGCATGGCTTCACCCTGCTGCCACTATGGCCCGGTGAACAGGTCCAATGAGCGCGCCATCGACCGGTCCATACGGCACGAGCCCATACCGCGCGGGGCCGGGTCCCCGGACCAAGGAAGCCCCGGGCAAGCGGCCCCGGTCGGCGCCGACTTCCTGCAGCTGAACATCGCCGACGCCCCTGTGGGTGGCCGCGCGGACTGGCTGGCCCGGCGCCTGCGCCTGGCGATAGCGGACGGCCGCCTGCCGGTCGGCAGCAGACTCCCGGCGACCCGCGTCCTGGCGGCCGAACTCCGCGTGTCCCGCGGCGTGGTCACCGAGGCCTACCAGCGCCTGAGCGAGGACGGACACGTCGCAGGCCGCGGGCGGAACGGCACCGTGGTGGTAGCGGCGCCGACGACAGCCCGACCTGGTGCAGGACCGGAGGCTCGGCCCGACTCGCCGGCGAAAGCCTGGCCCACCGCACCGGCAACAGCCCGGACCGTCGCTTCCGCGAATCCCCCTTCCTCGTCGCCGAACGCCCGGTTCGGCGCCCCGCCCGGCACGGACATCTACGACGCGCTGCGCGCCGCCCCGGCCCGGATCGACCTCTCGCCCGGGATGCCCGACCTCGCCGCCTTCCCCCGCGCCGCGTGGTTGCGGGCAGAGCGCGCCGTACTCAAAGAGCTCCCGGCGTCCGCCTTCGGTTACGGGGACCCGCGCGGGGCCCCGGCGCTGCGGGCCGCCGTCGCCGACTGGCTGGCCCGCAACCGGGGCATCCGCGCCGACCCGGGTGATGTCGTCATCGCCGCGGGCACGGCCCAGACCCTCACCCTGCTCGCCCAGGTGCTGCACGGCGACGGCATCCGTACGGTGGCCGTGGAGGACCCGGGCTCCCTCGGCGCCCGCCAGCATCTGCGCAACGGCGGCCTCGACACCCCGCCGGTCCCGGTCGACGCCGACGGCATCCGCGTCGACGAGCTGTGCGCGACGAACGCCCCCGCGGTGCTGCTGACTCCGGCACACCAGTTCCCGACCGGCGTGGTGCTCGGCGGTGAACGGCGGCGGGACCTGATGCGCTGGGCCACCGAGCGCGACGGGCTGATCATCGAGGACGACTACGACGCCGAGCACCGTTACGACCGCTCGCCGGTGCCCGCTCTGCGTTCCCTGCTCACCGAGCACGTCTGCTACGCAGGGAGCGTGTCCAAGCTGCTCGCTCCGGCGCTGCGCATCGGCTGGGTCCTCGCGCCGCCGAGGTACCGGGACGCACTGGTCGCCGCCAAACGCTTCGCCGATCTCGGCAACGCCGTACTGCCCCAGCTCGTCCTGGCCCGGCTCATGGAATCCGGCGCCCTGGAGCGCCAGTTGCGCCTCCTGCGCAGCCGCCACCGCCGCCACCGGGACGCGATGATCGCCGCTGTCAGGACGCATCTGCCCCAGGCCGTCGTGCACGGCGCCGCGGCGGGCCTGCACCTGACGATCACCTTCGACGCCGGCTTCAGCGACACCGAGCTGGCCGCGGCGGCCCTGGCCCGCGGTGTGAAGGTCCAGCCGCTGTCCTGGCACAGCCAGCGGCCGCACCGCCCCGGCCTGGTCCTCGGCTACGCCGCCCCCGCCGCCGGCGACATCGCCGAGGGCCTGGCCACCCTCGGCGATGCCTTGCGGCGCCTGACCTGACGTATCGCCAGACCCCCTTGCCGTACCGCCGGAATCGCTACCCGGGACGGCTCAGAGGTCGCCTCACGCGACGGCAGTGCCCTCGAGTTCGACCAGCTGTCCGGGGATCGCCAGCCGCGTCACCCCGAGCATCGTGGTGGTCGGCGCCACCCCGGCAACGCCCAACCGCGATGCCAGCACGCCGTAGTGCGGGAACAGCAGGTCGACGTCGGTGGTGTACACGTTGAGCCGGACGAGATTCGCGAGTGACATGTCCGCCGCGCCGAGCACGGCCTCCAGGTTGTCGAGGCTCAGCGCCAACTGGGCGGCCATGTCGCCCTCGTGCTGGGGCTTGCCGTCACCGTTCATCGCGGTCTGCCCGGAGCAGTACAGGGTCCGGGTGTGCCCGGAAACGACCTCGCCCTGGTTGAATCCCATGTCCTGCGACCACGTCACCGGGTTGACTGCCGTTCGTTCCATTGCCACATCAGCTCCATTCGATTCATGGCGAGCACGTACGTCCGTCGGCGCTCTGCAGGCCATCGGTGACGTCGGTTCTCAGGAGCCTCGCAACAATTCACGACATCCTCGGTCATGTATTTGAGAGGGTTCTCGTATGCGCGCCGACCGACTCGTCTCGCTGGTGCTGTTGCTGCGTCAGCGCGGCCGGCTGACCGCGGACACGCTGGCTCGCGAGCTTGAGGTGTCCACCCGCACCGTGCTGCGGGACATCGAGGCACTGTCCGCGGCAGGCGTTCCGGTCTACGCCGAACGCGGACGGCACGGCGGTTTCGCCCTGCTGCCCGGTTTCCGGACCGAGCTCACCGGCCTGAACCACGACGAGGCCCTTGCCCTGCTGACCGCCGGATCGGGGCGCGGCGACCAGACGTTCGGCCTCGGCTCGGCGCTCGCCTCAGCCATGCGCAAGGTGGTCGACGCGTTGCCCGAGAGCCACCAGGCGTCCGCGAGCGACGCGGCCCGGCGGATCCTCGTCGAACCGGAGACCGACCTGCTCTCCCGGCGGCCGGTCACTGAGGAGGTGCCCGACACCACCATGATCGAGGTTCGGCGCGCGGTGCTCGCCGGACACAGGCTGCGCATCCACTACGCGGCCACGGGCCAGCCGCCGCAGTGGCGCACGGTGGACCCGATCGGCCTGGTCACCGTGCGCGACCGGGGATACCTCCTTGCCAGGAGGTCCGGCGCGGACCGCACCTACCGGCTGTCGCGCATACTCGCCGCCGCTGAGCTCCCCGAACCGGCACAGCGCCCCAACAGGGTGGACTTGGAGCAGGCTTGGCGGGAACGCTGTGCGCGGTTTCTGTCAGACGGGCACATAGCCGTGCTGGTACGGGTGAGCCCGGAGCGGCGCGAGGACCTGCTGAGCACCGCGCTGGCGGTCCGCGCCGAAGAGCCCGAGACGGACGGCAGGTTGCGGCTGGAGGTGACGTTCCAGGATGCACGACATGCCGAGTGGGCACTGTGGCAGCTCAGCACGGACGCGGAAGTCCTGTCCCCGAAGTCGTTGCGCACAGCCCTGCACGACCGCGCCACCGCCATCGCAGCACGCTACGAGGAGTAAGCAGACCCGCTCCGCTACGTCTGCGCCATGTCCACGAAGCGCGAGTAGTGGCCCTGGAAGGCCACCGTGATCGTCGCCGTCGGGCCATTACGGTGCTTGCCCACGATGATGTCCGCCTCGCCCGCGCGCGGCGACTCCTTCTCGTACGCGTCCTCGCGGTGCAGCAGGATCACCATGTCCGCGTCCTGCTCGATGGAGCCGGATTCACGCAGGTCGGATACCTGGGGCTTCTTGTCGGTGCGCTGCTCGGGACCACGGTTCAGCTGCGAGAGCGCGATGACCGGGACCTCGAGCTCCTTGGCGAGCAGCTTCAGGTTTCGCGACATGTCCGAGACCTCTTGCTGACGGCTCTCGGCGCGTTTGGAACCACCGGACTGCATCAGCTGCAGATAGTCGATGATCACCATCTTGATGTCGGCGCGCTGCTTGAGACGGCGGCACTTCGCGCGGATCTCCATCATCGACAGGTTCGGGGAGTCGTCGATGTAGAGCGGGGCCGCCGAGACCTCGGGCATCCGGCGCGCGAGCCGAGTCCAGTCCTCGTCCGTCATCGTGCCGGAGCGCATGTGGTGCAGCGCCACCCGGGCCTCCGCGGACAGCAGGCGCATCGCGATCTCGTTGCGCCCCATTTCCAGGGAGAAGATGACGCTGGGCAGGTTGTGCTTGATGGACGCGGCGCGCGCGAAGTCGAGGGCCAGCGTGGACTTACCCATGGCGGGGCGGGCCGCGATGACGATCATCTGGCCCGGGTGCAGGCCGTTCGTCAGCGAGTCGAAGTCCGTGAAGCCCGTCGGCACACCGGTCATCTCGCCGCTGCGCGAACCGATCGCCTCGATCTCGTCGAGCGCGCCCTCCATGATGTCGCCGAGCGGGAGATAGTCCTCGCTGGTGCGCTGCTCGGTGACCGCGTAGATCTCGGCCTGGGCGCTGTTGACGATCTCGTCGACGTCGCCGTCGGCCGCGTATCCCATCTGTGTGATGCGCGTGCCCGCCTCGACGAGGCGACGCAGGACCGCCCGCTCGTGGACGATCTCCGCGTAGTACTCGGCGTTCGCCGCGGTCGGCACCGTCTGCACCAGCGTGTGCAGATACGAGGCCCCGCCGACCTTGGTGATCTCACCGCGCTTGGTGAGCTCGGCCGCCGCGGTGATCGGGTCGGCCGGCTCCCCCTTGGCGTACAGGTCGAGGATCGCCGTGTAGATCGTCTCGTGCGCGGGCCGGTAGAAGTCGTGGCCCTTGAGCACCTCGACGACATCGGCGATGGCGTCCTTGGAGAGCAGCATGCCGCCGAGCACCGACTGCTCGGCATCGAGATCCTGCGGCGGTACGCGCTCGAAGGCGGTGCCACCGCCGTCCCAGCCGCCGCCTTCGCGCCCGCGCTCGTGCTGCTCGTCACGGCCTCTGCCCCCGTCGCGGCGTCGGGAGGCGGGCAGACGGTCACTGGGACCGCTGTCGGCCCAGGGGTCGTCCAAGGGCTCGGAAATACTCACCGGGCCACCTCCCTCACGTCCGCCGCGCGGACCTCGCCGTGCCCTTCTTTCTTACGGCACGACACTGACAAATAAGCGGGCCCAACTCCGGTTCTGACGCGTCGGTTTTACGAGCTTTCCGAGGCCGGATCACGAGGGGGGCGCCGCCCCACGGTAGGCCCGTGGGCACCGTCAGCCAATCTGGTTATCCACAGGCGGTGTGGATGACGGGCGCGTTGCTGTGGAGAACCCCGCCAAACCTGTGCACGGCCCGGTGGACAGCCCTGTGAACAAGCACTCAGCGCTCTCAAGAAACCCGCTCTGACCTGGACCTTTCCCATCCACCGGCTGTGCAGAAGAAAAACTTCCCCAGTCGGACCAAGATCCTGCCGAACAGCGCCCCGTAGAGTGTCCGACTCGAGACCAGGTAAGGGTCTTAAGAGCATTGCATCTCTTACCTGTGGAAGATTAGATTGGTGTCCATGACACAGGCTCCCGCGGCGCCCAAGGCCGCTCGGCGACAGCATGACCGAGAGATCATCGCTCTCGCCGTTCCCGCCTTCGGCGCGCTCGTCGCCGAGCCTCTCTTCGTGATGGCCGACAGCGCCATCGTGGGCCACCTCGGCACCGCCCAACTGGCCGGACTCGGCGTCGCCTCGGCACTCCTCACCACCGCCGTGAGCGTCTTCGTCTTCCTCGCCTACGCGACCACGGCCGCCGTCGCCCGCCGGGTGGGCGCCGGGGATCTCCAGGCCGCCATCCGCCAGGGCATGGACGGCATCTGGCTCGCCCTCCTCCTCGGCGCCGCCGTCATCGCCGTCGTTCTCCCCACCGCACCCGCGCTCGTGGAGCTCTTCGGCGCATCGGACACCGCGGCCCCGTACGCGATCACCTACCTCCGCATCTCCTCGCTCGGCATCCCCGCCATGCTCGTCGTACTGGCCTCCACCGGAGTCCTGCGCGGGCTCCAGGACACCAAGACCCCGCTGTACGTCGCGATCGGCGGCTTCGTCGCCAACGGCGTCCTCAACGTGGCCCTCGTCTACGGCGCCGGCCTGGGCATCGCCGGCTCCGCCTGGGGAACCGTCATCGCCCAGTGCGCGATGGCCGCCGTCTACCTCTTCGTCGTCGTCCGCGGGGCCAGACGCCACGGCGCCTCCCTGCGTCCCGACGCCGCCGGCATCAGGGCCTGCGCCCAAGCAGGCGCCCCGCTTCTGGTCCGTACGCTCTCACTGCGGGCGATCCTCATGATCGCGACTGCGGTTGCGGCCCGTCTCGGCGACGCCGACGTGGCAGCCCACCAGATCATCCTGTCCCTGTGGAGCCTTCTGGCCTTCGCGCTCGACGCCATCGCCATCGCAGGCCAGGCGATCATCGGACGCTACCTCGGCGCGAACGATCCCCAGGGAGCGCGCGACGTCTGCCGCCGCATGGTCCAGTGGGGCATCGCATCGGGCGTCGCCCTCGGTGTGCTGGTCGTACTCGCCCGGCCACTGTTCATCCCGCTCTTCTCCAGCGACTCCGTTGTCCAGGACGCGGCCCTGCCCGCGCTTGTGGTGGTGGCCATCTCCCAGCCGATCTGCGGCATCGTCTACGTCCTCGACGGCGTCCTGATGGGTGCGGGGGACGGCCCGTATCTGGCCTGGGCGATGCTGGCCACGCTGGCGGTCTTCGCTCCGGTGGCACTCCTCGTGCCCACCTTCGGGGGCGGACTGACCGCCGTCTGGGGAGCGATGACCCTGATGATGGCGGTCCGCATGGTGACCCTCTGGCTGCGTACGCGCTCCGGCCACTGGATCGTCACCGGCGCCACCCGCTGATCCGGACCCACGGATCTCTGGACGAGGTGGGCCCTCGCCCCGCTGTTTCACGTGAAACAGCGCGTCCGCAAAACAGCACGTCCGCAAAACACATTGGGCCGCACCCTGAGGGTGCGGCCCAACGGTTGCTTCAGCCCTGCCAAGCGCAGTGCTTAGGCGGAGACGACCTCGATGTTGACCTGAGCGGCAACCTCGGGGTGCAGACGCACGGACGTCGCGTGGGCGCCCAGCGTCTTGATCGGCGAGCCCAGCTCGACGCGGCGCTTGTCGATCTTCGGGCCACCGGCAGCCTCGATCGCCGAAGCGACGTCAGCCGGGGTGACGGAACCGAAGAGACGACCGGCGTCGCCGGAGCGGACGGCCAGACGGACCTTGACGCCCTCGAGCTTGGCCTTGACCTCGTTGGCCTGCTCGATGGTCGCGATCTCGTGGATCTTGCGAGCACGACGGATCTGCTCGACGTCCTTCTCGCCACCCTTGGTCCAGCGGATCGCAAAGTTCCGCGGGATCAGGTAGTTGCGGGCGTAGCCGTCCTTGACGTCTACGACCTCGCCGGCGGCACCGAGGCCGGAGACCTCGTGGGTGAGGATGATCTTCATTTGTCGGTCACCCTTCCCTTATCGCGCGGTGGACGTGTAGGGCAGCAGCGCCATCTCACGGCTGTTCTTCACGGCCGTGGCGACGTCACGCTGGTGCTGCGTGCAGTTGCCGGTCACGCGGCGGGCACGGATCTTGCCGCGGTCGGAAATGAACTTCCGCAGCATGTTCGTGTCCTTGTAGTCCACGTACGTGACCTTGTCCTTGCAGAATGCGCAGACCTTCTTCTTAGGCTTGCGCACAGGCGGCTTCGCCATGTGTTCTCTCCTGTTTGATCAAGAAGTGTGGGAACGGCCCACCCTTGGCCCTGAGGCCTAGAAGGGGGGCTCGTCCGAGTAGCCGCCGCCAGAGCCGCCGGAGCCGCCGGAGCTTCCGCCCCAGCCACCGCCGCCGCCCTGCTGGCCGCCGCCGGCCGGCGCACCGGTCGTCCAGGGGTCGTCGGCGGGAGCACCGCCGCCGCCCTGCTGCTGACCGCCGCCACCGGGGCCGCCGCCCCAGTTGCCGCCGCCCTGCTGGCCGCCGCCACCGCCGCCGCCGAAGCCGCCTCCGCCCTGGCCGCCTCGACCAGTGGTCTTGGTGACCTTGGCCGTGGCGTTCTTCAAGCTGGCGCCCACTTCCTCGACGTCCAGCTCGTAGACCGTGCGCTTGACGCCCTCACGGTCCTCGTAGGACCGCTGCTTCAGCCGGCCCTGCACGACTACGCGCATGCCTCGCTGGAGCGACTCCGCGACGTTCTCCGCCGCCTGACGCCAGACCGAGCAGGTGAGGAAGAGGCTCTCGCCGTCCTTCCACTCATTGGTCTGACGGTCGAAGGTGCGGGGAGTGGACGCGACACGGAACTTCGCGACCGCCGCACCGGACGGGGTGAAGCGCAGCTCGGGGTCGTCGACAAGATTGCCGACGACCGTGATGACGGTCTCGCCTGCCATGGGGGAACCTCTCGGCGGGTTTGCTGCTGGCTGCTTTTGCTGCTGCTACTCGGATCCCGAATACCGCTGAGCTAGGAAGCTCAGTGGGTCTCGGGACGGAGGACCTTGGTCCGGAGGACCGACTCGTTCAGGTTCATCTGGCGGTCGAGCTCCTTGACGACCGCAGGCTCGGCCTGCAGGTCGATGACCGAGTAGATGCCCTCGGGCTTCTTCTTGATCTCGTACGAGAGACGACGACGGCCCCAGGTGTCGACCTTCTCGACCTTTCCGTTGCCCTCACGGACGACGGAAAGGAAGTTCTCGATCAACGGGGAGACAGCGCGCTCCTCGAGATCGGGGTCGAGGATGACCATCACTTCGTAGTGACGCATGTGGAACCCACCTCCTTTGGACTCAGCGGCCACGGTCGTTCCGTGGCAGGAGGGTCGTGATGCGTACGCAACGGTATCGGCAGCCACTGACAATCGGGCTCCCCGATCGTTAGGCCGATCGGGAGTCCCTGCCATGGCCTGGGCAGACACCGGTGCAGACGGTACAGAGTACCCGCACCTAGGCTTCCGGTTGAAATCCGGCCGCGGACGGGCAGAATCTGTACACATCGGGTGTGTATGGCGCTACGATGCGCCGCCTTCCGCAGGAGGTGCCTCATGGCACAGGTATTGCGACCGAACACCGCCGGCTCCCTCTTCGCCACGGACGGCAAGGCCCATCCACTGCAGGACGCGCTGCTCGGCGTGACCCTGGTCCTCGGTGCGATCGCCTTCGTCTCCGCGATGTTCCACAACCTCCACCTGCTCAGCTCATGGGCCGGTCTGGTGGGGATCGCCACGGGTGCGTGGGGACAGTTCATCTCCGAGACGACCCGCGAGCGCTTCGGCCTGATCCTCGGCCTCGGAGCCTCGGCGGTCGGATTCTTCCTGGGTATGGCCCACGGCGGACTCTTCGGCGGGCTTTGGTAGCCACCTCCGAACGCCCCCGCCGCACCTAAGCCGGGGGCCAAGGTTCCGTACGCCCAGACGGGGCGCTCTCGGGGCACAGTAGGCTTCGGCGCGAGAGCCGGAGCCCCTGTACCCATGGGGACACACCAGCCCGAGGAGCGCCCCGAATGAGTCTGACCCTGAGGACCATCAGTCGCGAGCAGCATCTGGCGTATATCCAGAGCCTGCCGTCGGCAAGTCATTGCCAGGTCCCGGCATGGGCGGATGTGAAGAGTGAATGGCGTTCGGAGAACCTGGGCTGGTTCGACGACCGGACCGGCGAACTCGTCGGTGCGGGCCTGGTGCTCTACCGACAGCTGCCCAAGGTGAAGCGCTACCTCGCGTACCTCCCCGAGGGCCCGGTCATCAATTGGTACGCGCCGAACCTGGACGACTGGCTGCAGCCGATGCTCGCGCATCTGAAGCGGCAGGGTGCCTTCTCCGTGAAGATGGGCCCGCCGGTCGTCATCAGGCGCTGGGATGCTCCCGCGATCAAGTCGGGCATCCAGAACCCGGACGTGAAGCGCCTGCGGGATGTCGAGGCCTCGCACATCGAGCCGCGTGCCTTCGAAGTCTCCGACCGGCTGCGGAAGATGGGCTGGCAGCAGGGCGAGGACGGCGGCGCCGGCTTCGGCGACGTACAGCCGCGTTACGTCTTCCAGGTACCGCTGGCCAACCGCTCCTTGGACGAGGTCCTCAAGGGCTTCAACCAGCTGTGGCGACGCAACATCAAGAAGGCCGAGAAGGCCGGCGTCGAGGTCGTCCAGGGCGGTTACGAGGACCTCGCCGAATGGCAGCGCCTCTACGAGATCACCGCCATCCGCGACAAGTTCCGTCCGCGGCCGCTGGGTTACTTCCAGCAGATGTGGCGGGCCCTCAACTCCGAGGACCCCAACCGCATGCGGCTGTACTTCGCCCGGCACAACGGCGTGAACCTGTCCGCGGCGACGATGCTCGTCGTCGGCGGGCACGTCTGGTACTCCTACGGCGCCTCGGACAACATCGGCCGTGAGGTCAGGCCCTCGAACGCGATGCAGTGGCGGATGCTCCGGGACGCCTACGCGCTCGGCGCCACCGTCTATGACTTGCGGGGCATCTCCGACTCTCTGGACGAGACGGACCACCTCTTCGGACTGATCCAGTTCAAGGTGGGCACGGGTGGAGAGGCTGTCGAGTACATCGGTGAGTGGGACTTCCCGCTCAACAAGCTGCTCCACAAGGCGCTCGACATCTACATGTCGCGCCGCTGAGCGCACCGCCCCGGCACAATTCGCGCAACTCCGAATAGTCTTCATATCTCTGATACACCGCAGCCACGAGAAAGGTTCCGGGATCCGGCCATGGCGCTCACGCTCTATGTCGACACCGCGCGCTGGCGGGCACACCACAAGCACGTGCTGGAGCAGTTTCCGGGAATCGTCCCGGTCTGCAAGGGCAACGGCTACGGCTTCGGTCATGAGCGCCTCGCGGAAGAAGCGACTCGTTTCGGCTCCGACATCCTCGCCGTCGGCACCACGTACGAAGCCGCCCGGATCAAGGACTGGTTCAGCGGCGATCTGCTGGTCCTGACCCCGTTCCGGCGGGGCGAGGAGCCCGTGCCGCTGCCCGACCGCGTCATCCGCTCCGTGTCGTCCCTGGACGGCGTACACGGCCTCGTGGGCGCCCGCGTCGTCATCGAGGTCATGTCCTCGATGAAGCGGCACGGCGTGAGCGAGCAGGAGCTCTCACAGCTGCACGCGGCCATCGAGGACGTACGGCTCGAGGGCTTCGCGATCCACCTTCCGCTGGACCGCACCGACGGCTCGGACGCCGTCGAGGAGGTCATCGGCTGGATGGACCGGCTGCGTGCCGCCCGTCTTCCCCTGCACACGATGTTCGTCAGCCACCTCAAGGCCAACGAACTCGCCCGCCTGCAGCAGCAGTTCCCGCAGACGCGCTTCCGCGCCCGTATCGGCACGCATCTGTGGCTGGGTGACCATGAGGCCACCCAGTACCGCGGCGCGGTCCTGGACGTCACGCAGGTGACCAAGGGCGACCGCTTCGGCTACCGCCAGCAGAAGGTCGCGTCCGACGGCTGGCTCGTCGTCGTCGCGGGCGGCACCTCGCACGGTGTCGGCCTGGAGGCGCCGAAGGCGCTGCACGGCATGGTGCCGCGGGCGAAGGGCGTGGCCCGCGCGGGCCTCGCGACCGTCAACCGCAACCTCTCGCCGTTCGTCTGGGGCGGCAAGCAGCGCTGGTTCGCGGAGCCGCCGCACATGCAGGTCTCCATCCTCTTCGTGCCCTCGGACGCGCCCGAGCCGAAGGTGGGCGAGGAGCTGGTGGCCCATCTGCGGCACACCACCACGCAGTTCGACCGCATCGTCGACCGCTGATCACAGCCGGACCGACCGCAGACTGAAGGGCCGGGAGCGACCACCGTCGCTCCCGGCCCTTCAGTCGTTCACAGCCGCCTCCGCGGCGTGTTCGCTCAGGGCGAAACGTCGGTCGGCTTCGCTCCCCATCGCACCTGAGGCCCCTCGGTGACGTGCACCGCGTGCCGCGGAGGATGGGCCGCCTGGCCGAGGACGAAGACGTCCGGCGCACCGTCCAGGACGCCCCCTGAGGGGTCGTCGTCGCCGGACCGCCGCACCGGGTCCCTCTCCGGCATGAGGATGTCGCGCACGACCACGGCGCACAGGTAGAGCGTCCCCAGCAGGTGGATCACGATGACGAGTTGATAGCCCTCGGTCGGCAGACCCTTATGCGCGTCTCCGCTTGTCGTGTACGCGAGGTACAGCCAGATCCCCAGGAAATACGCGACCTCGCACGCCTGCCAGATCAGGAAGTCACGCCACCGCGGGCGGGCCAGCGCGGCGAGCGGAATCAGCCACAGTACGTACTGCGGTGAGTAGACCTTGTTGGTGAGGATGAACGCGGCGACGACCAGGAAGGCGAGCTGCGCGAAGCGGGGGCGGCGCGGCGCGGTCAGGCCCAGCGCACCGACCCCGAGGCAGGACAGGAGCATCAGCGCCGTCGCCAGGGTGTTGACCGTGTCCGTGGACAGCGGATCGTCCATGCGCTGCGAGAGGATCAGCCAGAACGATCCGAAGTCGACGCCCCGCTCCTGGCTGAAGGTGTAGAACTTCGCCCAGCCCTCGCGGATGTGGAAGCCCGTCGCGTCGTGCGTGATCATCACCGGCAGGTTCACCACGAGCCAGGCACCGACCGCGGCCCCGGCCGTCACCCAGAAGGCCCGCCAGCGCCCCGCTCGCCAGCACAGGATGAGCAGGGGACCCAGGAGCAGCGCCGGGTAGAGCTTCGCCGCCGTCGCCAGGCCCAGCAGGACGCCTGCGGAGAGCACCCCACCACGGGCCCACATCAGCATCGCGGCGGCCGTGAGAGCGACGGCGAACAGGTCCCAGTTGATGGTGGCCGTCAACGCGAAGGCGGGCGCCAGGGCGACCATCAGGCCGTCCCAGGGACGACGCCTGTGGGTGCGGGCGACACAGACGGCGATGACCGCCGTACAGGCCATCAGCATCCCGGCGTTGACCATCCAGTAGAACTTCTCCTGGTGCTGGATGCTGCCGCTGCCCGGGGTCAGCCAGGAGGCCACTTCCATGAACACACCGGTCAGCACCGGGTACTCGAGGTACTCCATGTCGCCGGGCAGCTTGTCGAAGTAGGGGACAAGACCGTCGGCGAATCCGCGCCCCTGGTAGAGGTGCGGGATGTCGGAGTAGCAGGCGTGCGTGTACTGCGAACTCGCGCCCTGGAACCAGGCGCCGTCGTAGCACGGCATCTTCTGCACCATGCCGAGCGCGAACATCCCGATGGCCACGAGCGCGATGATGCGTACCGGAGTCCACCATGTCGCCGCGTACAGCACTCTGCGACCGATGGGTCCGCCGATCAGCTCACTGCCGGCCTCGGCGACCTCATCCTCCCGGGTCGGCCGTACGGGCTCCGACTGT
The DNA here is from genome assembly GCF_040682375.1 of Streptomyces sp. NPDC051214. Classification (NCBI taxonomy): domain Bacteria; kingdom Bacillati; phylum Actinomycetota; class Actinomycetes; order Kitasatosporales; family Streptomycetaceae; genus Streptomyces; species Streptomyces sp. NPDC051214. The sequence goes on from NZ_JBFBAT010000017.1 coordinate 117,039, forward strand.
TGTGCACTAGTGGTCTTGTGCACGCTCGTGCGCGTCGTCTCTGCACTGGGCATGCCGCACATCCTGCCGTATGCACCTGAGAACACCGCGAGGGCCGCCACACCGGTGCGGTGTGGCGGCCCTCGTCAGCGCTCGATGGCGCATGTTTCACGTGAAACAGTGCGTTTCACGTGAAACACACTCACGGGGATCGGTCAGTCTCCCGGGCCCCCTAGCCAGCCTCCGTTGCCGCTCCCGTTGTTGCCTCCGCCGCCTGTCGGTTCACCCGTGGCCGGTGGCGACTCCCCGCCGGTGCTGCCCTCGGCGTCGCCGCCTTCCGACGTACCGCCGTTGTTGTTGCACTGCCAGTCCCAGTCCGCACAGGACTCATCGGGATCAGGGCTGTCCGACGGGGTCGGGGAGGGGCTGGTGTCAGACGGAGTCGGCGAAGGGCTCTTCTCCGGCTCCTCGGTCTTCGAGGGGGTCGGGCTCGGGGCCGGGGGCGGAGTCTCGCCGACGACTGACCCGATCGGCTTGGGGACCGGGAAGTTGATCACGTCTTCGCCCTTCAGGGCCTGCTCCATATAGCTCTTCCAGATCTGCGCGGGGAACGAAGCACCGTGGATCTTCTCCTCGCCGCCCGTTCCGAACATCTCCAGGAACTCGCGCTTCTTGTTGCTCTCGTTGTCGTCGAGGCGGTACATGCTGATCGCGGTCGACAACTGGGGGGTGTACCCGACGAACCAGGCGGACTTGTTGCCGTCGGTCGTACCGGTCTTGCCCGCCACCTGGCGGCCGCTCAGCTGTGCGGCGCTGCCCGTGCCCTTGTCGACAACGGTCCGGAGCACGTCAGTCACGTTGTCGGCGACCTCTTCGTCGAAGGCTCGCTTGGGCAGTGCGTCGTGCTGGTAGACAGTGTTGCCCTTGTACTCGACTTCCTTCACCGAGTACGGGTCGTTCTGCTTACCGCTGGCCGCGAAGGTGGAGTAGGCACCGGCCATCCGGATCGCACTCGGGGAGGACGTACCGAGAGAGAAGGACGGATAGTTGGCGCTGGCCAGGCTGTTCTCCTTGATGCCGGAGGCGATGGCCGCCTCCTTCACCTTGTCCAGGCCGACATCCATGCCCAGCTGCACATAGGCCGAGTTCACCGACTCCCGCATCGCCTCACGGAGGTCGATCTGGTAGGTCGGCGCGTTGTACGACGCGTCACCGTCGTTGGTCTGCAGCCACTCCTTGCCTTCCCGGTCCTTCCAGACGGTGCCGTCGTAGTTCTGGATCTTGAGCTTGTTCTTGCCGCTGTAGAGGCTCTTGGGGTTGACGATCGTGCGCTGGTCCTCGCCCTGGACTTCCGGCCCCGTCTTGGCGCGCGTTCCGTCCTTGAAAGCCGCTGCCAGCACGAAGGGCTTGAACGTCGAGCCGACCTGCGCACCGGTCTGGTCCGCGTTGTTGGTGAAGTGCTTGGTCGCGTCCTCACCGCCGTAGATGGCTTCGATCGCCCCATCCTTGGGGTTCACGGACGCGCCACCGAACTGAACGTGGGTGTCCTTGTCCTTGCGCAGATTGGGCTTGATCTTCGCCTTGCGGACCTTCTCCACGGACTTCTCGAGCTTCAGCACCTTGTTCTTGTCGAAGGTGGTGTGGATCTCGTAGCCGCCCTGCTGAAGATCGGTGGCGGTGATCCGACCATCGCTGTTGTTGATCACATAGGCCTTGGCCAGGTCGACCAGGTAACCGATCTGCCCGCCCAGCTGAGCGTTGGAACGGGGGTTCTCCAGCTCCGGGAACTCCTTGTACTTGTCCCGGACCTCGGCGGTCAGGTGACCGTCCTTGACCTCTTCGTCGAGGATCCAGCTCCAGCGCTTCTTGGCACGCGCGGTGTTGGCGTCCCGAGAAGCCGCAGGGTCGACCTCAGGAGAGCCCGCCGGGTCGTAGTACGTGGCGCCCTTGAGCACCGTTGCCAGGAGAGCGCACTGGCTCGGGTTCAGGTCCTGCGCGTCCTTGCCGAAGTAGGCACGGGCGGCGGCCTGGATGCCATAGGCCCCACGACCGTAGTAGGCGGTGTTGAGATACCCCGCCATGATCTTCTCCTTGGACTCCGTCCGGCCCACCTTTATGGAGATGAAGAGCTCTTTGAACTTACGCGTGAACGTCTGCGACTGGTCGCCCAGGCGCGCGTTCTTCACGTACTGCTGGGTGATGGTCGAGCCACCCTGGGTCTCGCCGCCCTTGGCCATGTTGACCACGGCTCGCGCGATGCCCATGGGGTCGACGCCCTTGTCGTCCTCGAATGTCTTGTTCTCGGCCGAGATGACGGCCGTGCGCATCGCTTCGGGGATCTTGTCGTAGTCGATGATCTGGCGGTTCGTCTCACCGCCGGTCGCGACCATCTGCTTGCCGTTGGCCCAGTAGTAGACGTTGTTCTGCGCCTTGGCCGCTTCGTCGACCTTCGGCACCTCCACCAGGGCATACGCGATCCCGGTGACCGCCATCAGGCCACCCAGGAACCCGACGAACAGGCCCGTGACAAGACGCCAGGACGGAACCCAGCGGCGCAGGCCGTCCTTGTCCGCGCGCGGGTAATTGATCAAGCGCTTCTTGCCGGGCTCATGACCGCCACGGCCTCGGCCTCGGCCGGGTCCGTTCGGGCCGCCGCCACCACGCCGGCCGCCGCCTCCGGCGCCTCCGCGCCCGGCGCCGGCTCCATCGGCCGCTCTGCGGCGACCCCCTCCCGAGCCGACAGCGCCACTGCGCTGCGAGGCACGGCGGGCCTCGGCACGGCCGCCGTAGGAGCGGTCCCCGTCGTCAGGGGCCCCCGCTCCGTGCGAGCCGGTTGAGGAAGTGGGCGATCCAGTGGCGCCACGCGGTGCCGCGCGGCGGCCCGACGACGCGCCTGGGACGCCACGTCTGGCCGCGGCGCGTCCGCCGCCCTGCGGCTGCGGCGGTTTGCGACGGTGCTCGCTCATCGAACGATTACTCCTCGGGCAGGCGCAGGTATCCGCGCCTGGAAACGGCGGCTGGTTTCCGGTCCCCCCGAAGTACGGATGCGCCGTCGTCGGCACTCATCCGCACTACACCAGGGTCAACGACGCCCTCATGCGTCACTTGGTTCCCGGCGGTCTGCATGGCGCACAGACTACGCACCGTCAAAACCCTCTTAGCGCAGAAGTTCACCCCAAATCAGGCAAGTTACTTCCTACGAATCGGTGATGTGACGCCGTTCACCGATTCCCCTCTTGTCTCAACAGGCGGGCCGTTCTATCGTCTCGATGTATCGAGTCGATACATCAGCTCGGCATAAAGACCGTGTCGACAGACGCTGGCAGACGGGAGGCGAAGATGAGCAGACGCTCCGGCATCCTCGAGTTCGCCGTCCTCGGCCTGCTGCGCGAGTCCCCGATGCACGGCTATGAGCTGCGTAAACGGCTCAATACTTCGCTGGGAGTGTTCCGCGCCTTCAGCTACGGGACGCTCTACCCCTGCCTCAAGACGCTGGTCGCCAACGGCTGGTTGATCGAGGAAACGGGTGGCACCCCCGAGGAGGCCCTCGCGGCGCCTCTCTCCGGGCGTCGCGCCAAGATCGTCTATCGGCTGACGGCGGAAGGTAAGGAGCACTTCGAGGAACTGCTCTCCCAGACCGGCCCCGACGCGTACGAGGACGAACACTTCGCCGCCCGCTTCGCCTTCTTCGGGCAGACCTCGCGGGACGTACGCATGCGGGTGCTCGAGGGGCGTCGCAGCCGCCTCGAGGAACGTCTGGAGAAGATGCGCGCCTCCCTGGCCCGTACCCGGGAGCGCCTGGACGACTACACGCTTGAGCTGCAGCGGCACGGAATGGAGTCCGTGGAGCGCGAAGTGCGCTGGCTGAACGAGCTCATCGAGAGCGAGCGCGCGGGGCGGGACCAGCAACGGTCCGCCCCGGACGGCTCCGCTCAGCACGACAGCACATCTGGGGAGTCGGGCGGCCTGCCCCGGCGGCGGGACACTGACCCGCCGCCGGATCCGTCCGATGACACCGCCAAGTGAGGCCCCGCGGTCCGCGGGGTCTCATCCGGAATACACAGATCACACAGGGAGCAACCGGAATGGGTTCGGTTCGCGTAGCCATCGTCGGCGTGGGCAACTGCGCCGCCTCGCTGGTCCAGGGCGTCGAGTACTACAAGGACGCAGACCCGGACGCCAAGGTCCCGGGCCTGATGCACGTCCAGTTCGGCGACTATCACGTCGGCGATGTCGAGTTCGTCGCCGCCTTTGACGTCGACGCCAAGAAGGTCGGGCTCGACCTCTCGGACGCCATCGGCGCCAGCGAGAACAACACCATCAAAATCTGCGACGTGCCGAACGCGGGCGTCACCGTCCAGCGCGGCCACACCTACGACGGCCTGGGCAAGTACTACCGCCAGACCATCGAGGAGTCCGCCGAGGCCCCCGTCGACGTCGTCCAGATCCTCAAGGACAAGCAGGTCGACGTACTCGTCTGCTACCTGCCCGTGGGTTCCGAGGACGCAGCGAAGTTCTACGCGCAGTGCGCCATCGACGCCAAGGTCGCCTTCGTCAACGCCCTCCCGGTCTTCATCGCCGGCACCAAGGAGTGGGCCGACAAGTTCACCGAGGCGGGCGTCCCGATCGTCGGCGACGACATCAAGTCGCAGGTCGGCGCCACCATCACGCACCGCGTGATGGCGAAGCTGTTCGAGGACCGCGGTGTCCGTCTCGAGCGCACCATGCAGCTCAACGTCGGCGGCAACATGGACTTCAAGAACATGTTGGAGCGCGACCGCCTCGAGTCCAAGAAGATCTCGAAGACGCAGGCCGTCACCTCGCAGATCCGTGACCGTGAGCTGGGCGAGAACAACGTCCACATCGGCCCCTCGGACTACGTGGCGTGGCTCGACGACCGCAAGTGGGCGTACGTCCGCCTCGAGGGCCGCGCCTTCGGTGACGTCCCGCTGAACCTGGAGTACAAGCTCGAGGTCTGGGACTCCCCGAACTCGGCCGGTGTCATCATCGACGCCCTGCGCGCCGCGAAGATCGCCAAGGACCGCGGCATCGGCGGCCCGATCCTCTCCGCGTCCTCGTACTTCATGAAGTCCCCGCCGGTGCAGTACTTCGACGACGAGGCCTACGAGAACGTCGAGAAGTTCATCAAGGGCGAGGTCGAGCGCTAAAGCTCGCCCCTTGAACGGCTGTTGAGGGTCCCCGGGCAATCCGCCCGGGGACCCTCCTCGTATGTGAGGCTGGGGATCATGGCTGTCGTCGGTGACCTGCGCGTACTGCTGCGTCTGCGGGACTTCCGGCGGTTGCTCGCCGTGCGGCTGCTCTCCCAGGGCGCGGACGGCGTCTATCAGGTGGCCCTCGCCACGTACGTCGTCTTCTCGCCGGAGAAGCAGACCTCGCCGGGCGCGATCGCCTCCGCGATGGCGGTGCTGCTCCTTCCGTACTCACTGATCGGGCCCTTCGCCGGCGTGCTCCTCGACCGCTGGCCACGCCGTCAGGTTTTTCTGTACGGCAACCTGCTGCGGACCGCTCTCGCCTCGGTGACCGCGGTGCTGATGCTGAGCGGTGTGCCGGACTGGCTGTTCTTCGCCTCCGCGCTCTGTGTCACGGCCGTGAACCGTTTCGTCCTCGCCGGGCTCTCCGCGGCGCTGCCGCGCGTGGTCGACGCCGAGCGCCTGGTGATGGCCAACTCCCTCTCACCGACCGCGGGGACCCTGGCCGCCACCGTGGGCGGTGGCCTCGCGTTCGTCGTGCGCCTGGTGGGCCTCGACTCGGACGCGGCGGTCGTCCTGCTCGGGGCCGCCCTGTATCTGTGCGCGGCGCTCGCGTCGCTCCGGATGGCGCGTGAACTGCTGGGCCCGGACCCGGAGGTGGTACAGCCTCGCCTCGTCGTGGCGCTCTCCGGTACGGCGCGGGATCTGGTGGCCGGAGTGAGGCATCTGTCGCAGAGGCGCCCGGCCGCTCGTGCGCTGCTCGCGATGACGTTCATGCGGTTCTGTTACGGCGCCCTGTCGGTCATGGTCCTGATGCTCTGCCGGTACGCCTGGTCGTCCTCGGAGTCCGACGGTCTTGCCCTGCTCGGGCTCGCCGTGGGGGTCTCGGGTGCGGGCTTCTTCGCTGCGGCCGTGCTGACTCCCTGGGCGGTGAGCCACCTGACGGCCTCGGGTTGGATCGTCACCTGCGCGGGCGCCGCAGCGATCCTGGAACCGGCGCTCGCCCTCCCCTTCACCCCGGCCCCGCTGCTCATCGCCGCGTTCCTGCTGGGGCTGACGACGCAGGGCGCGAAGATCGCCACGGACACGGTGGTGCAGTCGTCGGTAGATGACCGTTTTCGTGGCCGGATCTTCTCGGTCTACGACGTCCTGTTCAACGTCGCTTTCGTCGCCGCGGCCGGAGTGGCCGCACTGATGCTGCCACCTGACGGGCGATCGGTTCCCCTGGTGGTCACGGTGGCCGTTATCTACGCAGCGATTGCTGCCGCTATGGCCAGATTTGGCGCGCAGTAAGTGTCACATCAGTGACACAGAGCACCTCTGGGCTTCAGAGATGTCACTGCCTCCCGATAACTTACGGACGTCGTATCCGCGCCATCGCGCTTTCGTTCGAGGGGGACCCCCAAAGTGACTACTCCGCCCCAGGGCCAGAATCCGTACGGCCAGGGCGTGCAGCCGCACCCCGGGCAGCCGGTCCAGCCCGGCCAGCCCACCGTGCCGCAGCAGCCTTACCCGCCGTACAACCAGGGGGCGCCGGTTCCTCCTCCGGCCGCGCCGAGCGGTGGTGGACGCGGCAAGAAGCTCATGCTGCGCATCGGCGGCTTCATAGTCGTCGCCGTCCTCATCGCCGCCGGCAAGTGGTACTTCGGTCAGAGCGACGCCGAGACGACGGCAGTCGGTGACTGCCTGCACAACAAGGGCACGCAGTCCGCGCCGGACCTCAAGAACACCGACTGCTCCTCGAGCGACGCCGAGTTCGAGGTCATCGAGAAGTTCGACAACACCAGCAGCGTCAGCAAGTGCGAAGCGGTCAAGGGGACCGAGGTCTCCTACTACCAGACCGGCAGCGGCCACGACGTCGTGCTCTGCTTGAAGAACAAGTAGCGGCATACGCGAAGAGGGCACTGTTTCACGTGAAACAGTGCCCTCTTCACATGTCCGGATCGGGTGCGTTGTTTCACGTGAAACAACGCACCACGCGCCACCTCATTCCTGCGCGGCCCACCACTCCTTGAGCGCCGCGACCGCCGCGTCGCGCTCCATCGGCCCGTTCTCCAGCCGCAGCTCCAGCAGGAACTTGTAGGCCTGGCCGATCGCCGGGCCCGGCCGCACGCCCAGGACCTCCATGATCTCGTTGCCGTCGAGGTCGGGACGGATCGAGTCCAGCTCCTCCTGCTCCTGGAGCCGCGCGATGCGCTCCTCCAGGCCGTCGTACGCGCGCGACAGCGCATTGGCCTTTCGCTTGTTGCGTGTCGTGCAGTCGGACCGGGTCAGCTTGTGCAGCCGGTCGAGGAGGGGGCCCGCGTCGCGCACGTAACGGCGCACGGCGGAGTCCGTCCACTCGCCCGTCCCGTAGCCGTGGAAGCGCAGGTGCAGCTCCACCAGGCGCGAGACGTCCTTCACGAGCTCGTTGGAGTACTTGAGCTCCGTCATCCGCTTCTTGGTCATCTTGGCGCCCACCACCTCGTGGTGGTGGAAGGAGACGCGGCCGTCGTCCTCGAAGCGCCGCGTCCGCGGCTTCCCGATGTCGTGCAGCAGCGCCGCGAGCCGCAGCGTCAGGTCCGGGCCGTCCTCCTCCAGCGCCATCGCCTGCTCAAGGACGATCAGCGAGTGGTCGTAGACGTCCTTGTGGCGGTGGTGCTCGTCACTCTCCAGACGCAGCGCCGGAAGCTCCGGCAGCACGCGGTCAGCGATGCCTGTGTCGACAAGTAGAGCCAGCCCCTTCGCCGGGTACGGCGAGAGGATCAGCTTGTTCAATTCGTCACGGACACGCTCCGCGGAGACGATGTCGATGCGCTCGGCCATCGCCTTCATCGCGGCGACGACCTCCGGAGCCACTTCGAAGTCGAGCTGCGCGGCGAACCGGGCGGCCCGCATCATCCGCAGCGGGTCGTCGGAGAAGGAGTCCTCCGGGGTGCCAGGGGTGCGCAAGGCGCGCTCCGCCAGGTCCTCAAGGCCTCCGTGCGGGTCGATGAACTCCTTCTCCGGGAGAGCGACGGCCATCGCGTTGACGGTGAAGTCGCGACGCACGAGGTCTTCCTCGATGGAGTCGCCGTACGACACCTCGGGCTTGCGCGAGGTCCTGTCGTAGGCCTCGGACCGATATGTCGTGACTTCGATCTGGTAGCCGTCCTTCTGGCTCCCGACCGTGCCGAAGGCGATCCCGACCTCCCAGACGGAGTCCGCCCACGGCCTGACGATCTTGAGTACGTCCTCGGGGCGGGCATCCGTCGTGAAGTCCAGATCATTGCCGAGCCGGCCAAGGAGCGCGTCCCTGACCGATCCGCCGACCAGGGCGAGAGAGAACCCGGCCTCCTGGAAACGGCGGGCAAGGTCGTCCGCGACAGGGGACACACGCAGCAGTTCACTGACCGCGCGGCGCTGCACCTGGCTCAGTGCGCTGGGATTTTCTTCATTGGCGTTCGGCACAACAGAAAAGGGTACGTGCCCCGGACGCCCCCAGCCGCCCCGTTTTCGGCGGGGCCTCCAGGGCCGCGCGCCCCTCTCCGGCCAGGTCTTCCGATCATGTGGAGCAGTCCGCGGCACTTCGCCACAGCGCACCTCGTTACCATGCGTGGACGCACAACCGACGACCACTGACGACGACGAGGACGGGCAACGCGTGGCCGAGGCGGCAGACTTCCCGGGGACCAGTCCCTCACCTGCCCGCCGGTGGCTGCGGCGTACGGCAGCGTTGCTGGCTGGAGCCCCCTTGCTGGCCGGCATGCTGCAGCTGTCGGCTGAGCCGACCGCACACGCCGCGACGCCGAGCGCGCCGGCAGACGCCACCGGTTCGAGCACCGTCGACGTCTCGCTCAACAAACTCACACCCACCGCGCCGACGGACGGCGACACGCTCACGATCTCCGGCACGGTCACCAACGAGAGCAAGCAGTCGGTGACAGGGGCCGAGGTGGGGCTGCGCCTGGGGCCGGTCCTGAACGGCCGGAGCCAGATCGACTCCGCCGCCAAGCGCACCGGCTACCGGCCCGGAGCCGACGGCACCGAGGTGGGCGGCAAGTACGTCAAGAAGTTCTCCAAGCTCGCCCCCGGCATCCGCCAGGACTTCAGCATCTCCGTCCCGGTCAAGGCCCTGGACCTCGGCGCCGACGGCGTCTACCAGCTGGGCGTCTCGCTCACCGGCCGGACCCCGGCCCAGCCGTGGTCCCAGGTACTCGGCTTCGAGCGGACCTTCCTGCCGTGGCAGTCGGGCGCCGCCGACACCAAGACCAAGACGACTTACCTGTGGCCGCTGGTCTCCACCTCGCACCTCACGGCGGAGACCGGCTCGGACGAGCAGCAGACTCCCGTCTTCACGGACGACGACCTGGCCAAGGAGCTCGCTCCGGGCGGCCGCCTGGAACAGATGCTGTCCCTGGGCCGTCAGCTCGACGTGACCTGGGTCGTCGACCCCGACCTGCTGGCCTCGGTCGACCACATGACGCGGAACTACCGGGTGCAGACCGCCGACGGCAAGAGCACCACGGCGGGCAAGAACCAGGCGCTCGCCAAGGACTGGCTCAACAAGCTCGAGCAGACCGTCAAGAACAAGAAGGTCGTCGCGCTGCCCTTCGCCGATCCGGACCTGGCCTCGCTGGCCCACAACGGCAGGACCGTCACCGGCTCCCTGGGCCAGCTCAAGGACGCCACCGACGCGGGGGCGATGGCCGTGGACTCCATCCTCCACGTCAAGCCGCAGTCGGACTTCGCGTGGCCCGTGGACGGCGCCCTCGACCCGTCGATCGTCGACGTCTCCACCTCGGCGGGCGCTCACACGGTGATCGCCCGCAGCGACAGCCTGCGTGAGGGCAACGCGCTGCCGTACACGCCCAACGCCGCCCGGCCCATCGGCGGTGGCACGACGGCCGTGGTGGCCGACGCACGCCTCTCCACGGCCTTCCAGGGCGACATGACGGGGGCCGAGGACTCCACGCTCGCCGTGCAGCAGTTCCTCGCCCAGAGCCTGATGGTCACGCTGCAGGATCCGGACAAGCAGCGGAGCATCGTGGTGGCCCCGCAGCGCATGCCGTCCGCCAGCCAGGCCCAGTCGATGGCCAAGGCCCTGACCGCTCTCTCGGAAGAGCGCTGGTCGGAGCCGCAGGATCTCTCGGCGGCGGCCAAGGCGAAGCCGGACCCGGCGGCCACGACCCAGGTTCCCTCGGCCAGGGCCTATCCGGCGGCGCTGCGCAAGCAGGAGCTGCCCAAGTCGGCCTTCACCTCGATTCAGGGCACCCAGAACAAGCTCAACCGTTTCCAGACGATCCTCACCGAGCCCGACCGCGTCATCACGCCCTTCGGGCGGGCCATAGACCGCGAGATGTCGACGTCCTGGCGAGGCAGGGCCGCCGAGGCGGCGACATTCCGCCAGGGCGTGGCGGACTATCTGACCACGCTCGTCGAGCAGGTGGCGCTGATCGACAAGTCCGACGCGAAGCTCTCGGGGCGCAGCGCGACGATCCCCGTGACGGTGCAGAACAACCTGGTCCAGGGCGTCGATCACATGGTTCTGCGCCTGACGTCGGAGAACCCCACCCGCCTGAAGATCGGCGGCAAGGCCTACTGGGAGCAGCCGGTCAAGATCTCGGGCGGGCACGCCCAGTCGGTGAAGTTCACCACCACGGCCAATGCCAACGGCCCGGTCCCGGTCTACGCCCAGCTCTACACCGAGGACGGGCAGCCGTACGGCAAGAGGGTCCAGTTCGATGTGAACGTCACCGAGATCACCCTCACGGTGATGCTGGTCATCGCGGGCGGCGTACTGCTCCTCGTCCTCGCCGGATTCCGGATGTACACCCAGCGCAAGCGGGCTGCCCGCAAGCAGGCGGAGGAGGGCCCGGAAGAGGGCCCGGAGGACGGGCCGGAAGACGGACAGGACGGCGAGTCCGGCACAGAGCCCGGGAAGGACGACCCCGAGCAGCCGAGTGACCCGACACCTGACACCGCTCCGGAAAGCACCGACCCGTCGGACACGGGTGAGAGAGTGGACCGTTGAGCGATGTCGTGGCCGGTGGGCCCGGGGACGATGAGGTGGGGTAATCCATGAACGCGCCGTACGACGGTGACCGTGGCCAGGGCGCGGGTGGTTCCGGTCCTCCTGAGGACGGGCAGGTGCCACCCCAGCCCGCGCCGGACGTGTATCTCCAGGATGCCTACGACCAGGACCCCTACCGGGCACAGGACCTCGCCGCCCAGGACCCGGTGACCGAGGCGCTGTACGACCGCGCCGCGCACCCCCCGCCGCCGCCCGGCTACTACCAGGACCCTCAGCCGCTCTACGCCCAGCCGCCCTCCCCTCAGCACGCCCCGGATCCTCGCGTGTGGGCGCAGACCCCGGCCCCCGAACCCGAAGGCCCGACCCGGCACCTCCCGTACGGCGACGACGCCCGCACGACGCAGTTCGTGGGCGTCGACGATCTGGTCACCCAGGCCGGCGAGGAACGCCACGAGCCGGACGCCTTCGCCCACCTCTTCCGGGACCAGCAGCCCGGCGGCTACCGCGACCAGTCCACTGGCTACCAGCAGGACGGCTACCCCCAGGGCAACGGATACCCGCAGAACCCTGGGTACCCCCAGGGCGACGGCTATCAGCAGCAGGGCGGCTACCAGCCTGCCGAGCCTCCGATGGTCCCGGCACCGGCAGCTCCCCCGGCCCCTGCGCCGGCCCCGAAGTCGGGCGGCGGCGGACGGGCCTCGAGCCTGCTGAAGTCGAGCGCGGTGATGGCCGCGGGCACGATGGTCTCCCGCCTCACCGGCTTCGTGCGCACGATGGTGATCACTGCGGCTCTCGGCGCCGCGACACTCGGTGACGCCTGGACCGTCGCGTACACGCTGCCGACGATGATCTACATCCTGTCCGTCGGCGGCGGCCTCAACTCGGTGTTCGTGCCGCAGTTGGTGCGCGCCATGAAGGACGACAAGGACGGCGGCGAGGCCTACGCCAACCGCCTGCTGACCCTCGTCATGGTCGCCCTCGGCCTCATCGTCGCCCTGGCCGTCTTCGCGGCGCCACTGCTGGTCAAGCTGATGTCGACCCCCATCGCGAACGACGAGGCGGCCAACAACGTCGCTGTCACCTTCGCCCGCTACTGCCTGCCCACTATCTTCTTCATGGGCGTGCACGTGGTGATGGGCCAGATCCTCAACGCCCGCGGCAGGTTCGGCGCGATGATGTGGACCCCGGTCCTCAACAACATCGTCATGATCTTCACGTTCGGCCTGTTCATCTGGGTCTACGGAACATCCGGCGACTCCGGCATGAACGTGAACTCGATCCCGGCGGACGGTGTTCGTCTCCTCGGCATCGGCACCCTGCTCGGCCTCGCGGTCCAGGCCCTGGCGATGATCCCGTATCTGCGCGAGACGGGTTTCCGCTTCCGGCCGCGCTTCGACTGGAAGGGCCACGGCCTCGGCAAGGCGGTCAAGCTCGCCAAGTGGACGGTGCTGTTCGTCCTCGCCAACCAGGCCGGAGTGCTCGTCGTCACCCAGCTGGCCACCGCCGCGGGCAAGGCCTCCGGCAAGGACGGCTCGGGCATCATGGCCTACTCCAACGCCCAGCTGATCTGGGGCATGCCGCAGGCCATCATCACCGTCTCCGTCATGGCGGCCATGCTGCCCCGCATCTCGCGGTCGGCCCACGACAACGACGCCGGCGCGGTCCGCGACGACATCTCGCAGGGGCTGCGCACCTCCGCGGTCGCGATCGTCCCGGTCGCCTTCTCGTTCGTCGCCCTCGGCGTCCCGATGTGCACCCTGCTCTTCGCCTCCAGCGGCAGCCAGGCCGCCCAGTCCATGGGCTTCGTCCTGATGGCGTTCGGCCTGGGACTGATCCCGTACTCGGTGCAGTACGTCGTCCTGCGCGGCTTCTACGCCTACGAGGACACCCGGACGCCCTTCTACAACACGGTCATCGTGGCCGCCGTCAACGCGGCAGCGAGCGTCCTGGCCTACGTCCTCCTGCCCGCGGAGTGGGCCGTGGTCGGCATGGCCGCCTCGTACGGCCTCGCTTACGCGGTCGGTGTCGGTGTCGCCTGGCGCAGGCTGCGCAACCGCCTCGGCGGCGATCTGGACGGCACCCAAGTCCTGCGCACCTACGCCCGGCTCGCCATGGCGTGCATCCCCGCGGCCGTTCTCGGCGGCGCCGCAGGTTACGGAATCCTCAAGACTCTCGGCGACGGCGCGGGTGGTTCGCTGATCGCTTTGGTGGTCGGTGGAGTCATTCTCGGCGGCGTCTTCTTCGTGGCCGCCCGAAAGATGCGGATTGCGGAGCTCAATTCGATGGTCGGGATGGTGCGCGGCCGTCTCGGACGGTGAGATACAGGGGTTCGCACAACCATCACCGGCCACCGCGTGTCGTGCATAGCGCCGGACTGTGGGCACAATTGGCTTTGGCGTCTGACGAAGCGCGATGGATGGGGAGGCAGGAACGACGGTGGCGGAACGGAGCACGGCTGCCGTCGACGTGGCAGACAACAGCGGCGATGAGCCGCTGACCGCGAAGGCGGACGAGGCCACGGCCGACGGGGTGGCCCAGACCCGGGAGCGGGAAACGGCAGAAGAAGGCGCAGCGGAGATTGATGAGCCCATGGGCGCGGGGGCGGCATCACCCCCCGAGCTGCACAGCGGCCACAAGCTCGCCAGACGCTACCGACTCGAAGAATGCGTCACCCGTCTGGACGGTTTCAGCAGCTGGCGTGCGGTGGACGAGAAGCTCCGCCGGGCCGTCGGCGTGCACCTGCTGCCGGCCGACCATCCGCGGGCACGATCGGTGCTCGCCGCGGCCCGCTCGTCGGCGCTGCTCGGCGATCCCCGATTCGTCCATGTACTGGACGCCGTCGAGGAGAACGACCTCGTCTACGTGGTTCATGAGTGGCTGCCGGACGCCACGGAACTGACCGCGCTGCTCGCCGCGGGCCCTCTTGAGGCCCACGACGCGTATCAACTCGTCAGTCAGGTCGCCCAAGCCATGGCTGCCGCCCACCGCGAGGGACTCGCCCACCTGCGGCTGACCCCGAGCGCGGTGCTGCGGACGTCCTCCGGTCAGTACCGCATCCGCGGCCTCGCCGTGAACGCGGCGTTGCGCGGCATCAGCTCGGACACCCCGCAGCGCACGGACACAGAAGCGGTCGGCGCGCTCCTGTACGCCTCGCTGACCCAGCGCTGGCCGTACGAGGACGACGCGTACGGCCTCTCCGGGCTCCCCAAGGGCGTCGGCCTCATCGCACCCGACCAGGTGCGCGCAGGCGTGCACAGGGGCCTCTCCGAGCTCGCCATGCGCGCGCTCGTGAACGAGGGTGCGACGGCCTCCCGCCAGGAGCCGCCGTGCACGACCCCTGAGGAGCTGGTAAAGGCGATCGGTGAGATGCCGCGCATCCGCCCGCCGGAGCCCGCCTTCACCGCACCGCCCGAGTATCAGCGAACGACCTACCAGCAGGGCACCTACGGCCGCACCGCGCCCCGCCCCGGTGTCACCCAGACCGTCCCGACCCCGCCGCCCCCGCTACAGAGCCGTACCGGCAAAGCCCTCAAGTGGGCCGTGTCCGCACTGCTCATCGCGGCGCTCGGGCTCGGCAGCTGGCAGCTCGCGGACGCGTTGATGGACCGGGGCAACTCCGAGGACCCCGGCAGCGCCGACACGTCCGACGAGGGTGACAAGAGCGAGCCGAAGACCGCGCATCCGATCAAGATCGCGAGCGGCAAGGAGTACGTGCTCCAGGGCGGCCCGCAGGATCTCGCGGGCGTACCCAACACGTACGACGGCGACGCCTCGACGTACTGGCGGTCCAAGAGCTTCATAGAGGGCCCGAAGCTGGCCCCGTACAAGCCCGGCGTCGGTATCGTCTACGACCTCGGCAAGGAAGAGGACGTGTCGGCCGCGTCACTCGGGCTTCGCTACGGCGGCGACCACACCACGGTCGAGCTGTACGCCGCGAACTCGATGTCCTCCTCGACGCCCCCGAGCTCCATGAAGAAGATCGGGACCGCCACGACCACCGGACAGACCGCGAAGATCAAGGCGAAGAAGCCGGTCGCCACGCGGTACGTACTGGTCTGGCTCACCGACGTCCCGCAGTCACCGCGTGACGAGTACAGCAGCGCCGGGTACAAGCAGGCCATCACGGACGTGAAGTTCACGGGCTGACCGAGGCTCACCGGGGGAGGGGGTTCGACGGTGGACGACACCACGCACGGCGAGATGAGCGACCAGGACCTCCTGGCCCGCCATGTGGCAGGCGACAAGGATGCCTTCGGTGAGCTCGTCCGGCGCCATCGCGACCGCTTGTGGGCCGTGGCCCTGCGCACGCTGGGCGACCGCGAGGAAGCCGCTGATGCCGTCCAGGACGCTCTGGTCTCCGCCTACCGCGCCGCCCACACCTTCCGCGGTCAGTCGGCCGTCACGACGTGGCTGCACCGGATCACCGTGAACGCCTGCCTCGACCGGGCCCGCAAAGCGGCGTCCCGCAAGACCTCCCCCATCGACGACACCGAACGGCTCGAGCAGCTCCTCGAACCGCACGAGTCGGCGGAAGCGCCCGTCGAGCGCGGAGATCTGCACCGCGAGGTCATCGAAGCTCTGGGCACCCTGCCGCACGACCAGCGCGCCGCCCTCGTCCTCGTGGACATGCAGGGCTACCCGGTCGCCGAGGCTGCCAGCGTGCTCGAGGTGCCCACCGGCACCGTGAAGAGCCGCTGCGCTCGCGGTAGAGCCAGACTGCTGCCGCTGCTCACCCACCTGCGCACGGAACCCCGTAAGCAGAGCGGAGACGGCGGCGACGACGAGGAAGGCAAGAAGTCTGGCCCGGGAAGGAACCGGACGCAGGGGACATCCGTCCCACCTGCAGCGGGACCACGGGACGCGGGACCAAGCGATTCAGCTGCTGTGAAGGGCGGAGGTGGGCGAGCGTGACAACCACGACCGATTCGGCCGGGCACCCAGAAGTCGCCGAGATCTCCGACCTCACGGAGGGGCTGCTGCCTCCGTCCCGAACCGTCGATGTCCGGCAGCACCTGGACGACTGCGAGCTCTGCGCCGACGTCTACGACTCCTTGGAGGAGATCCGGGGGATTCTCGGCACTCTGCCGGGGCCGCCACGGATGCCGGCCGATGTCGCAGGACGGATCGACGCCGCGCTGGCGGCCGAAGCGCTTCTTGACTCCATCGCACCCGAATCCGTCGAGGCGATCGATCCGGATCCAGCACCGGAGCCAACGGCTGCCGCACGTGTTTCACGTGAAACATCGCCCGCCTCCGTGCAACGCGGCGAGCCCGCCGACCGTCCCGCGGGTCACTCACGCGCTGCGACTGGACCCGGACGACGCAGTCGCTTGCGGAGCGGCCGTCGGCGCAACGTAGTGCTGGGTGCCGTTTTTACGGCAGCCGCCATCGGCCTGGGTTCCTTGTTGCTGCAGAACGTGGGCGGCGACTCAGGTGATGGGGGCGAGACGCCTTCGGAACACACCAACTCCGCGCACGCCTTCTCCGAGGACAAGCTCAAGGGCCAGGTGACGGATCTGCTCGCCAAGGCGCCCACCACGAGCCCCGAGTCCGGCAGCGACAAACCGTCCTTCGACGTGCGGTCCAGCCCGGAGTCCCCGAAGGAACAGCAGAAGATGCGTGAGTCCACGGTGACCGTCCCGACCTGCATCCAGCTCGGCATCGGCGACAAGGTACCGCTGGCTGCCGAGAAGGGCACCTTTAAGGGGAAGGACGCCTACCTCGTCGTGGCGTCCCATGACTCCGACACGACGAAGGTCTCCGCGTACGTGGTCGACGCGTCGTGCGTGGACAAGGCGTCGTCGGCCTCCGCTGCGGGCAAGGTACTGCTGACCAACTCCTACGCGCGGCCCTGACCTTCCCACCGCTGCGGCGGGAGACTCGGCTCAGCGTGGCATCCTGGCGTCCCCTGACATGCTTCCGTGCGCTCGGACACGTCGGGAATGCATGCCCCGTAGGATCCGTTGGGTGGGATGAGAGACCTGATACAGGCACCCACCAGCAGTACGCAGCAGTCTCCAGAGACGAGGAATCAAGCCGTGACCGACGTCCGTAACGTGATCATCATCGGCTCCGGGCCCGCCGGCTACACGGCGGCGCTCTACACCGCGCGAGCGTCGCTGAAGCCCCTGGTGTTCGAGGGCGCCGTCACCGCAGGCGGTGCGCTGATGAACACCACCGAGGTGGAGAACTTCCCCGGCTTCCAGGACGGCGTCATGGGCCCCGAGCTCATGGACAACATGCGGGCTCAGGCCGAGCGCTTCGGCGCCGAGCTGGTGCCGGACGACGTGATCTCCGTCGACCTCACCGGTGAGATCAAGACCGTGACGGACACGGCGGGCACCGTGCACCGCGCGAAGACCGTCATCGTCACGACGGGCTCCCAGCACCGCAAGCTCGGACTGCCGAACGAGGACGCGCTCTCCGGCCGCGGCGTCTCCTGGTGCGCGACCTGCGACGGCTTCTTCTTCAAGGACCAGGACATCGCCGTGATCGGCGGCGGCGACACCGCGATGGAGGAGGCCACCTTCCTCTCGCGCTTCGCCAAGTCCGTGACGATCGTGCACCGTCGCGACAGCCTGCGTGCGTCCAAGGCGATGCAGGAGCGCGCGATGGCCGACCCGAAGATCAGCTTCATCTGGGACAGCGAGGTCGCCGAGATCAAGGGCGAGCAGAAGCTCTCCGGTCTGACGCTGCGCAACCTGAAGACGGGTGAGACCTCCGAGCTGCCCGTGACCGGCCTCTTCATCGCGATCGGCCACGACCCGCGCACGGAGCTCTTCAAGGGCCAGCTCACCCTGGACGACGAGGGCTACCTGAAGGTGGACGCCCCCTCGACCCGGACGAACGTGCCCGGCGTCTTCGGCGCCGGTGACGTCGTCGACCACACGTACCGCCAGGCGATCACGGCGGCCGGCACCGGCTGCTCCGCCGCCCTGGACTCCGAGCGGTTCCTCGCTGCCCTCGTGGACAGCGAGACGGCCGCCGCCGCCGTCTGACATCCCATCCTCCCCACCGCATCACCGAGTTAAGGAGCCCGCCGTGGCCGGCACTCTGAAGAACGTGACCGACGCCTCCTTCGAGGAAGACGTCCTGAAGAACGACAAGCCCGTCCTGGTGGACTTCTGGGCCGCTTGGTGCGGCCCGTGCCGCCAGATCGCGCCCTCCCTCGAGGCGATCGCGGCCGAGCACGGCGACAAGATCGAGATCGTCAAGCTCAACATCGACGAGAACCCGGGCATCGCGGCCAGGTACGGCGTCATGTCCATCCCGACCCTGAACGTGTACCAGGGTGGCGAGGTGGCCAAGACGATCGTCGGCGCCAAGCCGAAGGCGGCCCTGGAGCGCGACCTCGCGGACTTCATCGCCGAGTAACGAGCGACGCCACCACAGGCGACGCGTTGTTTCACGTGAAACACGAATGGGCCAGCCCACCTGGGCTGGCCCATTTGCATGAGAAGAGCGGGTCGGCGCCGCCCAGGATCAGAGCGGCCGGAGCACGGGCTCCTTCTGTACCGCTCCCAGCAACCGGTCGAGCGCCATCTCGACGTCTTCCTTCCAGGAGAGCGTCGTACGCAGCTCAAGCCTCAGCCGTGGATACGAGGGGTGCGGACGGACCGTCTTGAAGCCCACCGCCAGCAGATGATCGGCGGGCAGCACACAGGCGGGCTTCTCCCACCGGGCATCACCGAAAGCCTCGATCGCCTTGAACCCCCGTCGCAGCAGATCCTTCGCGACTGTCTGGACGATGACACGGCCGATCCCCTGGCCCTGGTAGCCCGGCATGATCCAGGCGGTCATCAGCTGCACGGCATCGGGGGACACCGGGCTGGTCGGGAAGGCGGTGGCGCGCGGCACGTACGCCGGCGGGGCGTACAGCACGAAGCCCACCGGAAGATCATCTACGTAGACGACTCGGCCGCAGGATCCCCACTCGAGCAGGACCGCGGAGATCCACGCCTCTTTCTCGAGCTCCGGCGTACCGGCCTTTACCGCGGCCTGGCCGCTGACCGGGTCCAGCTCCCAGAAGACACACGTCCGGCAACGCTGGGGAAGGTCCGGAAGGTTGTCCAGCGTGAGCGGTACGAGCCGACGCCCCATGAAGGCTGTTCCTCACTTCCTTCGCCCGCCGCATCACGGGCGGCAGTCAGAGCGCTCCGTTCCTTCAGCAGGCTGCCGACGAATCCGCCGACGGCTCCCAGCCCAAGGCCCGCAGTCATCAATCCGGTCCGGCTCACCGATCGCATGGCCCTCCCCTCCCCAATGAGGTGCCGCCTGCTGGATGTGCCATACCCAATCGCATCGTATCCACGATGCGATTGCACCGAAACCGTAGGAAAGCAAAGAGCGGGCCGTGTTCCGGTACACACCGGACACGGCCCGCTCTCGGCGGACTGGCGGATGAGGCTCAGGCCCCTTCGCCCTCGGACGTGTCGTCCTCGGCGGCGTCCTCGGTGAGCCCGTTCTTCAGGACCGGCCCCTCGCCCGGAGCGAGCGTCGCGAGGATGCGCTCCAGGTCCTCCAGCGAGGCGAAGTCAACGACGATCTTGCCCTTCTTCTGCCCCAGGTCCACCCTCACCCGGGTCTCGAACCGGTCGGAGAGACGCGTCGCAAGGTTGGTCAGCGACGGCGACACCCGAGCACCCGCACGCGGCCCCTTGGCCCGCGGAGTGCTCTGCGGCCGGGAACCCATGAGGGTCACGATCTCCTCGACGGCCCGCACCGACAGCCCCTCGGCCACGATCCGGTGCGCCAGGCGGTCCTGCTCCTCCGAGTCCTCGACGGACAGCAGAGCACGCGCGTGGCCCGCGGAGAGCACCCCGGCAGCCACCCTACGCTGAACCGCCGGCGACAGCTTCAGCAGCCGCAGCGTGTTCGAGACCTGCGGGCGCGAACGCCCGATCCGGTCCGCGAGCTGGTCGTGCGTGCAGTTGAAGTCCCTGAGCAGCTGGTCGTAGGCAGCAGCCTCTTCGAGCGGGTTCAGCTGTGCGCGGTGCAGGTTCTCCAGGAGCGCGTCCAGGAGAAGCTTCTCGTCGTCCGTGGCGCGGACGATCGACGGGATGCGCTCGAGACCTGCCTCACGGCAGGCCCGCCAGCGCCGCTCACCCATGATGAGCTCGTAGCGCGAGGGCCCTACCTGCCGCACGACGACCGGCTGGAGAAGCCCGACCTCCTTGATGGAGGTCACCAGCTCGGCGAGGGCGTCCTCGTCGAAGACCTCACGGGGCTGCCTCGGGTTGGGCGTGATGAAGTCGAGAGGCAGCTCGGCGAAGTGCGCACCGACCGGGCTCTCCTCGATCTCCACCGCTTCGTTTCGCGGCTGCTCCGTTTCATGTGAAACAGGGCTCTGCGGGAGCGCCGCCACCTTCGCGGCCGCCACCCCCCGCTCGGCGGTGAGTACCGGTACGGCACTGGGCGAAGCCGAAGCTCCGTTCATGGCCTGGGCGGTCGACTTCTCCGTCGGGGCCGCAGGGATCAGGGCACCGAGGCCACGGCCCAGCCCTCTACGTCGCTCGCTCACTGCATCCCCTCCGTCGTGCTGTGCTGATCATTCTGAGCGCCCAGGTGGGCGTGCTGTACGTCGTAGCGAATGCCGACGCCTCGGAGCGCGATCTCCCTCGCCGCCTCGAAGTACGAGAGAGCGCCGCTGGAGCCCGGATCGTAGGTGAGCACGGTCTGGCCGTAGCTCGGCGCCTCGGAGATACGGACCGAGCGGGGAATGCTCGTCCGCAGGACCTCTTCGCCGAAGTGGGTGCGCACCTCGTCCGCCACCTGTGAAGCGAGCCGGGTGCGGCCGTCGTACATGGTGAGCAGGATCGTCGAGACGTGCAGGTGAGGGTTGAGGTGCCCTCGGACCAGGTCGACGTTGCGCAGGAGCTGGCCGAGGCCCTCCAGTGCGTAGTACTCGCACTGAATGGGGATCAGCACCTCCGCGCCGGCAACCAGGGCGTTGACCGTGAGCAGGCCGAGCGAGGGCGGGCAGTCGATGAGGACGTAGTCCAGCGGCTGCTCGTACGCCTGGATCGCCCGCTGCAGACGGCTCTCCCGCGCCACCAGCGACACCAACTCGATCTCCGCACCGGCGAGATCGATGGTGGCCGGAGCACAGAAGAGTCCTTCGACATCGGGGACCGGCTGCACGACTTCAGAGAGCGGTTTGCTGTCGATCAGCACGTCGTAGATGGACGGCACTTCCGCGTGGTGGTCGATGCCCAGCGCCGTGGAAGCGTTGCCCTGCGGGTCGAGGTCGATGACCAGGACGCGCGCGCCGTGCAGAGCAAGTGAAGCGGCGAGGTTGACGGTTGTCGTCGTCTTGCCCACTCCACCCTTCTGGTTGGCAACCACCATGACTCGGGTCTGCTCGGGTCGTGGCAGGCCTTCGCCTGCTCGGCCCAGGGCTTCCACCGCCAGTTGGGCAGCACGACCGATGGGGGTGTCGTCCATCGGGGGCGGTGTTTCACGTGAAACATCCTCCCCCGCCGACTCGGTACGGGGACCGGGGACCGGATCGGTCATCGGTCCCGCGATGTTGGCGTCGGACCGCAAGGATTCACTCTCCTCGACTTCAGGCTCGCAATGAACAGAGCCTCCCATGCTTTGAGGGTCGTGAACCAGCGAGGCCCGGTCTTCTGTGGACGAATCCACCTCTGTGGACAACTCCGTTCCCTTATCGAGGGAACCGAGTGGCCGACGCTCGCGAGGTTCCGCAGCGCGGCCGCGACTGATGATGCCATGCAGCAGTGAGCGACGTTTCACGTGAAACACGATGCACGGCAGCCGGGGTGCCGCATGCGCGACACCCCGGTATGCGTACGTTTGGCAGCTTGTGTGGAGTACGGCTCGTCGTCAGGACGGATCAACGACGAGGGTGGGAATGCTCAGCGACGACGCCTGGTACGACCGGTCCGAGCAGCCTTCGCGCGCTTGGCCGCGAAGCGCACACCGCCAGGGCTCTCCCCGACCTCGACCCGCACGACCGTGGACAGCGGGTCCACCACACCCTCGCCGACATGCAACACGGAGGTGGTCACCGCGCCGAGCTTGCTCAGAGCGGCCCCAGCGGCCTTGACCTCTTCCTCGGCCGTGTCGCCCTTGAGCAGAAGCATCTCCCCGTAGGGACGCAGGAGCGGCACGCCCCAGGCCGCGAGGCGGTCCAGTGGCGCCACGGCCCGCGCGGTCACCACGTGGACGGGAGGCAGCTTGCCAAGGACCTCCTCGGCGCGCCCCCGCACGACGGTCACATGGTCGAGCCCGAGCAGCTCGACCACTTCGGTGAGGAAGTTGGTCCGCCGCAGCAGGGGTTCAAGCAGCGTGATCTTCAGATCCGGGCGGACGAGAGCCAGCGGAATACCCGGCAGACCCGCTCCGGAGCCGACGTCGCACACCATCACGTTCTCGGGCACGACCTCGGAGAGGACCGCGCAGTTCAGCAGGTGCCGCTCCCACAGCCGAGGCACTTCGCGGGGGCCGATCAGTCCGCGCTGCACTCCCGCGTCGGCCAGCAACTCCGCGTACCGGACCGCGTCCGAGAAGCGCTCACCGAATACCGCCCGGGCCTGCTCGGGCGCCGAGGGGAGCTCCGCTGCCTCCGTCACGGGGACCGTCCTTCCGTACCGCACTGGGGTGGCTGACTATCAGGCTGACAAAGACCGGCCCCGCCTGAGAACAGACGGGGCCGGGGAAACGACGTGCGATCAGGCGGGAAGCACGACGACGAAGCGCTGCGGCTCCTCGCCCTCGGACTCGCTGCGCAGACCGGCGGCCTTGACCGCATCATGCACGACCTTGCGCTCGAAGGGCGTCATCGGCTTGAGGTTGACCGGCTCACCCGAGCTCTTCACCTCGGCCGCGGCCTTGGCACCCAGCTCGGAGAGTTCCTCGCGCTTCTTGGCGCGGTAGCCCGCGATGTCCAGCATGAGGCGGCTGCGGTCACCGGTCTCGCGGTGCACGGCGAGACGCGTCAGCTCCTGGAGCGCCTCCAGGACCTCGCCGTCACGGCCGACGAGCTTCTGCAGGTCGCGGCTTTGCGAGTCGCTGATGATCGAGACAGCGGCGCGGTCGGCCTCGACGTCCATGTCGATGTCGCCGTCGAGATCGGCGATGTCCAGCAGACCCTCGAGGTAGTCCGCCGCGATCTCACCCTCCTGCTCGAGGCGGGTGAGGGTGTCGCCGGCCTCGACCTCGGCCTCGGCGGGGGCGGTGGTGCCTTCCGTCACGGGATGGACTCCTTCTACTTCTTGGACGGGTGCTTGGGCCGCTGCTGGCCCTTGCGCTGCCCCGACTTGGCTTGGCGTGCGTTACCTGACCCGGACTTGCCACCCGCGGGCTTGCCCTTGGGAGCGGCGTCCTCAGGCTCGTCCGGAGTCTTCTCCAGTGACGTCTTCGCGTCCGAAGGCGTCTCCGTGTCGCTCTCCGCCTTGCCCTGCTGCGCGGCGGCGGACTGGCGCTGCGACTTGCTCTGGCGCTTGGGCTGCTGCCGCTTCGGGGTGGCGCCGGCGGGAGTGCCGTCCTCGGTCTCCGTGGCGACAGCGGAGTCGCTCGGCGCGACGGAGCCGTCGGTCTGGGCCACGAGACCCGCCTTGCTCAGGCCGTTGATGAACTTGCGCTCGAACTCGTTGCGGTCACGTCCCTTGGCGACGATCGCCTTCATGACGTTCACGTTGCCGCGGCCCCGCACCTTCTTGTGGTGCGTGATCTGCTTCTGCAGGCGCTCGAGGTACGCGGCCTGAGCCTTGGAGCCCGGGGTCGGGTTACGGCGGATCACGAACATCTGCTGACCCATGGTCCAGACGTTGGTGGTCAGCCAGTAGACGAGAACACCGACCGGGAAGTTGATGCCGAACACGGCGAACATGATCGGGAAGACGTACATCAGCATCTTCTGCTGCTGCATGAACGGCGTCTTGACCGTCGTGTCCACGTTCTTCGTCATCAGCTGGCGCTGCGTGAAGAACTGCGACGCCGACATCAGGATGATCATGATCGCGGTGACCACGCGGACGTCGGTCAGCGAGGCGTGGAGCGCCTCGACCTTCTCCTGGCTGTCCATGAACTTCGCGGCCAGCGGGGCACCGAAGATGTGTGCCTTCTGCGCGCTCTCGAGCAGCGGCTTGTCGATGACGCCGATGGTGTCGTTCGACGCGATGCCGGAGAGCACGTGGTAGAGGGCGAAGAAGAACGGCGACTGCGCCAGGATGGGAAGGCACGAGGAGAGCGGGTTCGTACCCGACTCCTTGTACAGCTTCATCATCTCTTCGGACTGACGCTGCTTGTCGCTCTTGTAGCGTTCCTGGATCTTCTTCATCTCGGGCTGCAGCGTCTGCATCGCCCGGGTCGCCTTGATCTGCTTCACGAAGAGCGGGATCAGGCAGATACGGATCAAGATCACCAGGGACACGATGGACAAGCCCCAGGCCCAGCCCGTGTCAGGACCGAAAATGGCCCCGTACAGCGAGTGGAACTGGACGATGACCCAGGAAACGGGTGTCGTGATGAAGCTGAACAGACTGGCAATCGTGTCCACTAATCAGGCTCCTTGAGCATGGGACGGGGTCTCGGCGGCCGGGCTCGGGGTATCCGGGGACATCTCCCCGGAGGGCACGCCAGCGGCGGAGGGCCCGCCCTTGCGCTCGCGCCACATGGCGCGCAGCATCTCGTGCCACCGCGGACGCTTGCGCGGCGGGACATGGTCGACACCACCGAGCGACCACGGATTGCACCGCAGGATGCGCCAGGCCGTCAGCGCCGTTCCCTTGATCGCACCGTGCCGGTCAATGGCCAGGTAGCCGTAGCGAGAGCACGACGGGTAGTACTTGCACACCGGACCAAGCAGCGGACTGATGGTCCACTGGTACAGCTTGATCAGAGCCAGCAGTGGGTACTTCATCGAGCGCCCCCTCCCAGCAGCCGCTGAAGAGCGGCGTCCAGGTCTTGGGCCAGCTGTGCATGGGCGGCGTCACCCGACCCGGGCAACGCTCGTACGACTACCAGGCTACCGGGGGGCAGCTGGCCCACCCGGTCGCGCATCAGATGGCGAAGCCTGCGCTTCACCGTATTGCGTACGACTGCTCCGCCAACGGCCTTGCTCACGACGAAACCCGCACGCGTCGGGGGAACGCTCTCCCCAGGCGCGTGCGGGTCCGTTGCACCGCTACGAAGATGGACGACGAGAAGCGGGCGTCCGGCCCGTCGTCCTCGGCGTACCGCGGTCGCGAAGTCTTCGCGCCGCCTCAGCCGATGCTCGGTAGGCAGCACGACGTCATGACCTAAACGATTAGGCGGAAAGGCTGGCGCGACCCTTGCCACGACGGTTCGCGAGGATCGCGCGGCCGGCACGGGTGCGCATCCGCAGGCGGAAGCCGTGGGTCTTGGCGCGGCGGCGGTTGTTCGGCTGGAAGGTGCGCTTGCTCACTCGGGGGCTCCAGAAATGATTGTGTGGTGGCGGGACATCGCCTGGCTGTCACCGTGCGCCCACGAGAAGCTCGCGAATACGCACCGAGTGCACCGCTTCACAATCACAGATCGTGATCTTTGCCCATCGGAGGCAGGCGGCAGCAGCCATCGACAACTCGACCTGGTCACGGTACGCGGGGCTGCGCCATCCGGTCAAACCGACCGTCAGGGAGAGACACTGTGCACAGCCTGTGGACAACAACTTGAACCGCAGCCGTTGCCCTGACTACCGTGGCCAAACTCCGATTCATTCCCTTCTCCCTGCCCATCCCGATTTCCGTCCCAAGAACCACACCTTCGTGGGACCCCGTGAGAGAGCGTGCCTTGTGGCTGATGTACCTGCCGATCTTGCCGCAGTGTGGCCACGAGTTCTGGAGCAGCTGCTGGGTGAGGGGCGGGGACACGGAGTAGACGCGAAGGACGAGCGCTGGATCAAGCGCTGCCAGCCGCTGGCACTCGTCGCCGACACCGCCCTGCTGGCCGTGCCGAACGAGTTCGCCAAGGGCGTGCTCGAAGGCCGCCTCGCCCCCATCGTCAGCGAGTCGCTGAGCCGCGAGTGCGGCCGCCCGATCCGCATCGCCATCACGGTCGACGACTCGGTCGGCGACCCCATGGACCGGCCGGGCCCCACGGCGCCGCCGTACCAGCAGCAGTCCGGCCAGCAACAGCAGCAGCGTTATGAGGAGCCGGAGCAGCACCCGGGCCCCAGTCAGGGCAACCAGGGACATGAGCAGTACGACGGTTACGGCCGCCGCACCTCGGACGACCACGCCCCGGGCCACGGGCCCGACCAGCTGCCGACCGCCCGACCCGCGTACCCCGACTATCAGCGCCCCGCGCCCGGCGCCTGGCCGCAGCAGCAGCCGCCCCAGCAGGACGACTACGGCTGGCAGCAGCAGCGGCTCGGCTTCCCCGAGCGGGACCCGTACGCGAGCCCTCAGCAGCAGCCCCAGCACGACTACCGGTCGCAGCCCCCGCAGGGGCGCTCCCCGTATGAACAGCACCGCCAGGACCGGCAGGACCAGCAGGACCGCCACGACCGGCACGACAGACGTGAGCGTCACGACCAGTCGCAGGGATCCGGCGGCCACGACCCCAGGGGCGGCGGCCACGGCAACGGCCACGGTGTCCACGGCAGCGGAACCCCCGGCCCGCTGGCCGCTCAGCCGGCCCCGGCGTCGGCGCCCGGCGAACCCACCGCGCGCCTCAACCCGAAATACCTCTTCGACACCTTCGTGATCGGCGCGTCGAACCGCTTCGCGCACGCCGCGGCCGTCGCCGTGGCCGAGGCGCCCGCCAAGGCGTACAACCCCCTCTTCATCTACGGGGAGTCCGGGCTCGGCAAAACGCACCTGCTGCACGCCATCGGTCACTACGCCCGCAGCCTCTATCCCGGCACGCGCGTGCGCTACGTGAGCTCCGAGGAGTTCACGAACGAGTTCATCAACTCCATCCGCGACGGCAAGGGCGACACCTTCCGCAAGCGGTACCGCGAGATGGACATCCTGCTCGTCGACGACATCCAGTTCCTCGCGAGCAAGGAGTCGACGCAGGAGGAGTTCTTCCACACCTTCAATACGCTCCACAACGCGAACAAGCAGATCGTGCTCTCCAGTGACCGGCCTCCCAAGCAGCTGGTGACGCTGGAGGACCGGCTGCGCAACCGCTTCGAGTGGGGCCTGATCACCGACGTCCAGCCGCCGGAGCTCGAGACGCGTATCGCCATCCTTCGTAAGAAGGCGGTGCAGGAGCAGCTCAACGCCCCGCCGGAGGTCCTGGAGTTCATCGCGTCCCGCATCTCACGCAACATCCGTGAGCTCGAGGGCGCGCTGATCCGGGTCACGGCCTTCGCCTCGCTCAACAGGCAGCCGGTGGACCTGGGTCTGACGGAGATCGTCCTGAAGGACCTGATCCCGGGCGGCGAGGACGCCTCTCCGGAGATCACGGCTCCGGCCATCATGGCCGCGACCGCGGACTACTTCGGCCTGACGGTGGACGACCTCTGCGGATCCTCCCGCAGCCGCGTCCTGGTGACGGCCCGGCAGATCGCGATGTACCTCTGCCGCGAGCTGACGGACCTCTCTTTGCCCAAGATCGGCGCGCAGTTCGGCGGCCGCGACCACACGACGGTCATGCACGCGGACCGCAAAATCCGCGCTCTGATGGCCGAGCGACGCTCGATCTACAACCAGGTCACCGAGCTCACCAACCGCATCAAGAACGGCTGACAGACGCAGGCAGACACCTCCGAAGGGCGCTCCGGGACAACTTCCGGGGCGCCCTTCGGCGTTGTGCACGCGCGCGTGGAGCCCGTCGACGCCTCCCCGCTGTTCGATTTCCCCAGCTGAGAGGCCTGTTCTCCACAGATGTGCGCACTTTTTCCCCTCCACACCCTGGGGACCGAGAAGTTGTCCAGACGCTGTCCACAGGGGACCCTGCTGAAGGATCATCAAGCCAGGTCAAGTGGCTGTGGATTGGTGGACGACGGTCCTCCACAGGCTGTGGAGGAAAATCTCGTCCACAGGGTGTGCACGAACTTGTCCACCGGCAACCCACAGGCTCGGGCCGGTTGTCCCCAGCTTTCCCCAGCTTCTCCACATGGCTGTCCACTGTTCGGCAACGCAACGCGCCCCGTCACCGTGCCGAGTGAAAGGCGTCACACCAAGGTGGTCGGTTGGCCTGTGGGGAAGGTGGGTAAAACTGGGGACAGCGCTGGGGAGAAGTACCCCTTGCCTGTGCATCGGGTGTGCAGAACTTTCGCCCGTCCACAGAAACCACCGGTTGTCCACCGCCTCCACCCACAGGCGCAGTGGATAAAAAACCGGCACTGACCTGCGCATACGCGGTTATCCACGGTTTCCACAGGCCCTACTACTACTGCCCCCTAGAGTCACCGGGGAATTGGCTTCGAAGAGGGGCCTGTGCACAACTCGCGCTCCGGACCTCAGATGCCGCTCGTCACGACTTGACCCCGACGGGCACCCACTGTCAGTGCGGTGCGTCAGACTGGTCCCCAGTGCCAGCAACAGCAGGAGGGCGGCTAAGTGAAGATCCGGGTGGAACGCGACGTACTCGCGGAGGCAGTGGCGTGGGCGGCGCGCAGTCTCCCGGCCCGGCCACCGGCACCTGTCCTCGCGGGCCTGCTGCTGAAGGCCGAAGAAGGCGCACTCAGCCTTTCCAGCTTCGACTACGAGGTCTCGGCGCGTGTCTCCGTGGACGCCGAGATCGACGACGAGGGCACGGTCCTCGTCTCCGGCCGGCTGCTCGCCGACATCTGCCGCGCCCTCCCCAACCGTCCGGTGGAGATCTCCACAGACGGTGTGCGGGCCACGGTGGTCTGCGGCTCCTCGCGATTCACACTCCACACACTCCCTGTGGAGGAGTACCCCGCGCTGCCGCAGATGCCCACCGCGACCGGCACGGTCCCCGGTGAGGTCTTCGCCTCGGCCGCCGCGCAGGTGGCCATCGCCGCGGGCCGCGACGACACGCTGCCCGTCCTGACCGGCGTCCGCATCGAGATCGAGGGCGACACGGTCACGCTGGCCTCCACCGACCGCTACCGCTTCGCGGTCCGCGAGTTCCTGTGGAAGCCGGAGAACCCCGAGGCGTCCGCGGTCGCCCTGGTGCCCGCCAAGACGCTCCTGGACACCGCCAAGGCGCTCACGAGCGGCGACACGGTCACCCTGGCGCTGTCCGGCTCCGGTGCCGGTGAGGGCCTGATCGGTTTCGAGGGCGCCGGACGGCGTACGACCACGCGTCTCCTCGAGGGCGACCTGCCGAAGTACAAGACGCTCTTCCCCACGGAGTTCAACTCGATCGCGGTCATCGAGACCGCCCCGTTCGTCGAGGCCGTGAAGCGCGTGGCCCTGGTGGCCGAGCGGAACACCCCGGTGCGGCTCAGCTTCGAGCAGGGCGTGCTGATCCTGGAGGCCGGCTCCAGCGACGACGCACAGGCTGTGGAAAGGGTCGACGCCCAGCTCGAGGGCGACGACGTCTCGATCGCCTTCAACCCGACGTTCCTGCTCGACGGCCTGAGCGCGATCGACTCCCCGGTCGCCCAGCTGTCGTTCACGACGTCGACGAAGCCCGCGCTCCTGAGCGGCAGGCCGGCCGTGGACGCGGAGGCCGACGAGGCCTACAAGTACCTGATCATGCCGGTACGTCTGAGCGGCTGAGCCCACAGGTGTGAGCGGGCGTCCGGGCGTAGGCTCGGACGCGGGTACGAAGGTGCCTCCACGCCACATCGCTACTTAAGGAACCACTGATGGAGCTCGGTCTCGTCGGCCTCGGCAAGATGGGCGGCAACATGCGCGAGCGCATCCGCCGCGCAGGCCACACCGTCATCGGATACGACCGCAACCAGGACGTCGCGGATGTCCACAGCCTCGAAGAGCTTGTGGGCAAACTCAAGGGTCCGCGCGTCGTCTGGGTGATGGTTCCGGCCGGAGCCGCGACCCAGTCCACCGTCGACGAGCTCGCCGAGCTGCTCCAGCCCGGCGACGTCGTCGTGGACGGCGGCAACTCCCGCTGGACGGACGACGAGAAGCACGCCGAGGAGCTCGCCGCCAAGGGCATCGGCTTCGTCGACTGCGGCGTCTCCGGCGGCGTCTGGGGCCTCAAGAACGGGTACGCGCTGATGTACGGCGGCGACGCCAAGGACATCGAGAAGGTCCAGCCGATCTTCGACGCGCTCAAGCCCGAGGGCGACTTCGGCTCCGTGCACGCCGGCAAGGTCGGAGCGGGCCACTTCTCGAAGATGGTCCACAACGGCATCGAGTACGCCATGATGCAGGCCTACGCCGAGGGCTGGGAGCTCCTGGAGAAGGTCGACTCCGTCACGGACGTGCGCGAGGTCTTCCGCTCCTGGCAGGAGGGCACGGTCATCCGTTCCTGGCTGCTCGACCTCGCGGTCAACGCCCTGGACGACGACGAGCACCTGGCGAAGCTGCGCGGCTTCGCGCAGGACTCCGGCGAGGGCCGGTGGACGGTGGAAGCCGCCATCGACAACGCCGTGCCGCTGCCCGCGATCACGGCCTCGCTCTTCGCCCGGTTCGCCTCGCGGCAGGACGACTCCCCGCAGATGAAGATGATCGCGGCGCTGCGCAACCAGTTCGGTGGCCACGCGGTCGAGTCCAAGAGCGAGAACTGATCCACAGCCTGTGGGGAACAGCAGCTGTTTCCCACAGGCCTCTCAGCAAGAGAAGCAAGCCGGGGGAGGTCGGCGCACACCATGCACGTCACGCATCTGTCGCTGGCCGACTTCCGCTCGTACGCCCGGGTCGAGGTCCCTCTCGATCCGGGCGTCACCGCGTTCGTGGGCCCCAACGGCCAGGGCAAGACGAACCTCGTGGAGGCCGTCGGCTATCTCGCCACGCTCGGCAGCCACCGGGTCTCATCGGACGCCCCTCTGGTGCGCATGGGCGCCGAGCGTGCCGTCGTCCGGGCCGCGGTCCGGCAGGGCGAGCGCCAGCAGCTGGTCGAGCTCGAACTCAATCCGGGCAAGGCCAATCGCGCCCGCATCAACAGGTCCTCGCAGGTCAAGCCCCGTGACGTGCTGGGAATCGTGCGTACGGTGCTGTTCGCTCCCGAGGATCTGGCGCTGATCAAGGGCGACCCCGGTGAGCGCCGGCGGTTCCTCGACGAGCTGATCACGGCCCGCTCCCCGCGGATGGCGGGCGTGCGCTCCGACTACGACCGGGTGCTGAAGCAGCGCAACACCCTCCTGAAGTCGGCGGCCCTGGCACGGCGGCACGGCGGGCGTTCCATGGACCTGTCCACACTCGACGTCTGGGACCAGCACCTCGCGCGCGTGGGCGCCGAGCTGCTCACCCAGCGGCTCGACCTGATCGCCGCGCTGCAGCCGCTCGCCGACAAGGCGTACGAACAGCTGGCGCCCGGCGGCGGACCCGTCACCCTCGAGTACAAGCCGTCCGCGCCGGGCGACGGCCACACGCGCGAGGCCCTGTTCGAGCAGCTGATCGCCGCCCTCGAAGAGGTCCGCAAGCAGGAGATCGAGCGCGGAGTGACGCTGGTCGGCCCGCACCGCGACGACCTGCTCCTGAGGCTGGGCCAGCTCCCCGCCAAGGGGTACGCGAGCCATGGCGAGTCCTGGTCGTACGCCCTGTCGCTGCGCCTCGCCTCGTACGACCTCCTGCGCGCCGAGGGGAACGAACCCGTGCTCGTCCTGGACGACGTGTTCGC
Organism: Streptomyces sp. NPDC051214; assembly: GCF_040682375.1. Lineage (NCBI taxonomy): Bacteria > Bacillati > Actinomycetota > Actinomycetes > Kitasatosporales > Streptomycetaceae > Streptomyces > Streptomyces sp. NPDC051214. The sequence continues at coordinate 148,872 of NZ_JBFBAT010000017.1, forward strand.
TGAGCTCGACGCGCGCCGCCGGGAGCGGCTCGCTGAGCTGGTGGCGCCGGGCGAGCAGGTCCTGGTCACGGCCGCGGTGGACGACGACGTGCCGGGCGTGCTCGCCGGGACACGGTTCGCGGTGTCGGACGGCGCGGTGGAGCGCGTATGAGCGCCGAAGAGCCCGCCAAGGGCTCTCCTCAGGACGCCCCCAAGGAGACGCCGAAGACGCCCGAGCCCTCCGGCGTCGACCTCGCCCGCGTCGCCCTGCGCGCCGCCAAGGAACAGGCACGCGCGCGCGGAGACGCCGCCCAGCAGAAGAAGCAGGCCCGCAGAGGCGGCCTTCGCTCCGGCGCGCGCGCCGACGGCCGTGACCCGCAGCCGCTCGGCTCCGCCATCAACCGCCTGATCACCGAGCGCGGCTGGGAGACCCCGGCCGCGGTCGGCGGTGTGATGGGCCGCTGGCCGCAGATCGTCGGCGAGGACCTGGCCAAGCACTGCGTGCCGCAGCGGTACGACGAGAACGAGCGCGTCCTGACCGTCCAGTGCGATTCCACGGCCTGGGCGACGAACCTGCGCCTCCTGGCCCCGCAGCTGGTCGCGCGCCTCAACGAGGACCTCGGCCACGGCACCGTGCGCCTCATCAAAGTCCTTGGTCCCAGCGGCCCCACCCGGCGCTTCGGACCCCTGCGCGCACCGGGCAGCACGGGCCCCGGGGACACCTACGGCTGAGCCCGTACCGGTTGGTAGCTCAAGGTTGACACCTCGAAGCGCTGAGTGCCGCTGTGAGCCTCTTAGAGCCCCGGGCCGCATATGGGGAGTCGGATGATGCCGGTTCAGGACGGCACATGCGGACTCAGGTACCGGCAAACCCCCATCACTGTCGGCGCTACCGGTAGACTGGAAGCTAATCCCGCCCCACTTGTGGGTCGCACCGAGCAACGCTGACTATCGCTGAACGACGCAGCCGCTCCGGCCACCGCCGGGTGCTTGGCTTGTGCTGTGCCAGAAAGGGCGCTTCGTGGCCGATTCCGGCAACCCCAACGAGAACATCCCGTCCACCGCCGCCGGCGAGAACGGCGAGGTCACATCCTCGTACGACGCCAGCGCGATCACCGTCCTCGAGGGTCTGGACGCGGTCCGCAAGCGACCTGGCATGTACATCGGGTCGACCGGTGAGCGTGGCCTGCACCACCTCGTGCAAGAGGTTGTCGACAACTCCGTCGACGAAGCCCTCGCGGGGCACGCGGACACCATCGACGTGACGATCCTCGCCGACGGCGGCGTACGCGTCATCGACAACGGCCGTGGCATCCCGGTGGGCATCCACCCCGTCGAGAAGAAGCCGGCCGTCGAGGTCGTCCTCACCGTGCTGCACGCGGGCGGCAAGTTCGGCGGCGGCGGGTACGCCGTCTCCGGTGGTCTGCACGGCGTCGGTGTCTCCGTCGTGAACGCCCTGTCCACCAAGCTCGCCGTCGAGATCAAGACCGACGGCTACCGCTGGACGCAGGACTACAAGACGGGTGCCCCGACCGCCCCCCTGGAGCGGCACGAGGCGACCGAGGAGACCGGCACCACGGTCACCTTCTGGGCCGACCCGGACGTCTTCGAGACGACCGTGTACTCCTTCGAGACGCTCGCACGGCGCTTCCAGGAGATGGCGTTCCTCAACAAGGGACTGACCATCAAGCTCACCGACGAGCGCGAGTCGGCGAAGGCGACGGCGGGTGCGGACTCCACCGAGGCGACCGACGACGAAACGGCCCCCGAGGCCCGCACGGTGACGTACCACTACGAAGGCGGCATCGTCGACTTCGTGAAGTACCTCAACTCCCGCAAGGGCGAGGTGATCCACCCGACCGTCATCGACGTCGAGGCCGAGGACAAGGAGCGCATGCTCTCGGCCGAGATCGCCATGCAGTGGAACTCGCAGTACACCGAGGGTGTCTACTCCTTCGCGAACACGATCCACACGCACGAGGGCGGTACGCACGAAGAGGGCTTCAGGGCCGCTCTGACGGGCCTGGTCAACCGGTACGCGCGCGAGAAGAAGCTGCTGCGCGAGAAGGACGACAACCTCACGGGCGAGGACATCCGCGAGGGTCTGACGGCGATCATCTCGGTGAAGCTGGGCGAGCCCCAGTTCGAGGGCCAGACGAAGACCAAGCTGGGCAACACCGAGGCGAAGACCTTCGTGCAGAAGGTCGTGCACGAGCACCTCACGGACTGGTTCGACCGCAATCCGAACGAGGCCGCGGACATCATCCGCAAGAGCATCCAGGCCGCCACGGCCCGTGTCGCCGCCCGCAAGGCGCGCGACCTGACCCGCCGCAAGGGCCTGCTCGAATCGGCCTCGCTGCCCGGAAAGCTCTCCGACTGCCAGTCGAACGACCCGACGAAGTGCGAGATCTTCATCGTCGAGGGTGACTCCGCCGGTGGTTCGGCGAAGTCCGGCCGTGACCCGATGTACCAGGCCATCCTGCCCATCCGAGGCAAGATCCTGAACGTCGAGAAGGCGCGGATCGACAAGATCCTGCACAACCAGGAGGTCCAGGCCCTCATCTCGGCCTTCGGCACGGGCGTGCACGAGGACTTCGACATCGAGAAGCTCCGCTATCACAAGATCATCCTGATGGCGGACGCCGACGTCGACGGCCAGCACATCAACACCCTGCTCCTGACGTTCCTGTTCCGCTTCATGCGGCCGCTCGTCGAGTCGGGTCACGTGTACCTCTCGCGCCCGCCGCTCTACAAGATCAAGTGGAGCCGGGACGACTTCCAGTACGCGTACTCGGACCGCGAGCGCGACGCCCTCATCGAGATCGGCCGCCAGGCCGGCAAGCGCGTCAGGGACGACTCGGTCCAGCGCTTCAAGGGCCTCGGCGAGATGAACGCCGAGGAGCTGCGCGTCACGACGATGGACCAGGATCACCGCGTTCTCGGCCAGGTCACCCTGGACGACGCGGCACAGGCCGACGACCTCTTCTCGGTGCTGATGGGAGAGGACGTCGAGGCACGGCGCTCGTTCATTCAGCGCAACGCCAAGGACGTCCGTTTCCTCGACATCTGAGTCGGCCCGTACAAGCCGCACCTCGAAAGGACTTTGACCAGCAATGGCCGACGAGAACACCCCTGTGATGCCCGAAGAGGAGCCCGCCGTTCCCGGCGTGGGCATGCGTGTCGAGCCCGTCGGGCTCGAGACGGAGATGCAGCGCTCCTACCTCGACTACGCGATGTCCGTCATCGTGTCGCGTGCGCTGCCCGACGTACGGGACGGCCTGAAGCCCGTGCACCGCCGCGTCCTGTACGCGATGTACGACGGCGGATACCGCCCCGAGAAGGGCTTCTACAAGTGCGCCCGCGTCGTCGGCGACGTCATGGGCACCTACCACCCGCACGGCGACTCCTCCATCTACGACGCCCTGGTCCGCCTCGCCCAGCCGTGGTCGATGCGGATGCCCCTGGTGGACTCCAACGGCAACTTCGGCTCCCCGGGCAACGACCCGGCGGCCGCCATGCGGTACACCGAGTGCAAGATGGCGCCGCTGGCCATGGAGATGGTCCGTGACATCGACGAGGAGACCGTCGACTTCACGGACAACTACGACGGCCGCAACCAGGAGCCGACGGTCCTGCCGGCGCGCTTCCCGAACCTGCTGATCAACGGCTCGGCGGGCATCGCGGTCGGCATGGCCACCAACATTCCGCCGCACAACCTCCGCGAGGTCGCGGCGGGCGCGCAGTGGGCCCTGGAGCACCCGGACGCCTCGCACGAGGAGCTGCTCGACGCCCTCATCGAGCGCATCAAGGGCCCCGATTTCCCCACCGGCGCACTAGTAGTGGGCCGTAAGGGCATCGAGGAGGCGTACCGCACGGGCCGTGGCTCCATCACGATGCGCGCGGTCGTCGCGGTCGAGGAGATCCAGAACCGCCAGTGCCTGGTGGTCACCGAGCTCCCCTACCAGACCAACCCCGACAACCTCGCGCAGAAGATCGCCGACCTGGTCAAGGACGGCAGGGTCGGCGGCATCGCCGACGTCCGCGACGAGACGTCCTCGCGCACGGGCCAGCGCCTCGTCGTCGTCCTGAAGCGGGACGCGGTCGCCAAGGTCGTGCTGAACAACCTCTACAAGCACACCGACCTCCAGTCGAACTTCAGCGCCAACATGCTGGCCCTGGTCGACGGCGTGCCGCGCACCCTCTCCCTGGACGCGTTCATCCGCCACTGGGTGACGCACCAGGTCGAGGTCATCGTCCGGCGCACGAAGTTCCGGCTGCGCAAGGCCGAGGAGCGGGCCCACATCCTGCGTGGCCTGCTCAAGGCCCTGGACGCGATCGACGAGGTCATCGCACTCATCCGGGCCAGCCAGACCGTCGACGTGGCGCGTGAGGGCCTGATGGGCCTGCTCTCGATCGACGAGATCCAGGCCAACGCCATCCTCGAGATGCAGCTGCGCCGCCTCGCCGCCCTGGAGCGCCAGAAGATCGTCGCCGAGCACGACGAGCTGCAGGCGAAGATCAACGAGTACAACGCGATCCTGGCCTCGCCCGAGCGGCAGCGCCAGATCATCAGCGAGGAGCTCGCGGCGATCGTCGACAAGTTCGGCGAGGACCGTCGCTCGGCGCTCGTCCCCTTCGACGGCGACATGTCCATGGAGGACCTGATCGCCGAAGAGGACATCGTCGTCACCATCACGCGCGGTGGCTACATCAAGCGCACCAAGACCGAGGACTACCGCTCGCAGAAGCGCGGCGGCAAGGGCGTGCGCGGCACGAAGCTGAAGCAGGACGACATCGTCGACCACTTCTTCGTGTCGACGACGCACCACTGGCTGCTGTTCTTCACGAACAAGGGCCGCGTCTACCGCGCGAAGGCGTACGAGCTGCCCGACGCCGGCCGCGAGGCCCGCGGCCAGCACGTGGCGAACCTGCTCGCCTTCCAGCCGGACGAGCAGATCGCCGAGATCCTCGCGATCCGTGACTACGAAGCGGTGCCCTACCTGGTTCTCGCCACCAAGGGCGGCCTCGTGAAGAAGACGCCGCTCAAGGACTACGACTCGCCTCGCTCCGGTGGCGTCATCGCCATCAACCTGCGCGAGACGGACGACGGCAAGGACGACGAGCTGATCGGCGCCGAGCTGGTCTCCTCCGAGGACGACCTGCTGCTCATCAGCAAGAAGGCGCAGTCGATCAGGTTCACCGCGACGGACGAGGCGCTGCGTCCCATGGGCCGCGCGACGTCGGGCGTCAAGGGAATGAGTTTCCGCGGTGGCGACGAACTGCTCTCGATGAATGTCGTCAGGCCGGGTACTTTCGTCTTCACCGCAACCGACGGCGGTTACGCGAAGCGGACCAACGTCGACGAGTACCGCGTCCAGGGTCGCGGTGGCCTCGGAATCAAGGCCGCCAAGATCGTGGAGGACCGCGGCGAACTCGTGGGGGCGCTGGTGACGGAGGAGACCGACGAGATCCTCGCCATCACCCTGAGCGGCGGTGTGATTCGTACGCGAGTCAACGAGGTCAGGGAGACGGGCCGTGACACCATGGGCGTCCAACTGATCAACCTGGGCAAGCGCGATGCCGTGGTCGGTATCGCTCGTAACGCCGAGGCCGGGCGCGAGGCAGAGGAAGTCGACGGAGACATCGTCGTCGAATCGGCCGACGGCGAGCCGGCCGTCGGTACGGACGAGGGCACGGAGTCCGCGGCCGAGTAGCGCGAGGAGAGAGTCATCGTGAGTGGAGCCACGGGCGCCGGGGCAAGCGGAACCGGCCCAGCCGGTACAGACGGTGTCCGTGGCTCCGCCACTGATTCTCCCGACTCGCATGAGTCCCGTGGATCCCAGGGGGGAACCGTGACCGACACCCGAGGGCCGCAGCCGGCTCAGTCAGCGCAGTACGCCGACGGGACCCAAGGGGGACAAGGGTCCCCGAACGCCACCGGTGCTCTGCCCGGTGAGCGCCAGCCCCAGCAGCAGGCGTCCCAGCCGTACCACCCGCCGCAGGCCTACCAGCAGAATTCCCAGACGGGTTCCGTGCGCAGGCCGCGGACGGGGGCGCGCACGACGCCTCGCACGCGCAAGGCGCGGCTGCGGGTGGCCAAGGCCGACCCGTGGTCCGTGATGAAGGTCAGCTTCCTGCTCTCCATCGCGCTCGGCATCTGCACGATCGTCGCGGCCGCCGTGCTGTGGATGGTCATGGACGCCATGGGCGTCTTCTCCACGGTGGGCGGCACGATCTCGGAGGCGACGGGCTCGAACGAGTCCAACGGCTTCGACCTGCAGTCCTTCCTGTCGCTTCCGCGCGTCCTGATGTTCACGACGATCATCGCGGTCATCGACGTGGTCCTCGCCACGGCGCTCGCGACGCTCGGCGCGTTCATCTACAACCTCTCCGCGGGCTTCGTGGGCGGCGTCGAGCTGACACTGGCCGAGGACGAGTAGTCCTCTTCCCGCTCTCTTCTTGCTTCTGGTGCAGGGTCTCGCTCGTACAGGGCGGGGCCCTGTTGCTCTTTGCCCCCCCGTAGGTGAGGGCTGAGCCCGGCTCATCCGGCCCCGTACGGCCGGTCCGGGGCCTGCGGAGGTATCGATTTTGGGACTGGCCCGCACGTGCGCTAATCTTCAGAGGTCAGCGCGCGGGACACACCGCAGCGCGGCGGGGCTATAGCTCAGTTGGTTAGAGCGCATCCCTGATAAGGATGAGGCCACAGGTTCAAATCCTGTTAGCCCCACAGACACGAAGAAGACCCCCAGCCCGTATCGGCTGGGGGTCTTCTTCGTGTCTGTGGAGTTCTTGTCTGTGGGGTCCCTGGGAGGGACGGCGGCCCGGGGGGCCGGGGTGTGACTACGGCTCCGCGGCGAGCCTGCCCGGATGGGCCTCGGCCTCGACGGCTGTCTCCGTGTCGTCCGTGGGGAGGTGGCGGCAGCTGGGGGATGATCCGTGGGCCTCGGCGCGGATGCGCTGCTTCATCGTGGGCGGCAGGGACCGTTCGTACGCTGCTGCCCAGTAGGCCGCGAGTGGGGCCGTCATGGTCGGCGTGCTCTTGCACGTTTCCGTGGCCTGCTGCGTGGGCGTGGCCGCCGTTGCCGTCGTGGTGAATCCCAGCGTGGCGAAGAGTGCGAGGAAGGCGGTGATGAGCGTGGTCCACAGCTTCATGGCCTTGGAGCCGGTCATGGCTTCTCACTTTCGGGTTGGGCGATTTGCGTACTTTCCTCATCATGTGTATGTCGAGCCGAGAGTGGGGGACCAACGCTCGTGGCGCGTCGATGTTCAGATGAACACCACCCGTATGGCCGTAAAAGGCCCCTGGAGGGCCTGGGAGAGGCCCGGGTGAGGTCGGGAGCGGTGAATGGCGCGGCGGGCCGTGAGGCGCCGGAGAGCGGCGACGCCCGATTCGACTGCTGTGATCGGGGCGGGAGTTGGGGTGGATCCAGGTCACCGATCGGTATCGATCGGTGTGTATAGTCGGGCGCCAGAGGTCCCTTACGTCAAGAAAGACGAGGTCGCGCGGTGAAGAAGCTTCTCCTGGTCGCACTGGCCGCCATCGGCGGGCTCCTCGTGTACCGCCAGATCCAGGCGGATCGCGCCGAGCAGGATCTGTGGACGGAGGCGACTGACTCCGTGCCCACGGGTTCGTGAGTACCGACAACAGTCTCTTAACAGGGCCCCGACCGCTTCTGCGGTCGGGGCCCTGTGCTGTCCGGACTGCCTCGCTGTCCGAATCTTGCGGGTCGCCCGCCGCCCGGGTTTGCGCACGCAAGCCCTCACCTTGCGTGAGCAAAGGTTGTCGTGTCCTCGCGTGGGCATAGTGGGCGGGACGACTGGGGCTCAGGGGGAGGGGTGCGCGTGATGGGGCGGCTGCGCGGAGGCCGGGCGACGCCGGCCGTGGGGGCGGCGCTGTGTGCGGTGCTGTGCGCGGTTCCGGTGTCTTCGGGGGTGGCTGTGGCTGCCGTGGAGGGCCCGTCGGACCCGGCATCGAGCCCGTACGTCTTCTCCGAGCGGGCCGTGCCGGTCGACGGGGCACGGACCAGCATGAACAGTGCGCGCCTCGCGCCCGGATCGACGTACAAAAGCTCTCTCGCACGTGGTGCGAAGCTCTACTACCAGCTGCAATTGGACGCCCGCGAGACCGTGTACGTGTCCGCCACCGCCGTTCCCGGGCTCGACGCCAAGGTCGCCTACGGGGACGGCCTGGAGGTGTCCTTGCAGGACGCGAACGGCAACAACTGCAACTCCGGAGACGCCCGGTTCGGTACGTCGCAGAGCCCGCGGCCCCTCTCCGCCTCGGCGGTACGGGCGGTCGGCCCCGCCGACAACCGGTGCAAAGTGGCCGGAACGTACTACGTGGTGGTCGAGCGGAACAGCGACCCGGGGTCCAGTACGGAGACGTGGGACACGGAGCTTCGTGTCGTGTCGGAGCCGGGCGTGGACAAGAGCGTCCCCACGGAGCCGCCCGGAGCGTGGAACTCCGCCTCGCCCACGCCTCCAGGTGGCGCGCCCAAGGAGCGTCGGGGCGGCACGGGCTTCAACGACGCGCGGGCGCTGCGGACAGGCGTCTGGGGCGACCGGATCAAGCCCGGCCAGACCCTCTTCTACCGGGTGCCGGTCGACTGGGGGCAGCAGATCTCCGTCGGCGCCGAGCTGGGCAGTGCGAGCGAGGGCGGGGGCGAGTACGTGACGTCGGCGCTCGTGATGTCTCTGGCCAATCCGGTGCGCGAACGCATCGACGACGCCACCACGGCCTACGACGGCCGGCAGAAGACGACCGCGCTTGACCCACTGCCGCCCGTGGCCCACGAGAACCGGTACTCCCCGATCGACGGCGTGGCCGGAACGCGGTTCGCCGGGTGGTACTACCTCTCGGTCCACTTGAATCCGCAGGTCGCCCGGGAGTTCGGCGACGGACCGCTGGACCTGACGCTGCGGGTGAACGTCGACGGCGCGGCGAAGGCCGGGCCCGCGTACGTGGGGACGGCGCGGCCCGCCGGGGAGTTCAGCGTCACGGGCGAGGACAAGGACGCGGCGTTGCGGGGTGAGACGGGTTCCGGGGGCGGGAGCGGTGGCGGGGCCGGTGCTGGGGCCGACAACAGCGACGTCATGAAAGTGGTCGCCGCCGGGGGATTCGGGGCCGGGACCGTGCTGCTGCTGATTCTTGGCGCGTGGACGCTGATCGGGCGGAGGCGGGCGGCTTCCTCTTAGGGCTCTGGCCGGTTGAGGCTTCGGGCGCCGCCACCGGTGTGGATCAGATCTGGGTGAGGGCCCAGATACCCACCGCGAAGCACGCCAGGGCCGCCAGCAGCATCGGGATCGCCACCTTCGCGGGCGGCCCCGGGCGTTTCTGCCGGTGCGCAATCGGTCGCCGCTGGAGTGGAACCTGCGGGGCTTGAGCGGTGTACGGATAAGTAGGGGCGGATGCGGGATGCGCCGATGCCATTACGGAAGGTGATGTTGCGTACGCCGGGAGTTGGGCTGGGTGCTGGTGGGCCGGGGCCTGCGCCGGGACGTGAAGAGGGGCCGGAGCGGGAGCGGGGGCCGGAGCCGGAGCGGGCGTCGGAGCCGGAGCTGAGATCGGGTGGGGGGTAGGGACATGAGGGGACTGAGCAGGGGGCGGGGGTGGCGTCGCGGGCTGTTGCTCCTGCGCGGGCGGCGTCGACTGCGTGGGTGTCGCCTGGGCCTGCGCAGGGGTTCCATGCGACGGCGTGGCCTGCGATGGCGTGGCCTGTGGGGGCGTAGGCGGTTGTGGCGGTGGAGTCAGCGGGAAGCTGCCGGTCTGGGGCGCGGAGCGGGGCTGGGGCGGAACGGGAGGTGGAGCCGAGGGCAGGCCCGAGGGTGGGGCGAAGCCAGGCTGCGGCGGGGCGGTGAGGGGGCCGTCGGGCCCGAACCCCTGAGGAAGCGGGCCCAGTTGGTCGAAGATCTCCACGATCTCGTCGTCGGGCTCCGGCTCCGGGAGCAGCTCGACGGCGGAGTGCAGCGCCTTCCGAGCACCCGTGGCGGTGCGGAACCGCGCCTGTGGATCCGGCTGCAGAAGCGTGGCGACGACCTGCCACAGCGGTTCCGGAACACCTCGCGGCGCCCCAGGGGTGCCGTGCGCGGCGAAGTGTTCGATCAGGGCCTTGGCGTCCGGCTTGGCGCCTTGCAGCAGATAGAGGGCGACGAGGCCCACGGCGAAGAGATCGGCGGTGAAGTCCGGCTCGGCGCCCAGCATTTGCTCGGGCGCGAAGTAGCCGGGCGTGCCCACGACGTAGTTGGTCTCGGTCAGCCGCGGCTCGCCCATCCGCATCGAGATGCCGAAGTCGGAGAGCCGCAGATGCGGGCGCGCGGTGCCGGTGGCCTCGAGCAGGATGTTGGCGGGCTTGATGTCACGGTGCACGACCCCCTCCGCGTGCACCGCGGCGAGCCCGGAGAGCAGCTGGTCCAGGAGCGTGCAGACCAGGCGGGGCGGCAGCGGGCCGTAGTCCCCGATCACATGGGCCAGCGAGCCGCCGGCGACCAAGGCCATGGTGAACAGGACCTTGTCGTCGTCGGCGGCCCAGCTGGCCGGCGCGAGCACATGCGGGTGGTCGATCCGAAGCGCCTGCTCCCGCACGAAGCGCAGCAGTGCGTGCGCGTCGCTCTGTTGCAGGACCTTGGCCGCCACATACCGCCGTCGCCGGTGGTCCCAGGCGCGCCAGACCGCTCCGACTCCCCCACGGCCGACCGGGTCGACCAGTTCGTAGCGGCCTGCGAAGACCTCACCCATGGTCGCGCACTGCTCCCCCTCCGGGCCGCCCGGTGGCCCGGCCGACGGCTCAGTTCTGGTGCGCCTCGTAGTGGGCGACCGCGTCCGCGGTGCGTCCGGCGCCATATACCCGGAGGAACTCTGCCAGTTCCGGGTGGGTCGGGGCGAGGGAGTCCGCCGCATCGATGATGTCGCCCGCCGCGGCGACGGAACGCAGCAGCGACTGGATCTCGCGCACCACGCGCTTCACCGTGGGAGCACCCGAACTCGTCGTCGACTGCGAGGTGTTGGTCAGGACGGAGCCGCCCTGGGACTTCTTGATCTCGTCCATGCGGTCGGTGGCCTCGGCGGCGCTCACACTGCCGTCGGCGACCTGGCCCGCCAGCTCCTGGAGGAGCTGGACGCGCTGGACGACCGCGGGGTTGCCGATCTTGGCGCGCTGTCCGCTCATCAGCTGGGACAGCATGGGCGCGGACAGACCGAGCACGCCCGCGAGGCGTGCCTGGTTGAGGCCCAGATCATCGATGAGACGACGGAAGAGCGCCCCCAGCGGCTCCCCGTACCAGTTCCGCTGGAGCTCTCGTGCTCTCGCGGTCGTCTCTTGTTGTGCGGCGTCCATTGCGTCTCCCCATCGCTTCCCCAAAAACCGTGGTTCGCTGCCGCGAACCACGCCGAGCATCTTACGGAGCGTGGTCGTTCACCGGGACCCCCAATCCTTTTGCGAGATCCGGGGGGAGACCCGGTACTCTGGTCTGCGTTGCCCACCGGAGCGAAGTCCTTCCGGCTGGGTGCACCGTTTTCGGGGCCTTAGCTCAGTTGGTAGAGCGCTGCCTTTGCAAGGCAGATGTCAGGAGTTCGAATCTCCTAGGCTCCACAGAAACGCCGTAGGGCGGGTTCCCCTCAGCTGAGGGGAACCCGCCCTACGGCGTTCAACGGTGTTGCGGTGGTGTCAGCGCAGGTCCTCGCCGTTCGCGGCCTCGGACTCGGCCTGCTTGGCCTGGACCTCGGGGTCGAGCGAGGCCTGTGCCTGACCGCTGCCGTCGACCGAGGTCAGCGGCGCGCTGTCGGGAACCTCCGTCGCCGCCGGCGGCTCGACGAGCCAGTCCGGGTTGGCCTGCTTGTCCCACCACTTCCAGGCGGCGACCGCACCCCCGGCCAGGACGCCGAGGACCACGAGGCCCTTGGCGACGCGACCGGCGCGGGCCCGGCGGTTGTGCTTGCGGGCCAGCCGCTGGATCTCCTTGGGAGAGACCTCGCCGCGCAGTGCGGAGAGCGCCGCGGAACCGCGGGCCGCCGCCTCCTCACGGACGGGCTGAGCCGCGGCCATGGCGTGCTCGATCCGCGGCTTCGAGTAGTCGGCGGCCTGCTGAGCGGCCTTGCGGGTCTGCTTGGCGGCCTTACGGGTGCGGACAGCGGCCTCGTGTGCGGCATGGTCGACCTTCGGCGGCACATGCGCACGGGCCTGCTCGATGCGCGGGCCGACATGAGCGCCGTACTGCACACGGGCTTGCTCGGCGGCCTGCGACACCTTGGGCGCGAGGCGTGCACGGCCTTCGTGCGCGTACTGGACGGCCTGCTCCTTGGCCGTTCCGGCGTAAGGGGCCACCGCCTCCGCGGCATGCCGCACGCTGTCCCTAGCCGAACCGGTCGCGGCGCGCACGCTGTCGATGCGGGTCACAGGATCCTCCTCCTCGGTGGCTTATAGGTATGTCACCTTTCCACCCTTTCAAGGATCATGCCTTCCGGATCGCTCCGAGGCATGACGCAGCCGGGCATCCGGGTGCGATCATTCTGATCAAATCGGTACAAGGAGAGTGCTTTGCCGACAATGCCACGGATCGACGCGGCGCGCGCCCACTCGGTGACTACTCGTCGGAATCCGGTCCGTGCGAGGATCGGCACGTCATAGAAGACAACGGAAGGCAGACCGTGGCCGAGCAGCTTTACGCCACCCTGAAGACCAACCGAGGCGACATCGAGGTGCTGCTGCACCCCAACCACACGCCGAAGACGGTCAAGAACTTCGTCGAGCTCGCCCAGGGCGAGCGCGAGTGGGTTCACCCGGAGACCGGAAAGAAGACGACGGACCGGCTCTACGACGGCACGGTCTTCCACCGCGTCATCAGCGGTTTCATGATCCAGGGCGGCGACCCGCTGGGCAACGGCACGGGCGGCCCGGGGTACGAGTTCGAGGACGAGTTCCACCCCGACCTCGCCTTCGACAAGCCCTACCTGCTCGCCATGGCCAACGCGGGCCCGGGCACCAACGGCTCCCAGTTCTTCGTGACGGTTTCCCCGACTGCCTGGCTCACGCGCAAGCACACCATCTTCGGCGAGGTCACGGACCCGGCGAGCCAGAAGGTCGTCGACGAGATCGCCGCCACGCAGACCAACCCGCGCACCGACCGCCCGGTGAACGACGTGGTCATCGAGTCCGTCGTCATCGAGACCCGCGCCGCCTGACACCGGCGCACCCCGCGAGGGAACCAAACCGCCCCGCCCATCCGTAAGGAAGGGCGGGGCGGTGCGTTCGCTGCGCGCGCGTAGCTGTGCCTTCGTACGGACATTGAGGGGACCCCATGGACCAGGCACCAGGAAGCCCGCAGGGGCCACAGGACTCGGCGAGCCTGCCCGGCTGCTACCGGCATCCGGATCGCGAGACCGGCATCAGCTGCACCCGCTGCGAGCGGCCGATCTGCCCGGAGTGCATGATCAGCGCTTCGGTCGGCTTCCAGTGCCCCGAGTGTGTGCGCGAGGGCTCGGGCACCGGGCACGCACCCGCGGCGAATCAGCCGCGCACCCTCGCCGGTGGCTCGATCGCCACGGACCCGCGTCTTGTCACCAAGATCCTGCTCGGCCTGAATGTCGCGGTGTTCATCGCGGTCCTGTCCATGGGCGACCGCCTGGTCAATGAGCTCGTCCTGATCGGGGCGTGGCCGCCGGAGCCCTGGGTGCCGACGGAAGGCGTCGCCGAAGGCCAGTGGTATCGCCTGGTCACGTCGATGTTCACGCACCAGGAGATCTGGCACATCGCGTTCAACATGCTCGGCCTGTGGTGGCTCGGCGGCCCCCTGGAGGCGGCACTCGGCCGCGCCCGTTACCTCGCGCTGTACATGCTGTCCGGCCTGGCGGGCGGCGCGCTGACCTATGTCGTCGCGGAATCGGACCAGGCCTCGCTCGGGGCGTCCGGTGCGATTTTCGGCCTGCTCGGCGCGACCGCGGTCCTGATGCGGCGCCTGAACTACGACATGCGCCCCGTCATCGCGCTGCTCGCGCTGAACATGCTCTTCACCTTCACCTGGAGCGGCATCGCCTGGGAGGCGCACGTCGGCGGCCTGGTCGCCGGTGTCGCCATCGCGTACGGGATGGTGCACGCGCCCCGCGAGCGGCGGGCGCTCGTGCAGTGGGGGACCTGTGCGGTGGTGCTGCTCGTGGTGCTCGCGGCTGTGCTGATCAGGACCGCCCAGCTCGTCTGATGCTCGCCCATGGCGACCGATGGCCGAGGTTGTCCACAGCGTGTGGCCGCGCTTGTGCATTCTGTGGGGAACAACAGTGCCCCTTGTCGCTGACCTGGGTTTCCCCAGCCAGGACAAGGGGCCTGTGAGGGCTTGCGGGCGATCAGCCAGTCATACCGGCGTCAACACCACGAGGGTTATCCACAGATCGTCTTTCTTTTCCCCAGACAGCGCCCGGATGTGGATAGCGCTGTGGATAACTCAGGGCAAGGCTTGCGTTCAGCCCCGCGGGAGGGGCGCTACTTCCACTGGGTGGAGACGCCGAACCCCGCAGCGATGAAGCCGAAGCCGACCACGATGTTCCAGTTGCCCAGCGGGTCGATCGGCAGCTTGCCGTCGGTGACGTAGAAGACGACGATCCAGGCGAGCCCGATGAGGAACATCGCGAGCATCACCGGAGCCACCCAGCTGCGACTGGTCAGCTTGATGTTCGTCGCCTTCTTCGCGGGCGGCGTGTAATCGTCGGCCTTCTTGCGGATCCGTGACTTCGGCACGAGGGTCTCTCCTGTCGATACGGGGAGCTGAGCCCTCCCCCGGGCGTCCGTTAGCGTAGTGCTTCCGCGGCGCTGAAGGAGATAAGGGTACGTTGAGCAATTCCGCCGACTCCCCCACAGGTCCGGGTCGCCGTCCTCGCTGGCGGCCCGTCCGGTTGCTGACGGCCGCCGTTTTCGCGCTCGCGGGCCTCATCTTCTTCACCAGCTTCAACACGGCCAAGGGCACGAACATCCGCACCGACGCCTCGCTGCTCAAGCTCTCCGACCTGATCGAGGAGCGCAGCCACAAGAACGGCAAGCTGGACGAGTCCAACGGCACGCTGCGCGACGACGTCGAATCCCTGGCCGAGCGTGACAACGGCGGCACGAAGGCCGACGACGCGCGGCTCAAGGCCCTGGAGAAGAACGCGGGCACCAAGAAGCTCAGCGGTGAGGCGGTCTCCGTCACCCTCGCCGACGCCCCGCCGAACGCCACCGCCAAGCTCCCCGGCTACCCCGAGCCCCAGCCCAACGACCTGGTCATCCACCAGCAGGACCTCCAGGCCGTGGTCAACGCGCTCTGGCAGGGCGGCGCCAAGGGCATCAAGGTCATGGACCAGCGCCTCATCTCCACCAGCGCCGTCCGCTGCGTGGGAAACACCCTGATCCTCCAGGGCCGCGTCTACTCACCCCCGTACAAGGTGACCGCGGTAGGGGACCCGGAGAAGCTCAAGACGGCGCTCGCCGCGTCCCCGGAGATCCAGAACTACATGCTGTACGTGAACGCCTACGGCCTCGGCTGGAAAGTCGACGACGACGGGGCGATGACTCTTCCCGGCTACTCGGGCACAGTGGATCTCCACTACGCGAAGCCCGTGGAACAGCCCGTGGAGTAAGCCGCTGGGGGAGCCTGTGTCGGTGCGAGTGCTCGTCAGGACGTTCAGCGAACTGTGCATCACCGCCGGCACGTTGATCGTGCTTTTTGTGGTGTACGTCCTGTTCTGGACCGGCGTGAAGGCCGACAACGCCATGGACAGCCAGATCGACACGCTGCAGGACCAGTGGGCGCAAGGGTCGGTGCCGGCGCACACGGACGACGCGCCCTCGAAGGCGACGTCCCCGAAGAAGCCCGCTCCCTACGAGGACGGCAAGCCCTTCGCCGTCATGTACATCCCGCGGCTTGGTTTCACGTGGAACAAGCCGGTGCTCCAGGGCACCGGGACCGAGACCCTCAAGAAGGGCCTCGGCCACTACGGGGACACCGCGCAGCTGGGCCAGCGGGGCAATTTCGCGGTGGCGGGCCATCGCCGCACGTACGGAGACCCGTTCAAGGACTTCCCGAAGCTGCGGCCGAACGACCCCGTGGTCCTGACCGACGGCACCACGTGGTTCACGTACCGCATCGACAACAAGCCCTACAAGACGCTGCCGGGCGACACGGGGGTCATCGACGCGGTGCCCCGCAAGTCCGGATACGACGGGCCGGGCCGTTACCTCACCCTTACGACCTGTGAACCAGAGTGGGGACACAGCCACCGGTTGATCGTCTGGGCGCACCTCGATGCCACCCAGCCCGTCGAGGCCGGGAAACCGGAGGCACTACGCCGTTAGTCTGGTGCCGTACGGCTACGGAAGGGACGGCATGTACGGCTGGATCTGGCGGCATCTGCCGGGAAACGCATGGGTAAGGGCGCTGCTTTCGCTGGTGCTCGTCTTCGCTGTGGTCTACGTGCTCTTCCAGTACGTCTTCCCCTGGGCCGAGCCGCTGCTTCCCTTCAACGACGTGACGGTGGACGGCCAGTGAGTACCGCAGAGCGTCCCCGCCGCATCCTCGTCGTCGACAACTACGACAGCTTCGTCTTCAACCTCGTCCAGTACCTCTACCAGCTCGGTGCCGAGTGCGAGGTCGTGCGCAACGACGAGGTCGAGCTGCGCCACGCGCAGGACGGCTTCGACGGCGTCCTGCTCTCGCCGGGCCCCGGAACGCCCGAGCAGGCGGGAGTCTGCGTCGACATGGTGCGGCACTGCGCGGGCACCGGGGTGCCGGTGTTCGGCGTCTGCCTCGGCATGCAGTCGATGGCGGTGGCGTACGGCGGAGTGGTGGACCGTGCGCCGGAGCTGCTGCACGGCAAGACCTCTCCCGTGGTCCACGAGGGCAAGGGTGTCTTCGCGGGACTGCCGTCGCCGTTCATCGCGACGCGCTACCACTCGCTCGCCGCCGAGCCGGCCACGGTTCCCGCCGAGCTGGAAGTCACCGCGCGCACGGAGGACGGGATCATCATGGGCCTGCGCCACCGTGAACTGCCGGTTGAGGGCGTGCAGTTCCACCCCGAGTCGGTGCTCACCGAGCACGGCCACCGCATGCTCGCCAACTGGCTGGTGGAGTGCGGGGACGCGGGGGCCATCGGCAGGTCGAGCGGGCTGGCCCCGGTGGTGGGCAGGGCCACGGCGTGACCGCGGTGCGTCCCGAGCGCGATTCCTCCGGAGTTCCGTACGACGAGCAGTACGCGTCGTACGGGGAGCCTGGGGCGTTTGAGGAGCCCGGGGCGTTCGAGGCGGCTGTCGACCACCTTGCCGATCCGCTGACCGATCCGTTGCCGGGGCAGCAGGGGCAGCAGGGGCAGCAGGGGCAGCACCCTTCGCCGTGGTTCCGCAGCGGGCCTGCCGAGCCGGAGCCTGCGCCTGCCACTGCCCCTCCGCCTCCTCCGGAGCCTGAGCAGCCCCAGGAGCAGGAGTGGTACGACCCCGAGGGGTACGCCCGCGACTGGTACGGGGCACAGGAGCCGACGTACGAGCAGCTGTACGGCGCGTACGCCCCTCAGCGGCAGGCGCAACCGCAGCCACAGCCCCCGGTCGACGACGAGACAGTCGGCCTGCGGACGTCGGACACCCGCCGAATAGCCGAGCCCGAGCCCGAGCCGGGGCCGGAGCCCGCCCCGGAGCGCCCCACCGAGGGCCGAGCCGCTCGCCGCAAGGCCGCCAAGAAGGGCCCCGCGCGCACCGCGAGCACCTCCACCGCCTCGGCAGGATCCGCCGCCCCCCTGTCCCGCGTGGAGGCCCGTCGCGCCGAGCGCGCGCGTAAGCCCTCCGCGGGCGCCGTGGCGAGCCGGGGAATCGGCGAACTGTTCATCACGGTCGGCGTCCTGATGCTGTTGTTCGTGACCTACCAGCTGTGGTGGACGAACATCCGCGCCCACCAGCAGGCCAACGGCGCCGCCAGCGACCTCCAGGAGAAGTGGGCCAAGGGCAAGGGCAAGCCCGGCGCCTTCGAGCCCGGACAGGGCTTCGCACTCCTGCACATCCCGCGCCTGGACGTCGTCGTGCCGATCGCCGAGGGCATCGACAAGTCGAAGGTCCTGGACCGCGGCATGGTCGGCCACTACAACGAGGGCGGCACCAAGACGCCCATGCCGGACGCCAAGCAGGGCAACTTCGCGGTCGCCGGGCATCGCAACACCCATGGTGAGCCGTTCCGTTACATCAATCAGCTCGAACCGGGCGATCCCATCATCGTGGAGACGCAGGACAAGTACTTCGTCTACAAGATGGCGAGCATCCTGCCGCAGACCCAGCCCAGCAACACCTCGGTGATCGGACCCGTCCCGCCGGGGTCGGGCTTCACCAAACCGGGCCGGTACATCACACTGACCACCTGCACCCCGGAATTCACGAGTAAGTATCGAATGATCGTCTGGGGCAAGATGGTCGAGGAACGAGCGCGCAGCAAGGGCAAACCGAGCGCACTCGTCAACTAGAACGGTGAGAACGGGGCAGATCCAGTGGCAGCCACGACCGACCACGACGAGGAGCAGGCGGAGGAGCAGGCCGAGGCGTCCGCGCCCGCGCGCACACCACGGCCACGGGGGCGAGGTCCTGTCGCCACGGCGGTCAGCGTCTTCGGTGAACTCCTCATCACCGCGGGCCTGGTGCTCGGCCTCTTCGTCGTCTACTCCCTGTGGTGGACGAACGTCGTCGCGGACCGCGAGGCGAACCAGCAGGGCGACAAGGTGCGCGACCGCTGGGCGGGCGGCCCGGGGAACCTGAACACCAAGGACGGCATCGGCTTCCTGCACGTGCCCGCTATGGGCAACGGCGACATCCTGGTCAGGAAGGGCACCAGCAGCAAGGTGCTCAACCACGGTGTCGCGGGCTACTACGAGGACCCCATCAAGTCGGCCCTCCCGCAGGACAAGGAAGGCAACTTCACGCTGGCCGCGCACCGCGACGGGCACGGCGCGAAGTTCCACAAGATCGACAAGATCAAGAAGGGCGACGCGATCGTCTTCGAGTCCCGGGACAAGTGGTACGTGTACAAGGTGTACTCGACCCTCCCCGAGACCTCGAAGTACAACGTGAAGGCCCTGAATCCCGTCCCGAAGGAATCAGGCGCGAAGAAGCCCGGCCGCTACATCACCCTGACGACGTGCACGCCGGTCTATACGTCGAACTACCGCTACGTGGTATGGGGCGAGCTGGAGCGCATCGAGAAGGTCGACAACAAGCGCACGCCGCCTGCCGAGCTGAACTGAACTGGCCGGAGTCCTCCGGTACCGCACACGCGAAAGAGCCCCGTACACCGCCTGCTGAGCGGTGTACGGGGCTCTTCTCGTACTACTACTGCTACTTAGTCCTCGTCGTGCCTGGAGAAGCCGGCGTTGCCTCCCAGGAAGCCACCGCCGTCCCCGCCGCCGTCTCCGCCTCCGTTGTCGCCCGGGTTGCCGCCTGCCGTGGTCAGGTTGATCGCGGTGTCGGGTGCGACCTGCTGATTGGCTGGCGGATCCGAGAGGACCACCAGGGCGTTGTCGTCCTGCGGGCCCGTGACGGTGCCGACCGTGAGGCCGGCGTCCTCGATGGCCTTGCGGGCGTCCTTGAGCTTCTGGCCGGTGAGGGCCGGAACGGATGCCTGCTCGGGCTTCTTGGCGACCTTCAACGTCACGGTCGAGCCCGGGTCGGCCTGGCTCTGCGCGGAGAGGCTCTGTGAGATGACCTTGCCGGCCTCCACGGAGTCGCTCTCCTCTTCCTCGCACGTGCCGACGAGGTCGTTGGTCTTCAGCTGGGCCTTGGCCTCTTCGCAGGTCTTGCCGGTGACGTCGGGGACCGTGGACTTCTCGGCTGCCTTGGCGACCTCAAGGGTGATCTTGCTGCCCTTTTCCACCTCGGTGCCGGCGAACGGGTCCTGATCGAGGACCTCGCCCGGGGTGCCCGAGGACTCGACCGCCTTGGTGTCGACCTCGAACAGGAACTTGGGGCCTTCGAGCTTCTTCGTGGCGGCGTCGACGTTCAGGCCGATGACCTTCGGGACCGCCACCTTCCGCGCCCCCGTGGAAACAACCACCGAGATCGTGTCGCCCTTGCTCACCGTCGCGTTCGCGCCCGGGTCCTGGGAGCAGATCTCGCCCTTCGGGTACTTCTCGCACGGCTTGTGCTCGGAGTCGTCGAGTACGAGATCCACGTTCTTGGCGGACTTCTTGGCCTCCGCCAGCGTCTCACCGACGAAGTTCGGAGCCTTGAGCGAGTCGTTGCCGCCACCGCCCCCGGTGAACGCCCACTTCCCGATCAGGATCGCGCCCACCAGGACCAGCAAGCCCGCAAGGACCAGCAGGATCGTGGAGGTGTTGTTCTTCTTCTGGCGGCGGCGCGAGTGGTCGTCGTAGCCGTCGTCAGGGCCGCCGACCGGCGGCATCATCGACGTCTGGCCGCCGCCGTTCTGCGGGCGGAGCATCGCCGTCTGCTGGTCGTCCGGGTGGCCGCCGTAGCCGACCGCGCCCATGGCAGCGGTGGCCTGGACGGGCTGGCCGTCGAGGCAGGCCTCGATGTCGGCGCGCATCTCGTCGGCCGACTGGTAGCGGTAGTCCGGGTCCTTGGTGAGGGCCTTCAGGACGATGGCGTCCATCTCCGGCGTGATCTCACCGTCGAAGACGCTCGGGGCCTGCGGCTCCTCCCGTACGTGCTGGTAGGCGACCGCCACCGGGGAGTCCCCGACGAAGGGCGGGCGCACCGTGAGGAGCTCGTAGAGCAGACAGCCCGTGGAGTAGAGGTCGGAGCGCGCGTCGACCTGCTCGCCCTTGGCCTGCTCCGGCGAGAGGTACTGCGCGGTGCCGATGACCGCCGCGGTCTGCGTCATCGTCATGCCGGAGTCGCCCATGGCGCGGGCGATGCCGAAGTCCATGACCTTGACCTGGCCGTTGCGCGTCAGCATGACGTTCGCGGGCTTGATGTCGCGGTGGACGATGCCGTTGCGGTGGGAGTACTCGAGGGCCTGGAGGATGCCGATCGTCATCTCCATGGCGCGCTCGGGCAGCAGCTTGCGCCCGGAGTGCAGCAGCTCACGCAGGGTGGAGCCGTCGACGTACTCCATCACGATGTACGGGATGGAGACCCCGTCCACGTAGTCCTCGCCGGTGTCGTAGACCGCGACGATCGCAGGATGGTTGAGCGAGGCGGCCGACTGGGCCTCGCGGCGGAACCGGGCCTGGAATGACGGGTCGCGCGCGAGGTCAACGCGCAGCGTCTTCACCGCCACGGTGCGTCCGAGGCGGGTGTCGTGCGCGAGGTATACCTCCGCCATCCCGCCTCGGCCGAGCACCTGGCCCAGCTCGTACCGCCCGCCGAGGCGACGCGGCTCTTCCATAGCTAATCCAGCCCTCTCCGTCAGTCCCGACCGCACCCTTGTGTGGTCCGGCGGTGTGCTGTCCGGGCATACCGTACCCGGCTCGCCTTACGTGACCCGGCCACGACCGTCACCCGATACAGGACCGGTATCGCAACGTGCACTGATGTGGAGAGGCCGTGACGGGGGTCACTTCTTGCTGTCGAGCACCGCCTGCATCACGTCCTTGGCGATGGGGGCGGCCAGACCGCCACCGGAGATGTCGTCGCGGCTGGCCTTGCTGTCCTCGACGACCACGGCGACGGCCACCGGCGAACCGTTGTCGGTCTTGGCGTAGCTGATGAACCAGGCGTAGGGGTTCTCGCTGTTGTCGACGCCGTGCTGGGCCGTACCGGTCTTGCCGCCGACGGTGACGCCGGGGATCTTGGCGTTCGTGCCGGTGCCCTCGTTGATCACCGTCTCCATGATGTCCTGGAGCTTCTGCGCGTTCTCCTCGGACAGCGGACGGCTCATCTCCTTGGGCGCGTGCTTCTCGATCACGTCCAGGTTCGGTGCCTGCAGCTCGCTGACCATGTACGGCTCCATCAGCTTGCCGTCGTTGGCGATGGCCGAGGCGACCATGGCCATCTGCAGCGGCGTCGCGGCCGTCTCGAACTGGCCGATGGAGGAGAGCGCGGTCTGGGGACGGTCCATCTTCTCGGGGAAGACGGAGGCGTTCGAACGGACCGGCACGAACTGCTCTTCGTTGAAGCCGAACTTCTCGGCCGTCTCGAGCATCTTGTCCTTGCCGAGGTCAGAGCCGATCTTGCCGAAGACGGTGTTGCAGGACACCCGCAGCGCCTCGCGCAGCGTGGCGTTCTTGCAGGGGATGTTGCCCTCGTTCTTCAGCGGCGTCTGGGTGTCGGGCATCGTCCACGGCAGCGGCGACTTGGTCGGCGCGTCGACATCGGTGTAGAGCTCGTGCTCCAGGGCCGCCGCGGCCGTCACCGCCTTGAAGGTGGAGCCGGGCGGGTACGTCTCGCGCAGGGCGCGGTTGAGCATCGGCTGGTCTTTGTCCTTGTCCAGCTTCCCGAATTCCTCGGCCTCTTCGTTCGTGTTGCCCGCGAAGGTCGAGGGGTCGTACGAAGGAGCCGATGCCAGCGCCAGGATCGCGCCCGTGGACGGGTCGATCGCGGCGACGGCACCCTTGCCGCGGCCCTTGAGACCGTCGTACGCGGCCTTCTGCGCGGCCGCGTTCAGGGTCGTGACGGCGTTGCCGCCCTCCTTCTTCTTGCCCGTGATCATGTCCAGGCTGCGGGTGAAGAAGAGCCGGTCGTCGTTGCCGGTGAGGATGCCGTCCTCGATGGACTCGATCTGCGTGGCGCCGATGCGCTGCGAGGCGAAGCCGGTGACGGGGGACCACATGGGCCCGTTCTTGTACGTCCTCTTGTACTTGTAGTCACCGCTGCCGGCCTCTTTGGACCCGGTGATGGCCTTGCCGTCGACGATGATGTCGCCGCGCGGCTGGGCGTACCGCTCGATGGAGACACGGCGGTTCTTGTCGTGCTCGGCCAGCGTGTCGGCTTGCACGTACTGAAGCCAGTTGTCCCTGGCGAGCAGGGCGAGGACGAGCAGCCCGCAGAAGACCGCGATCCGGCGCAGGGGCTTGTTCACGGTCGGACCACCTGCGTCATTTCGGCGTCGGGGTTGGGGGCGGGAGCCGGCGCCGGGCGGCGCGCGGTGTCACTGATGCGGATGAGGATGCCGATGAGGGCCCAGTTGGCGATCACGGAGGAACCGCCGTTCGCGAGGAACGGCATGGTCATACCGGTCAGCGGGATCAGGCCCATGACGCCGCCGGAGACGACGAACACCTGGATGGCGAAGGCGCCGGACAGGCCGATCGCCAGGAGCTTGCCGAACGGGTCGCGGGCGGCGAGCGCCGTGCGCACACCGCGCTCCACGATCAGGCCGTAGATCAGCAGGATCGCCATGACGCCGGCCAGACCGAGCTCCTCGCCGAAGGTGGCGAGGATGAAGTCGGAGTTGGCGGCGAAGCCGATCAGGTCGGAGTGACCCTGGCCGAGGCCGGTGCCGAGCACGCCACCCGAGCCGAACGCCATCAGGGACTGGGCGATCTGGTCGCTGCCCGTGGAGGCGATGACGGCGTCGGAGAACGGGTTCAGCCAGGCGTCCACACGCTCCTGGACGTGCGGCTCGAACGTGGCCACACCGACGGCGCCGACCGAGGACATCACCAGACCGAACACGATCCAGCTGGTGCGCTCCGTGGCGACGTACAGCATCACGACGAACATGCCGAAGAACAGCAGCGACGTACCGAGGTCGGTCTCGAAGACCAGGATGAGGATGGACATCGCCCAGACCACGATGATCGGACCGAGGTCACGGCCACGCGGCAGGTAGAGCCCCATGAAGCGGCGGCTTGCCAGGGCGAGCGCGTCGCGTTTCACCATCAGATAACCCGCGAAGAAGATCGCGATGACGATCTTCGCGAACTCACCCGGCTGGATGGAGAATCCGCCGACGCTGATCCAGATCCTGGCGCCGAAGACGTTCATGCCCAGACCCGGCACGAGCGGCAGGAGCAGCAGGACGAGCGCGGCGACCATGGAGATGTACGTGTAGCGCTGCAGGACGCGGTGGTCCTTGAGCAGCAGCAGCACGCCCACGAAGAGCGCGATGCCGATGGCCGAGTACATCAGCTGCTTGGGCGCGGACGGACTGAAGGAGCCCGTCGCCGCCTTGGCGAGGTTCTGCAGCTTCTCCGACTGGTCCAGACGCCAGATGACCACCAGACCGAGGCCGTTGAGCAGCGTCGCGAGCGGCAGCAGCAGCGGGTCCGCGTAGGGCGCGAACCTGCGCACCACGATGTGGCCGACGGCCGCGAGCAGCCCGATGCCACAGCCGTAGCCGAGCATGCCGGGCGGCAGCTTGCCGTCGAGCGCGAGGCCCACGTTGATGTAGGCGAACAGCGGGATGACGACGGCGAACGCGAGGAGCGCGAGCTCGGTGTTGCGCCTGCTCGGCGCCCCGATCGCGCCGATGGTCGACGTGTGTGTAGTGCTACTGCTCATGGCGTGCAAAGGCCCCCAACGGCTGCTTACTGCTTACCGCACAGCGGGACCAGCTTCTCCTCGTCCTCGGAGAGGCTGGGGCCGGGTGTGGGAGTCGGTGCGGTCTTGGACTTGTTCTTGTCGGTCGAGCTGTTCTTGTCGTTCGTGTCGTTCTTGTCCGCCGGATCCGTCGGATCATCGGTGGGAGCCTTGGCCGACAGGCCGGTCGTGCCGCCCGCCTCACCCTCACCGGGCTTGGCGTTCTCGCGCTCGGCCTCGCGGCGCTTGGCGTCCTTCTCGCAGGCCGAGGCCTGCATGCTGAGCTCCTCGATCTTGCTCTTGGCGTCGTCGAGATTGCCCTCGGGGATCGTCCCCTCGACCTGCTTGCGCTGATACGGCGGCAAGTACTTGAGTTCGATCTTGGGGTAGTTCTCCTCGACCTTCGACAGGCTGACCCACGCCAGATCCTGGTCGATGCCGCGGTACAGGGCGACGTTCTTGTCGTTCGTGCCCACGTAGTACTGAGTCTGGGTCCAGCGGTAGCCGCCGTACAGGCCACCGCCGATGACCGCCAGGGCGAGCACCGTGTAGAGCGATCTCTTCAGCCACTTGCGGCCACCACCGGGCTTGACGAAGTCCTCGTCGCTGTACGCCCCGAAGTTCCCCTCGGGCACGTACCCCGTCGTGCCGCCGCTCCCGGGCGGCCCGAAGCCGCCCCCGGAGGGCTGCGGCGGCACCGGACGGCCAAGGCCCGACGCACGGCCCGCAGGCGTCTGCATGGCGCCGTCGTCCTGCGCCTGGAGCTGGTTCTCGGCGACGGCGCCGACCACTACGGGGGTGTCGGAGAGCTGACCGGCGAGGGTGTCACCGCTGTCGATGTCCAGGACATCGGCGACGATCACCGTGATGTTGTCGGGGCCACCACCGCGCAGCGCGAGCTGAATGAGCTCCTGCACGGTCTCCTGCGGGCCCTGGTAGCTCGCGAGAGTGTCTTCCATCGTCTGGTGCGAGACAACACCGGAGAGACCGTCCGAGCAGATCAAGTAGCGGTCGCCGGCCCGGACTTCACGGATGGAGAGATCCGGCTCGACATGCTCACCACTGCCCAGCGCGCGCATCAGCAAGGAGCGCTGCGGATGGGTGGTGGCCTCCTCCTCGGTGATCCGGCCCTCGTCGACCAGACGCTGCACCCAGGTGTGGTCCTGCGTGATCTGCGTCAGGACACCGTCCCGCAGGAGATAGGCCCGCGAGTCGCCCACGTGTACGAGACCGAGGCGCTGCCCCGTCCACAGCAGGGCGGTCAGGGTCGTCCCCATGCCCTCGAGCTGGGGGTCCTCCTCGACCATCAGGCGCAGCTGGTCGTTGGCGCGCTGCACGGCCGTGCCGAGCGACGTGAGGATGTCCGAACCCGGCACATCGTCGTCAAGGGTGACGAGCGTCGAGATCACCTCGGAGCTCGCCACCTCACCCGCGGCCTGGCCCCCCATGCCGTCGGCGATCGCGAGGAGACGCGGACCGGCGTAACCCGAGTCCTCGTTCCCCTCCCTGATCATGCCTTTGTGCGATCCGGCGGCGAAGCGCAAAGACAGACTCATGCGCACCTCGCCCGTCGGCTCCGGGTACATCCGCACGGTGCCCACCCTCCGGTCGGGAGCGCGCTGGCGTCCAGTGTGTGGACCGCGTCGGCTCGCTCGCTCCGCTCGCTCATTTTCGTACTACTTCCGCAGCTCGATGACGGTCTTGCCGATGCGGATCGGCGCGCCCAGCGGAACAGGCGTCGGGGTGGTGAGTCGGGTCCGGTCCAGATACGTGCCGTTGGTGGACCCGAGATCCTCGACGATCCACTGGCCGTCACGGTCCGGGTAGATCCTGGCATGCCTGCTGGACGCGTAGTCGTCGTCGAGCACGATCGTCGAATCGTGCGCCCGGCCCAGCGTGATCGTCTGACCCTGCAGGGCGACCGTCGTGCCCGCGAGGATCCCTTCGGAAACGACCAGCTTGCTGGGGGCGCCACGGCGCTGCCGCCCGCCGCCCTGCTGCTGGCGCTGGGGAGGTGGTGTGGCCGCCTGCTGTTGCTGGCGGGCGGCCTGCTGCGGTCGCGCGTTCTCACGGCGCGAACCGCGCTGTGTGACACGTGTTCCGAACAGGTCGCTACGGATGACCTGGACGGCCACGATCACGAACAGCCACAGAACGGCTAGGAAACCCAGCCGCATGACCGTCAGGGTCAGCTCTGACATTGCCCCCGCTTCACCCTTCGGCTTGCCGGTAAACGATGGTGGTTTGGCCCACGACGATCCGCGAGCCGTCGCGGAGCGTAGCGCGGGTGGTGTGCTGCCCGTCTACCACGATGCCGTTGGTAGACCCGAGATCCTGGATCGTCGAGGGCGTTCCGGTCCGGATCTCACAGTGCCGGCGCGATACGCCGGGGTCGTCGATCCGCACATCGGCGTCGGTGCTGCGTCCCAGCACCAGCGTCGGGCGGGAGATCTGATGGCGATTGCCGTTGATCTCGATCCAGCGCCGCACCTGCGCACCCGGAAGAGGTCCGGCGCCGGGCCCCTGAGGACGGTTCGGCACCGGTGCGGGTCCGCCCGGACGGCCGCCGGGAGGCGGCGCGGCAGGCATGGGAGGAGCGCTGGAGGGCTGGGCGGGCTGTGGATAGCCATAGCCGCCGCCCGCGCCGCCCGCAGGGGGCCTGGCGGGGCTGTGACCGGCGCCCGCGGGGCCCGAGGGGCCGGCCGGGGCGCTGTCGGGGCTCTGGGAGGTGCTGGACGCGAGCGTGCGGCTGCGCACCCGGTACAGGCCCGTGTCGAGATCCTCGGCCTTCTCCAGGTGGACCTTGATGGGGCCCATGAAGCTGTACCGCTGCTGCTTGGCGTACTCGCGCACCATCCCGGACAGCTCGTCGCCGAGCTGCCCCGAGTAGGGGCTCAGCCGCTCGAAGTCGGGCGCGCTGAGCTCCACGATGAAGTCATTGGGGACGACGGTCCGATCGCGGTTCCAGATCGTCGCGTTGTTGTCGCACTCGCGCTGCAGGGCGCCGGCGATCTCGACGGGCTGGACCTCGGACTTGAACACCTTGGCGAAGGTGCCGTTGACGAGACCTTCGAGTCGCTGCTCGAACTTCTTCATGACTCCCATGGGGCACCTCCTCCGTCGTAGTCATCCTGGTACTGCTTACTGATCGTATCCACGCGCCGGGAAATCGGCTGGTTCCCCCTGTCCGCCCAGTCGATGAGTGTCGCCTCTCACAAGGCATGCCCGCACCAGGGTTCCGGGATCCGTCCGGGCTCCTCTCAGGCTCCTCTACCAGGGATCGTAGAGGGGGCCTCAAACCAGTGTCGCGCACCCGACTGCGGAGCTTCGCCGGGTACGGCGCAAGTCGGTCGGTCGGACGGTCGGCCTCACCCGGTTCTCTCCGGATCAACAGGGCAGGTGCCCCCGAATAGGGATGTGAATCCACCCCTGCCAGCGTGCTAATCTTCTGGATGTCGGAAGGCGCTCGCACCAAACAGTGTTCGCACACAGTGTTCACACCAGATGGTGAGAGGCCCAGGACAACACCCATGCGCGGGTGGCGGAATAGGCAGACGCGCTGGATTCAGGTTCCAGTGCCCGAAAGGGCGTGGGGGTTCAACTCCCCCCTCGCGCACCACGTGGAGCGGGTCTCCATCAGGACGAAAGTCCTGGTGGGGGCCCGCTTTTCGTTGTGGTTCGGGGGCTAGGACCTGGCTGACTGCTGGGGTAATGATCATGGTGATCTATGTCACCGGGCGCCGGAACGGTGCGCCGAGTTGTCCACAGCTCGCGGGTTGTCCACAGGCTCTGCCGCCGTCCGGCACCCGGCGGTACCTTCATGCCAGGTGAGCCCGCGGGGGGGCGCCCGGACGGTGGGGGTGAGCATGACGGAGTTCAAGGGTGCGCGACTGCCGTACGTGGAGGGGTTCGCGCGGTGGCCCGCCGCGGGGGGTGCTGCGGCTTCGGAGGGCGCGACCGCCGCGAGGGGTGCTGCGGCTTCGGAGGGTGCCGGCGAGGCGACGGTTTCGCCGAAACGGGAGGGCAAGGCGTTGCGGGCGCGCGTCAGCCGTGCCTCGCACGAGTGGTTCGTCGAGGACGACGGCCGCCCCGATCCGGTCGACGCCGTGCAGGAGACCAACCGCAGCAGACTCCCCGAGCTCACACCGATCCGGACGGGCAGGATGGCCGCCTCGCCCTTCGCCTTCCTGCGCGGAGCCGCCGGTCTGATGGCGTACGACCTCGCGCGGACCCCCGTCACGGGAATCAGCGCCCAGATATGCGGAGACGCCCACGCGGCGAACTTCGGCCTGTACGGGGACGCGCGGGGCGGACTCGTCATGGACCTGAACGACTTCGACGAGACGGGCCACGGCCCCTGGGAATGGGACGTGAAACGGCTCGCCGCCTCCCTCGTGCTCGCCGGGCGCGAGGCCGGGGCAAGCGACGACGTCTGCAAGGAAGCGGCGTTCGACGCGGTGGGGGCGTACCGGCGCACGATGCGGCTGCTCGCGAAGCTCCCCGCGCTCGACGCGTGGAACGCCATCGCGGACGAGGAGCTGGTCTCCCACACCGACGCGAAAGACCTGCTCGGCACCCTGGAAAGCGTCTCCGAGAAGGCACGGCACAACACGAGCGCCCGGTTCGCCGCCAAGTCCACCGAGCGCATCGAGGACGAGTCCGGCTTCGTGGGCCGCCGCTTCGTCGACGCCCCACCGGTGCTCCGCCGAATACCGGACGCCGAGGCGGCCGAGGTCGCGGCCGCCCTCGCGGACTACGTCGGCACGCTGCCCGAGGACCGGCTGCCGCTGCTCGCGCGGTACGCCGTCCAGGACGTGGCCTTCCGCGTCGTGGGCACGGGCAGCGTGGGTCTGCGGTCGTACGTGGTGCTGCTGCTCGACCACCGGGGCGAGCCGCTGGTGCTCCAGGTCAAGGAGGCAACGCCCTCCGCTCTGCTGCCGCATCTGCCCACGGCAGGCTTCACGGTGCCCGAGGTCGCGCACGAAGGACACCGGGTGGTGCTCGGGCAGAAGCGGATGCAGGTGGTCAGCGACTTCCTCCTGGGATGGACGACCGTGGCCGGGCGAGCCTTCCAGGTACGGCAGTTCAGGAACCGCAAGGGCAGCGTGGACCCGGCGGCACTGGCCGCCGACCAGATCGACGACTACGGCCGGATGACCGGAGCCCTGCTGGCCCGCGCGCACGCCCACAGCGCCGACCCACGGCTCATCGCCGGCTACGTCGGCAAGAACGAGGAGCTGGACACGGCGATGGCGGACTTCGCGGTGGCGTACGCGAACCGCACGGAGGCGGACCACGCGGAGCTGGTGCGTGCGGTTAAAGAGGGGCGGGTGGGGGCGGAGGTGGGGGTTTGAGGGGGTGAGGGGGGTGGGGTGAGGGCTGAGGGGGGTGGGGGAGGGAGGGGAGGGGGGAGGCCCCCCCTTCCGATTGCCGGGAGTGTGGGGAGAGGGCCCGGCAGGCTCCCACGCAACGCCTGGCCGCCGCTCGAACGGGGTGGGGGCACGGTGGCCTAGGCTGGTCGGGTGACGACCCCGGAAGCCGAGCCTACGCAGCCTCAGACGCCTGATCCCGAGCCCGAGCCCGATCCCGTGACCGCTGGTCGCGAGGGCCCTGGCGGGGCGGCGGGGCAGGGCGGCGGCGCCGCGCGGCCGGAGGACCGGCTCGAGAAGGCGGTACGGGCGGCGGAGCAGGCGCTGATCGAGTACGAGATCGCCGTCGAGACGTTCCGGGTCGAGGTGGAGAACTTCTCCCGGCTGCACCACCAGAAGCTCGGCCCGATGTACGCGCGCCTCGACGAGCTGGACGCCGAGATCGCCGAGGCCCTGGCCGCCCGTAGCGGTGACCCCGATGACCGGCGCAAGGCGGACGAGGCGCGGGCGCGGGTCATGCCGATGCCGGGGGTCGAGGAGCTGTTCCACGGCTGGATGGACGGTGAGGGCCTCTATCCGGAGGCCGCCGCGATGCTGACCGATCAGTCGGTGCGGCCGCCGCAGCGGGTGCGGCCGAGTGACGAGGCCCGCAAGCTCTACCGCGAGCTCGTCCGCAAGTCCCATCCCGACCTCGCCCAGGACGACCAGGAGCGCGGCCGCCGCGAGGAGTTCATCACGCGGGTGAACGCCGCGTACGCGCGCGGGGACGAGCCCTTGCTGCGGGAGCTGTCGGAGGAGTGGGCCGCGGGTCCTGTGCCCGAGCAGCAGTGGCCGAGCAAGAGCGAGGAGCTCTACGCCCGCCTTGAGTGGCTCTCCCAGCGCAAGGAGCTGCTCTCCGTGGTCGCGCGGGAGCTGGAGGAGGGTGCGATCGGCGCGATGCTGCGGATGGCGCCGGACGATCCGGATCAGCTCCTCGATGAGATCGCCGAGCAGTTGCTCGCGCAGGTCACCGAGCGTGAGGCGGAGCTTGCGCGGCTGACCGCCTAGCGGGTCGGGTAGCGTCGGACGCATGGCTTTCGGATCTCATGTGCCCACGGTCGGTGTCGGCGACCTCGCGAGCGGCGACTTTCTCCTTGACGTCCGTGAGGACGAGGAGTGGCAGGCGGGTCACGCCGCGGGTGCGCTGCACATTCCGATGAGCGAGTTCGTCTCGCGTTACGGCGAGTTGACCGAGGCCGCCCCGCAGGACGGCAAGGTCAATGTCATCTGCCGGGTCGGCGGTCGTTCGGCGCAGGTCGCCATGTATCTCGTCCAGCAGGGGATCGACGCGGTGAACGTCGACGGCGGCATGCAGAGCTGGGAGGCCGCGGGCCGGCCCGTCGTGGACGACAAGGGCCAGCCCGGCGTCGTGATCTAGTTCGGCGGCGCTTGGGGCTTTTGCAGCCTTCAGCCGAGGGGGTGGGCGGCCAGGAGGTCGCCGAGGGCCTCCTCGTGTGCCGCTGCCGGGCCGAGGGACAGCTCCAGTTGTTTGGCCCAGGCGTGGTAGCGGTGCAGGGGGTAGTCGGTGTCGGATCCGAAGCCGCCGTGCAGGTGCTGGGCCGTCTGCACCACCCTTCGTACGCCGTCCGATGCCCAGATCTTGGCTACGGCCACGTCTCCCGTGGCGGGTAGGGCGCCGTTCGCGCCGGTGCTGATGCGCCAGGCGGCCTGCCAGAGGGTGACCTCCATCGCGCGCAGGTCGATGTAACGGTCAGCGGCCTGTACTGCCACGGCCTGGAAGGTGGCGACGGGGAAGCCGAACTGTTCGCGCTTGCCGGTGTATTCGGCGGTCATGCTCAGCACGCTCTCGCCGAGGCCGAGCGCGAGGGCGCAGGTTCCGGTGGTGAGCAGGTCGCGCAGCCCGTCCCAGGCTCCGTCGGCCTCGATGACGTCGTTGGCGTCGATCCGTACGGATTCGAGGCTGATCTCGCCGTGGTGTTCGCCGTTCGTGGACACCTGCTCGGCGAGGGTGAGGCCCTCGTGCTCGCGGGGGATCACGGCGAGGACGGTGCGGCCGGCGGGTGTGTGGGCGGGCACCACGATGAGGTCGGCGTTCTGTGCCCAGGGGACGGCGGTCTGTGTGCCGTCGAGCAGCCAGGTTTCTCCGTCCTGGCGTGCGGTGACGGCCAGTTCGGCGGGGTCGTGTCCGCTGCGGCCGTTCGCCGCGACGGTGAGGACGAGTTCGCCGCGGCCTGCTTTCGGCAGGATGCGCTGCTTCAGTTCCTTGCTGCCGTGGGTCTGTACGGCGTACGCGGCGGCGCTGCTCTCCAGGAGTGGTACTCGGGCGAGTTTCTTCGCGGATTCGCGCAGGATCAGGCAGAGGGCGATGGCGTCCAGGCCGGCGCCGCCGTGCTCGGGGTCGATGAGCAGGCTCAGCAGGTCGGCTTCGGCGAGCTTGGCCCACAGGGGGCGGTCGAAGTCGTCGGCGACCGCGCCTGGTACGAGGGCGGGGCTCGGTACGCCGTCGGGTGCGACGGCGGCGAAGAGCGTCTTCGCCGCCTCGACTGCGGCCTGCTGTTCCTCGGTGAAGGTGAAGTCCACTGCTTGTCCTCCCGCGCACCGGCCCGACGGTCCTGTCCTTGCCACGCCCGCCGATTCTGACGGGTCGTCAAGATAGAACAGGTTCTACGGGAAGGGAACAGCGAAGGCCGCAGTCACCGCCGGACGCCGCAGGCGAAGGGGGCGGGGGTAGCCCCCCTCAGCGGTCGAAGTCCAACTCCACTGTGTCCGTGGCCGGGTGGGACTGGCACGCGAGCACGTATCCCGCCTCGGTCTCCTCCGGTTCCAGGGCGAAGTTGCGGTCCATCCGCACCTCGCCCGAGACCCGGAAGGCCCGGCAGGTCCCGCACACCCCGCCCTTGCAGGCGTACGGCGCGTCCGCGCGGTTGCGCAGCACGGTGTCGAGGAGGGATTCCCCGTCCTGTACCGGCCAGGTGCCGGAGCGCCCGTCGAGCGTCACCGTCACGGTGCTGTGCGCGGGGGCAGCTGTCGTGGAGGTGGGCGTGGGGGTGGCGAGGCCGCCGTCCACGTGGAATATCTCCTGGTGGATGTGCTGACGCGGCACGCCGAGGCCGCGCAGTGTCTTCTCCGCGCCCTGTACGAGACCGAGCGGACCGCACAGGAACCAGCCCGCGATCTCCTGTACGGGCAGCAGTGCCGGGAGCAGCCTGCCGAGCCGCTCCTCGTCGAGCCGTCCGGAGTCGAGCCCTGACTGCTGCTCCTCCCGGGAGAGCACGGTGACCAGCTGGAACCGGTCCGGCCAGCGGTCCTTGAGGTCGGCGACCTCCTCCAGGAACATCGTCGACGCGGCGGTGCGATCGCTCCGTACGAGACAGAACGTGGCCTCTGGTTCGCGTTCGAGGAGGGTCGTGACGATGGAGAGCACCGGAGTGATGCCGCTGCCGCCGACCACGGCCGCATAGCGGCCGGGTGCCGGTTCCAGCGTGAAGCGCCCGGCCGGGGTCATCACCTCGAGGAGGTCGCCGACGGCGATTTCCTTGAGCGCGTACGTCGAGAAGGCGCCGCCTTCGACGAAGCGCACCCCGACCCGCAGGGTCCGCGGTTCCGAGGGGCTTTCGGGGTGGGGCGCGGGTGCGCAGATCGAGTACGTGCGCCGGATCTCGGTGCCGTCGGCGAAGCGGCGGAGGGCCAGATGCTGGCCCGGCACGAAGCGGTACTCCTCGCGCAGGGCGGGAGGCACCTCGAAGGTCAGCGTGACGGAGTCGTCGGTGAGCCGCTCGACCGCCGCTACCCGGAGCTGGTGGAAGCGGGCCATCACAGCTCCTTGAAGTGGTCGAAGGGTTCGCGGCAGGAGACGCACCGGCGCAGGGCCTTGCAGGCCGTCGACGAGAAGCGGCTGAGCAGCTCGGTGTCGGTCGATCCGCAGTGCGGGCAGCGGACCGAGAGGGTGAGCGGTATGGGACCGCCGGCGCTGTGCGGGCGCGGGGGCGCGATGCCGAACTCGGCGAGTTTGCGGCGGCCCTCGGCGCTGATGTCGTCCGTCGACCAGGCGGGGGAGAGTACGGTGCGCACGGAGATCTCCGCCATGCCGCGCTCACGCAGGACCTGTTCGATGTCGGCGGTCATGGCCTCTATGGCAGGGCAGCCGGTGTACGTGGGGGTCAGCTCGACGTCGACTTTGCCGATGCCGCGGACGTGCACGCCGCGCAGCACGCCGAGCTCGGCCAGCGTGATGACCGGCAGCTCCGGGTCGGGAACGGAGCCGGCCAGGGCGAGGAGCTCCTCTTCGAGGGCGGTGGTCACCATGTCGCCCCCGGGTGGCTGCGGTGCAGGTGCTGCATCTCGGCGAGCATCCGTCCGAACGATTCGGTGTGCAGGCCCTGGCGGCCCGCGCCGGCCGCCCAGGCGCCTTCCTGCGGGCCGGTGGGCACGGTCAGGGTCGCCTTTTCGATGACCGTGGTCACCGAGGCCGTCCAGCTCGTGCGCAGTGCTGCCCAGTCGACCCCTGTCGAGCCGTCCGTCGCGCCGTCGAGACCTTCCACCGGTCGGAACATCTCGCCGGTGAACCGCCAGAGTGCGTCGAGCCCGCGCTGCATCCGCTCATGGCTCTCCGCGGTGCCGTCGCCGAGCCGCAGCGTCCACTGCTCCGCGTGGTCCTGGTGGTAGGCGACTTCCTTGACCGCCTTCGCCGCCAGCGGGGCGAACGTGCTGTCGCCGCTCGCCAACGCGCCGTACAGCAGCGTTTGGTACGTGGAGAAGTACAGCTGGCGGGCGATGGTGTGGGCGAAGTCGCCGTTCGGCTGCTCGACCAGTTGGAGGTTGCGGAAGGCGCGTTCCTCGCGGAGGTAGGCCAGTTCGTCCTCGTCCCCGGCCAGGGAGAGCAGGACGCGTGCCTGGCCGAGCAGGTCGAGGGCGATGTTCGCCAGGGCGACCTCTTCTTCGAGGACGGGGGCGTGGCCCGCCCACTCCCCCAGCCGGTGCGAGAGCACCAGGGCGTCGTCGCCCAGGGCGAGGGCGGTGGCGGTGGCCGTCGGGGCCAGGGACGCGGTCACAGGTGCTTCACCCCGTCCGGGATGTCGTAGAAGGTGGGGTGGCGGTAGGGCTTGTCGCCTGCCGGTTCGAAGAAGGAGTCCTTCTCGTCGGGCGATGAGGCGGTGATCTGGGTGGACGGCACGACCCAGATCGAGACGCCTTCGCTCCTGCGGGTGTAGAGGTCGCGGGCGTTGCGCAGGGCCATTTCGGCGTCCGGCGCGTGCAGGCTGCCCGCGTGGGTGTGGGAGAGCCCGCGGCGGGAGCGCACGAACACCTCCCACAGCGGCCATTCGGTCGAGCTGCTCATGCCTTCGCCTCCCCGTGCTTGGCGGCGAACGCCGCTGCTGCCTCGCGCACCCACGCGCCTTCTTCGTGTGCGCTCTTGCGCTGCGTGATCCGGTGTTCGTTGCACGGGCCGTTGCCCTTGAGGACGGCCCAGAACTCGGTCCAGTCGATGGGGCCGAAGTCGTGATGTCCCCGCTCCTCATTCCACACGAGGTCCGGGTCGGGGAGCGTGAGTCCGAGGGACTCGGCCTGGGGGACGCAGATGTCGACGAAGCGCTGGCGCAGCTCGTCGTTCGAGTGACGCTTGATCTTCCAGGTCATCGACTGTTCCGAGTGCGACGACTCGTCGTCGGGCGGGCCGAACATCATCAGGGAGGGCCACCACCAGCGGTCCACCGCGTCCTGTGCCATGGCGTGCTGGGCGTCGGTGCCCTGGCTGAGGGCGAGCAGGGATTCGTATCCCTGGCGCTGGTGGAAGGACTCCTCCTTGCAGACGCGGACCATCGCGCGGGCATAGGGGCCGTACGAACAGCGGCAGAGCGGGACTTGGTTCGTGATCGCGGCGCCGTCCACCAGCCAGCCGATCGCGCCGACGTCGGCCCAGGTCAGCGTGGGGTAGTTGAAGATCGACGAGTACTTCTGGCGGCCCGAGTGCAGTTTGTCGAGCAGTTCGTCGCGGCTGGCGCCCAGGGTTTCGGCCGCGCTGTAGAGATACAGGCCGTGACCGGCTTCGTCCTGGACCTTGGCCATCAGGATCGCCTTGCGTCGCAGGGACGGGGCGCGGGTGATCCAGTTGGCCTCCGGCTGCATGCCGATGATCTCGGAGTGGGCGTGCTGCGCGATCTGCCTGACCAGTGAGGCGCGATAGGCGTCGGGCATCCAGTCCCGGGGCTCGATGCGCTCGTCGGCCGCGACCGCGGCGTCGAATGCCGCCTCGTGCGCCGCGGTGCGTGCGGCGTCGGCCGCTGCCTGGTCCGGTTCGGACCGGGCCGTCTGATGCTCGGCTGCTGTCGCCATCGCGGTCCCCCTCGACCTTTAGCTAGCTACCGACCGATCGTTCGGTTCGTGGAATTCAATGGTGCGGCTCAGCGCCATAAGGTGTCAACCCTGTGGATAACTTCACGGACGCTGTGCCTGGAGCGCAGGCATGAGTACCGTTCCGCTGCGACGGGCGGTAGAGAGCCGTGTGACGGGCGGCTGACGGGCGCATCACCGTGCGGGATCGGAATCGGGGCCAAATGGACGCGAACGACAACAACGCGCACGAGTCGCCGCCCCCACCCGTCGACGCCGTCCCCTCGCCCGCCGGGGGCACCCCCGCCGCCCCGGCCGAGCCCCGTACCGGCATCGCCGCCCTCTCCCCGCGCTACCAGGCGGTGGCGGCGCTCGCGCTCGCGCTCATCGCCGTAACGGCCTGTGTCCACGTCGGGATGCTCTTCCTGCACGTCGCCCCCGCGAACACCATGACCAAGCAGCACGGCCAGGCCGTCGACGACTGGATCTACCCCGAGTTCGAGCAGAACTGGAAGCTCTTCGCGCCCAACCCGATGCAGCAGAACATCGCGGTGCAGGCCCGCGCCGAGATCCGCACGGCCGACGGCTCGACCCGGACCACCGGCTGGTACGACCTCTCGGCGCGAGACGGCGCTGCCATCGACGGCAACCTGCTGCCCAGCCACACGCAGCAGAACGAGTTGCGCAGGGCGTGGGACTTCTATGTGGGCGCGCACGATGCGCAGAATCGTCCCCGCGGCCTGCGCGGGCAGCTCTCGGAGCGCTACATCCGCCGCATCGTGATGATGCGCGTCGAGCGTGAGCAGCCCCTGGACCGGGGCGCCGGCATCGAGCGCATCCAGGTCCGCTCAAGGACCACGAACGTGCCGCCCCCCGAGTGGAGCGACGAGAAGGTCTCGACGAAACCGGTGACCCGCCAGCTGCCGTGGTGGTCCGTGACGCCCGACGACATGCCCCTGGGCAAGGCCCGGGAATCCGAGGTGGACGCCCGATGAACCGCTTCGGCCCCCTGCTCGGGCGCGGCGTCGAGCGGGTCACCGCATCCGCTCTCGGCCCCTATCAGACCGCTGTGATCCGTATCGGGTTCGCCGCCACCTGGCTGCTCTTCCTGCTGCGCGAACTCCCCCACCGCCGGGAGCTCTATGGCCCCGACGGCCCGTGGAGCTGGGACATGGCCCAGCAGCTCATTGCGGAGAACGACGCCTTCACGGCCCTGATGTGGTCCGACGGGCACGTCTGGTTCGAGATCGTCTACGCACTCGCCGTCCTCAGCAGCGCCCTGCTGATGCTCGGCTGGCGCACACGCACGATGTCCGTGCTCTTCATGATCGGCGTGCTCTCGCTGCAGAACCGCTCCATCTTCATGGGCGACGGCGGCGACAACGTCATCCACCTCATGGCCACCTACCTGGTGTTCACGCGCTGCGGCCAGGTCTGGTCACTCGACGCCCGCCGAGCGGCACGCGCGCGTGCCGCGTCCGTCGGTCAGGGGCAGACGCCGGTCGACCTGTCGAAGTCGGCGCAGCCCGTCGACAGGACCGGGCCCGTGTTGTGGTGGGTCCTCGGGCTCGGCCTCTCCGTGGTGACGTTCATGGGCGAGCTGAGCGGGGGCTGGCTGCTGGTCTTCTGGGGGCTGTGGTGCGCGCACGCCCTGTGGTGGGCCGTCGGACGGCGTGCGCCCGACGGGGAGGCGCGCAAGCTGCTCGACGTCATCGTCAGGCTCGCGCACAACGCCGCACTCCTTGTGATCATGGTCGAGGCGTGTCTGATCTACGCGACGGCCGGCTGGTACAAGATCCAGGGCAGCCGCTGGCAGGACGGCACGGCCGTCTACTACCCGCTGCGTCTCGACTACTTCTCCCCCTGGCCCGCGCTCTCCGACCTGCTCGCCTCGCACGGCCTCATGGTGATGCTGGTGACGTACGGGACGGTCGCCGTGCAGGTCGCCTTCCCCTTCACCCTCTTCAACCGGCGGGTCAAGAACGTCCTCCTGGCCGCGATGATCTTCGAGCACGCGGTCATCGCGGTCCTCCTCGGCCTGCCGTTCTTCTCGCTCGCGATGATCGCGGCCGACGCGGTGTTCCTGCCGACGTCGTTCCTGCGCCGCGTCGGCGGATGGACGGCACGCGCGCGTGGGGCGCTGTTCGCGCGCCTGCCCCGCCCCGGCGCGGTGCCGGGGCAGCGCGGGACGGACGAGGAACAGGCCCCGGAATCCGCCGAGCACGCGCGCGTAGGCTTTCCCTCATGAACGGGACGTACGGGGGATGAGCGGAACGCAAGGGCGTGGCCTGGACGGTGCCGTGCGTGCCTGGCGGGAGATCGCCGAGACCTCCGTGCTCCTCGACGGTTTCCACGCCATCAAGCACGCCTTGCGCTTCGGGGCGCTCGTCCCCTCGGCGCTGACCAGTGACAGGGCCGCCGTGCTCGCCCTCGCCGACGAGCTCGCGCCGGACGTACGGGACGCCCTCGACGCGCTCCTCGTGGAGGTCCCGGACAGCACCCTGCGCGCCCTTGTGCCGCGTCTGCATCCCACGGGTGTGGCGGCCCTGGCGGAACGCCCTTCCCGCGCGGCCAACCTCGACGCGCTGGCCCGCATGCCGAGGAGCACGCCGGTCGTGGTCCTCGACGACCCCCGCAATCTGGGCAACGCCGGTGCCGTGATCCGGCTCGCGGCGGGGTTCGGGGCGACGGGAGTCGTCACCACCGGCACGCTCGACCCCTGGCATCCCACGGTCGTGCGCGGTGGTGCGGGTCTGCACTTCGCCACGGCCGTCGAGCGGATGGACGTCGCCGCACTGCCGCCGGGGCCGGTGTTCGCGCTCGACGCGGAGGGTGAGGACATCCGCGGTCTCAAGCTGCCGGATGACGCCGTGCTGGCCTTCGGGTCCGAGCGCAGCGGTCTGTCGGCGGCGCTGCGGGAGCGCGCCGATCATCTGGTGTCCCTGCCGATGCGGCCTCAGGTCTCCAGCTACAACCTGGCCACCAGCGTCGGCATGACGCTCTTCCACTGGTCGGCGGGCAGGCCTCCGGGCGCGGAGGCCTGAACCCGCCGCCGGACGTCAGGCGTCCCTGCGGATCTCCACCACACGGAAGCGGTTGGCCACGAAGGCGCCGTCACACAGGGCGGCGTTCGCGGCGGGGTTGCCGCCCGAACCGTGGAAGTCCGAGAAGGCCGCCGTCTGGTTCACATAGACACCGCCCGTGAGGTTCAAGGAGAGCTGGGCGCACTCCTCCAGGCAGGTCTCCTCCACGGCGCCGGACACCTCGTCCGACGTCGTGTACGCGCCGACCGTCATCGCGCCCTTGTCGCGCACCGTGCGGCGCAGCAGCTCCACGGCGTCCGAGGACGAGTCGACCGCGACGGCGAAGGAGACCGGGCCGAAGCACTCGTCCAGATAGACCGCCTCGGCGTCCGGCTTCGCGCCGTCCAGCTTGACGATGACCGGGGTGCGGACCACGGCGTCGGGGAACTCGGGGTTGCTGATCTCCCGTGAGGGGAGGGCCACTTCGCCGAGCCCGGCCGCCGCCTCCAGGCGGGCCTTCACGTCCGGGTTGACCAGGGCACCCAGGATGCCGTTCGCCCGGGCGTCGTCCCCGAGCAGGCCGTTCACCGACGCGGCCAGGTCGGACACCACGTCGTCGTACGACTTCGCTCCGGCGTCCGTCGTGATGCCGTCCCGGGGGATCAGGAGGTTCTGCGGCGTCGTGCACATCTGGCCGCTGTAGAGCGACAGGGAGAAGGCCAGGTTGGACAGCATCCCCTTGTAGTTGTCCGTCGAGTCGACGACGACCGTGTTCACGCCGGCCTTTTCCGTGTAGACCTGCGCCTGGCGGGCGTTGGCCTCCAGCCAGTCGCCGAAGGCGGTCGACCCCGTGTAGTCGATGATCTTGACCTCGGGGCGGACGGCGAGGGTCTTGGCGATGCCCTCGCCCGGTCGCTCGGCGGCCAGGCACACCAGGTTCGGGTCGAAGCCCGCGTCCGCGAGGGCCTCGCGCGCGATGCGCACCGTCAGCGCGAGCGGGAGCACCGCGCGCGGGTGGGGCTTGACCAGGACGGGGTTGCCGGTGGCCAGGGAGGCGAACAGGCCCGGATAGCCGTTCCACGTCGGGAAGGTGTTGCAGCCGATCAGGAGCGCGATGCCGCGGGCCACGGGCGTGAAGCGCTTGTCCAGGCCGATCGGGTCACGCTTGCCCTGCGGCTTGGACCACTCCGCGTTGTCGGGGGTGCGGGCCTGCTCGACGTAGGCGTACGCCACCGCTTCGAGGCCGCGGTCCTGGGCGTGCGGGCCGCCCGCCTGGAAGGCCATCATGAAGGCCTGGCCGCTGGTGTGCATGACCGCGTGCGCCATCTCGTGCGTGCGGGCGCTGATGCGCGACAGGATCTCCAGACAGACCATCGCGCGCACCTCCGCGCCCGCATCGCGCCAGGCGCGCATTCCGGTGCGCATCGCGGGCAGCAGCGTGTCGATGTCCGGGTGGGGGTACGTGATGCCCAGCTCGGGCCCGTACGGAGAGACTTCCGCGCCTGTCCAGTCGTCCGTGCCCGGTTGGTCGAGCTCGAAGCGGCTGCCCAGGAGGGCGTCGAAGGCGGCTTTGCCGTCGGGCAGGTTCAGGCTGCCGTTCTCCCCGTACGCCTTGGGGTGTTCGGGGTGCGGCGACCAGTACGCGCGCGTGCGGATCGTCTCCAGCGCCTGGTCGAGTGTGGGCCGGTGCGTGGCGATCAGCTGGTGCGCGGTGAGTTCGGCGGCCATATCGGACCAACTCCTCGTCGAGCCGGCTCTTCGTCGAGCCGGCGAGCTGGGCAGGGCAGGGCAGTGCGAGAACGCACGGACAGAGCTAGAGTAACCGAACGATCGGTCGGGACAAGGGGGTCCGTCGAACCTGTGGACAACTTCTCGCCGGGCACCCCCGCACCTTCCGGCGGACACCTCGTGCGGGAGGATCGCGAACATGACAGCACTCGAGCTCAGCAGCCCCGTTGCCGTGGTCGGCACCGGAACCATGGGCCAGGGCATAGCCCAGGTCGCCCTGCTGGCGGGCCACCCCGTGCGGCTGTACGACGCCGTGGAGGGCCAGGCGAAAACCGCGGCCGCCGCCATCGCCGCACGCCTTGACCGGCTCGTCGAGAAGGGCAGGCTCACGGCGGAGGACCGGTCCGACGCGGGGGACCGGCTCGCACCGGTCGCCGGTCTCGCCGAGCTCACCGGGTGCGGACTCGTCATCGAGGCGATCCTGGAACAACTCCCGGTCAAACAGCGCCTCTTCGAAGAGCTGGAAGAGATCGTCGACGAGAACTGTCTCCTCGCCACGAACACGTCCTCCCTCTCCGTCACCGCCATCGCGGGCACCCTCAAGAAGCCCGGCCGCTTCGTCGGCCTGCACTTCTTCAACCCCGCACCGCTGCTCCCCCTCGTGGAGGTCGTCAGCGGCTCCGCGACCGACGAAACGGCCGCCACGCGCGCGTACGAGACGGCGCGTGCCTGGGGCAAGACACCGGTGCGCAGCGCGGACACCCCCGGCTTCATCGTCAACCGCGTCGCCCGCCCCTTCTACGCCGAGGCGCTGCGCCTGCACGAGGAGCGGGCCGCCGACCCGGCCACCATCGACGCCGTCCTGCGCGAGTGCGGCGGCTTCAAGATGGGTCCCTTCGAGCTCACCGACCTCATCGGCCAGGACGTGAACGAGGCCGTCACCCGCTCCGTGTGGGAGTCCTTCTTCCAGGACCCCAAGTTCACGCCGTCCCTCGCCCAGCGCCGCCTCGTCGAATCACGCCGCCTGGGCCGCAAGTCGGGCCAGGGCTGGTACGCGTACGGAGACGACGCCCCACGCGCCGAGCCGCACACCGCGACGCCCGCACCGGCCCCGGCCTCCGTCGCGGTGCACGGGAAGCTGTTCCAGGCGCACGCCCT
Organism: Streptomyces sp. NPDC051214; assembly: GCF_040682375.1. NCBI lineage: Bacteria > Bacillati > Actinomycetota > Actinomycetes > Kitasatosporales > Streptomycetaceae > Streptomyces > Streptomyces sp. NPDC051214. The sequence goes on from NZ_JBFBAT010000017.1 coordinate 190,866, forward strand.
CATCGAGCTGATCACCGGCGCCGGAATCGACGTCGCGTACGAGGAGCCCATCGACCCCGACCACCCCGGCTGGATCGAACTGCCCGCCGGAGGCAAGCTCTTCCTGGCCGATGGCTGCGCCGCGGACGACGCCGAGGCACCGGTCGTCCACTTCGACCTCGCGCTGGACTACAGGTCGGCGACCAGGATGGCTCTGGCGCCCGCCGCGAACGTCACCGACGACCAGCTCCGCGAGGCCGTGGGGCTCTTCCAGGCGCTGGGCAAGCAGGTCAGCGTCGTCGCCGACGTCCCGGGGCTGATCGTGGCCCGCACCGTCGCCATGCTCGTCGACTTCGCCCAGGACGCCGTCGCGCGCGGAGTGGCCGACAAGGAGGACGTCGACACGGCGATGCGGCTCGGCGTCAACTACCCGCGCGGACCGCTCGCGTGGGGCGAGGAACTCGGCGCGGGCTGGGTCCGCGAAACGCTGGAGAACCTGCACCTGGAGTACCCCACCGGCCGCTACGCGCCCTCCCAGGCGCTGCGCCGCGCGGCAGCGCGAGAGGACCACCACTCATGACCACCACCAGGCGCGACACGTACACCCCCGAGACCCTCCTGACCGTGGCGGTCCGGGTCTTCAACGAGCGCGGGTACGACGGCACGTCCATGGAGCACCTCTCCAAGGCCGCCGGTATCTCCAAGTCCTCGATCTACCACCACGTGTCCGGCAAGGAAGAGCTGCTGCGCCGCGCGGTGAGCCGTGCGCTCGACGGGCTCTTCGGAATCCTCACCGAGGACCACGCGCGCGTGGGCACCGCGGTGCAGCGCCTGGAGCACGTCACGCGGCGCACCGTCGAGGTGCTGATCGCGGAGCTGCCCTACGTGACGCTGTTGCTGCGCGTGCGCGGCAACACCGACACCGAGCGGTGGGCCATGGAACGGCGCAGGGAGTTCGACCAGCAGGTCGCCGACCTGCTCAAGGAGGCCGTGGCCGACGGTGACCTGCGCTCGGACGTCGAGCTGCGCCTCGCCACCCGGCTGCTCTTCGGGATGATCAACTCCATCGTGGAGTGGTACCGCCCGGACGCCCGTGGGGCCTCGTCGGGTGAGCAGGTCGCCGACGCCGTCGTCCAGATGGCCTTCGCTGGGCTGCGCAGCGGCGGCTGACGGGACAAGCCCCCCGGCTCGGCCGGCCCGGTCAGGTCCCCGGTCCGGTCAGCTTTCCGGCTCCAGGTCGTCCTCCTCGAAGACCAGCAACGTACGCGTGCTGAGCACTTCGGGGATGGACTGCAGCCGGGTCAGGACCAGCTCGCGCAGCGCCCGGTTGTCTGGCGTGTGCACCAGGAGCAGTACGTCGAAGTCGCCGCTGACCAGCGCGATGTGTGAGGCGCCAGGCAGCGTGCGCAGATGCTCGCGGACCGTGCGCCAGGTGTTCTGGACGATCTTGAGCGTGATGTAGGCGGACGCGCCCTGACCCGCCCGCTCGTGGTTGATGCGGGCGCCGAAGCCGCGGATGACGCCGTCGTCGATGAGCCGGTTGATGCGCGCGTACGCGTTCGCCCGTGACACGTGGACGCGCTCGGCCACGGCCCGTATCGACGCGCGACCGTCCGTGTGCAGGATCTGCAGGATGTCGCGGTCGATCGAGTCCAGCGGACGGGGCAGGGGCTCCTGGCGGTCGCCGGCCGGGTCCCTCGGGCGGGGCAGGCTCTCCTGGCGGTTGCCGGAGCGGCCTTCCGGACGATCACCGTCGCGTCCGTCGGCCATTCGTTCAGATGCCATGTCCCCCCGCCTCCCTACCATGGACGTACTGCATCCATCCCAGGCTGTGCAGAACCGTTTGTCCACAGCCTGGAGGTGCCTGTAGCCAAAATGTGCCGACGACCGAACAATCGGTAGGTGAGGCGCCTCACATTCACCGCGCCTCCTTTGCCGCTCCCACGAGGAGACCGCTTCCACATGGAGGTGCCGACATGACGGTCATGGAGCAGCGGGGCGTCTACCGGCCCACCCCGCCACCCGCATGGCAGCTCAGGACCGATCCCGCGCCGCTGCTGCCCGACGCCGAGCCGTATCGCGTCCTGGGCACCGAGGCCGCCGGCAAGGCCGACGAGGATCTCCTGACCCGTCTGTACGCCCAGCTGGTGCGCGGTCGGCGGTACAACACGCAGGCGACCGCCCTGACGAAGCAGGGCCGCCTCGCGGTCTACCCCTCCAGCACCGGTCAGGAGGCGTGCGAGGTGGCCGCCGCGCTCGTCCTTCAGGAGCGGGACTGGCTCTTCCCGAGCTACCGGGACACGCTCGCCGCGGTCGCCCGCGGTCTCGACCCCGTCCAGGCGCTGACCCTGCTGCGCGGCGACTGGCACACCGGGTACGACCCGCGCGAGCACCGCATAGCGCCCCTGTGCACCCCTCTCGCGACCCAGCTCCCGCATGCCGTGGGGCTCGCGCACGCCGCACGCCTCAAGGGCGACGACGTGGTCGCGCTCGCCATGGTCGGCGACGGCGGGACCAGCGAGGGTGACTTCCACGAGGCGCTGAACTTCGCGGCCGTCTGGCAGGCGCCCGTCGTCTTCCTCGTGCAGAACAACGGCTTCGCGATCTCCGTGCCGCTCGACAAGCAGACGGCGGCCCCGTCCCTGGCCCACAAGGCCGTCGGGTACGGGATGCCGGGGCGCCTGGTGGACGGCAACGACGCGGCGGCGATGCACGAGGTGCTGAGCGAAGCGGTCTCCCGCGCGCGGGAAGGCGGCGGGCCCACGCTCATCGAGGCCGTGACCTACCGCATGGACGCCCACACGAACGCCGACGACGCCACGCGCTACCGCGGGGACGCCGAGGTCGAGGCCTGGAGGGCGCACGACCCGATCCTGCTCCTGGAGCGGGAGCTGACCGAGCGTGGCCTCCTTGACGAGGACCGGATGCGGGCGGCCCGCGACGACGCCGAGGCCATGGCCGCCGACCTGCGAGAACGCATGAACCAGGACGCCGAGCTCGACCCCATGGACCTGTTCGGCCATGTGTACGCCGAGCAGACCTCGCAACTGCGCGAACAGGCAGCCCAGTTGCGGGCCGAGCTCGAGGCGGCGGACGAGCACGGCACAGATGGCACAGACGGCACGGACGGCGAGGAGAACGCGCGATGAGTACGGTCGCGGCCGAACGGGCCACCAAGAAGGCAGCCAAACCGGCCACCATGGCGCAGGCGCTCGGGCGAGCGCTGCGCGACTCCCTGGCCGATGACCCGGCCGTGCACGTCCTCGGGGAGGACGTCGGGGCGCTCGGCGGGGTCTTCCGGGTCACCGACGGGCTCACCAAGGAGTTCGGCGAGGACCGCTGCACGGACACACCGCTCGCCGAGGCGGGCATCCTGGGCACGGCCGTCGGCATGGCGATGTACGGGCTGCGGCCCGTCGTCGAGATGCAGTTCGACGCGTTCGCCTACCCCGCCTTCGAACAGCTCATCTCCCACGTGGCGAAGATGCGCAACCGCACCCGGGGCGCGATGCCGCTGCCCATCACGGTCCGCGTGCCCTACGGCGGTGGCATCGGCGGAGTCGAGCACCACAGCGACTCCTCCGAGGCGTACTACATGGCCACTCCGGGGCTGCATGTCGTCACGCCCGCCACGGTCGCCGACGCCTACGGCCTGCTGCGGGCTTCCATCGCCTCCGACGACCCCGTCGTCTTCCTGGAGCCCAAGCGCCTCTACTGGTCCAAGGCCGACTGGAACCCGGACGCGCCGCAGGCCGTTGAACCCATAGGCAAGGCCGTGGTGCGACGCCCCGGGCGCAGCGCCACGCTCCTCACGTACGGGCCGTCCGTCTCCGTCTGTCTCGAAGCGGCCGAGGCCGCGGTGGCCGAGGGATGGGACCTCGAAGTGGTCGACCTGCGGTCCCTCGTCCCCTTCGACGACGAGACGGTGGCCGCGTCCGTGCGCCGGACCGGGCGCGCCGTCGTCGTGCACGAGTCGAACGGATTCGGCGGACCCGGAGGAGAGATCGCCGCCCGTGTCACCGAGCGGTGTTTCCACCACCTGGAAGCGCCGGTCCTGCGCGTCGCCGGATTCGACATCCCGTATCCGCCGCCGATGCTGGAGCGGCATCACCTGCCGGGCGTGGACCGGATCCTGGACGCGGTCGCGCGGTTGCAGTGGGAGGCGGGCAGCTGATGGCGCCGGGTCTGAACGTGAACAGCCTTGAGTTCAAGCTGCCGGATCTCGGTGAGGGGCTCACGGAGGCGGAGATCGTCCGCTGGCTCGTGCAGGTCGGCGACTTCGTCGCGGTGGACCAGCCCGTCGTCGAGGTCGAGACGGCCAAGGCCATGGTCGAGGTGCCCTGCCCGTACGAGGGTGTGGTGACGGCCCGCTTCGGCGAGGAGGGGATGGAACTTCCGGTGGGGGCGCCCTTGTTGACGGTCGCCGTCGGCGCCCCGGCCGGCGCGGCGGACCCGGCCGCGGCCCCGGAGGAGCCCGCTGAGAGGGCCCTGCAGGCGGCTGCCGCCGAGGAGTCGTCCGGCAACGTCCTGGTCGGGTACGGCACGGCGGCGGCGCCCGCGCGGCGCAGGCGGGTGCGATCGGTGGGCTTCGGCACGGCGACCACACCGAAGGCCGCGCCGACGACCGCGCCGAAGCCTGCCGCACGGCCTGCACCGCGGACCGGCCCAGTGGACGAGCCCACCGGGCCGCGGGGCGAGCCCACCAGGCCGGGCGCCCTTGCGCGCCCCGACGGCCCGATACCGGTGATCTCACCGCTCGTGCGCAAGCTGGCCCGTGAGAACGGCGTGGAGCTACGGGAGCTGACGGGCACCGGACCGGACGGGTTGATCATGCGGGCCGATGTGGAGAGCGCCATCGCGGCGGAGCGGACGGCTGCGGACACGGCCCCGGTCACGCGCACACCGGTGGCAGCGGTGAGCGAGGAGGCGCGCGGCGCTTCGGCGGGAGCGCAGGAGCGCTATCCGCTGATCGGCATCCGCGGCCTCGTCGCGGACAAGATGTCCCGCAGCAGGCGCGAGATACCGGAAGCCACCTGCTGGGTCGACGCCGACGCGACCGAACTGCTCGCGGCACGCGCCGCGATGAACGCCGCCGTGAAGTCGGGCGCCGCCAAGGAGGGCGCCGGCCGGAAGATCTCGCTGCTCGCGCTGTTCGCCCGCATCAGCGTGGCCGCCCTGGCCCGGTACCCGATGCTCAACTCCACCGTGGACATGGAGGCGCGCGAGGTGGTCCGGCTCGCCGATGTCCACCTCGGGTTCGCCGCGCAGACCGACCGCGGTCTGGTCGTCCCCGTGGTGCGCGACGCCGGCACGCGGACCACCGAATCGGTCAACGCCGAGCTGATCCGTCTCACGGAGTCGGCGAGGGACGGAAGGCTGACCCCGGGGGAACTCACGGGCGGCACGTTCACGTTGAACAACTACGGGGTGTTCGGGGTCGACGGCTCCACGCCGATCATCAATCACCCCGAGGCGGCCATGCTCGGCGTCGGCCGGATCGTGCCCAAGCCATGGGTGCACCAGGGCGAGTTGGCGGTGCGGCACGTCGTGCAGCTCTCGCTCACCTTCGACCACCGGGTGTGCGACGGTGGCACGGCGGGCGGGTTCCTGCGGTTCGTGGCGGACTGCGTGGAGCAGCCCGCGATGCTCCTTCGGTCGGTGTGAGAAGGGCCGGGGCGGCGGTGCGGGCGGCGGCGCCGTGATGTGAGTCTGCGTACAGAGGTGAGGTGAGACTCCGTACGAGGGGTGGCATTGATCCTTCGTGCGCCCATACTCGGGGCATGACCGCGCAGAGGGCTCCGGGCGGCGCCGATTCCGCCGCCTCGGACGCCGCCCCGAACGAGCTTCGGCATGCCGACCCGCCCGATCCTCGGCATGCCACCCCGACCGATGCCGCGCCCGCCTCACAGAGCACCTCACGGAACGCCTCCCTGAACACCTCCCCGAGCGCCCTTCCGTACGACGCCGTGGTGCTCGCGGGCGGCGGGGCCAGGCGGCTCGGCGGTGCGGACAAGCCGGGCCTGAAGGTAGGCGGCCGCGCGCTGCTCGACCGGGTGCTCGGCGCGTGTTCCGGCGCGGGGACGACGGTGGTCGTCGCCGCACCCCGCCCGACCACCCGCCCCGTGGAGTGGGCGCGGGAGGAACCCGCCGGGGCCGGCCCGCTCGCCGCGCTCGACGCGGGGCTGCGGTGCACGCAGGCGGAGCAGGTGATGGTGCTCTCCGCCGATCTGCCGTTCCTGGAGGAGCGGACGGTGGGCGGCCTCCTCGCCGAGCTGCGTGAGAGCGGTGCGGACGGCGCGGTCCTGAGAGATTCCGGCGGCCGGGACCAGCCGCTGGTCGCCGCCTATCGCAGTACCGCGCTGAAACGTGAGATCGCGCGGCTCGCCGCCGAGCACGACGGTCTGACGGGACTTCCGCTGCGGTCACTCACCGCGCGGCTCGAACTCACCCGGGTCACCGACGCGGTGGCGTCCTTCGACTGCGACACCTGGGACGACATCGCGGCCGCCAGGGCCCGCATCAGGGAGCATGGGCACGTGTTGGATGAATGGATTTCCGCAGTCAAGGACGAACTGGGCATCGAGCTCGACGTCGACACCGGCTTGCTGCTCGACCTCGCCCGCGACGCCGCACATGGCGTGGCCAGGCCTGCGGCTCCGCTGACCACCTTCCTGGTGGGGTACGCGGCGGCGCGGGCCGCCCAGGGCGGCGGGCCCGAAGCGGTGGCCGACGCGGCCCGCAAGGCGGCGGCGCTGGCCACGCGGTGGGCGCAGGAGGGCGGCTCCGACGCGGGACCCGGCGCTGCGCCCGGTGTGGCGCCAGAGGCGATCCCCGGCGGAAAGCCGGCCACCGCGCCCGACGCCACCCAGCAGGGCCCCCGCCCCGACGCCACGAAGCAGCCCGCGAGCCCCGACCCCGCTCAGCAGTCCGCGCCCCCCGCGCCCCCCGCACACCCCGACGCCACGCCTCAGGACGCCCGCCCCGACCCGGGGCAGGGCGCGAGGGACGACATGCGGCCGGACGCCGGATGAGTGGGCAGCCCGCGCCGGACGCCGAGCTCGACGAGGCTCTCGCCCTGGTGAACGACGACCATGACCGCAGGAACGGCAGGCGCGCCGACGCCGGGCCCACAGCCGGCGACCCCCGAAGCGCACAAGACACCTCGGGCGACCTGAGCGGCCCCGGCCACGCCACCGTGCCCCAACCCCCCACCGCCCCTGCGCCCACCCCCACCACACCCGCCCCTCACAGCAACCCCGACCCCGACGCCCACCCCCAGCACCGCGACATCACCCCCTGGCCCGCCGCCCGCACCGCGGCCGGGCGTGCCCCGCAGCCCGTGCCCTCCGCCTCCGTGCCCGCCACCGTCCCCCTGGGGCAAGCGCTCGGCCTCGTTCTGGCCGCGCCCCTGGTCGCCCTCACCGATCTGCCCTCCTTCGACACTTCGGCGATGGACGGCTGGGTCGTCGCGGGCCCCGGCCCCTGGGACGTCCGGGCCGACGGGATTCTCGCCGGGCACGGACGGCCCGAGCCGCTCTCCGACGGGGAAGCCGTGCGGATCGCGACCGGGGCACGGATCCCGCAGGAGGCCACCGCCGTCATCCGCAGCGAGCACGGCCTCACCGACGACAAGGGGCGGCTGCACCCCCGACGTGACGTCACGCAAGGGCAGGACATCCGGCCCCGTGGCCAGGAATGCCGTTCCGGTGACCAACTCCTGCCGAGCGGCTCCCTTGTGACCCCGGCGGTGCTCGGCCTCGCGGCAGCCGCCGGGTACGACGAGCTGCCCGTGGTCCCCCGGCCAAGCGCCGAAGTGCTGATCCTGGGCGATGAGTTGCTGACCGAGGGGCTCCCCCACGACGGCCTCATCCGGGACGCGCTCGGGCCGCTGCTGCCGCCCTGGCTGCGCTCGCTCGGCGCCGACGTCATCGCCGTACGCAGGCTCGGTGACGATGCCGAGGCGCTGCATCAGGCAATCACCAGCTCCGCGGCCGACCTCATCGTCACCACCGGCGGCACCGCCTCCGGCCCGGTCGACCACGTCCACCCCATCCTGCGCCGCATCGACGCCGAACTCCTCGTGGACGGCGTCGCGGTCCGCCCCGGGCACCCGATGCTGCTCGCCCGCATCCGCCCCGATCAGCACCTCGTCGGTCTGCCCGGCAATCCGCTGGCCGCGGTGTCCGGTCTGCTGACCCTGGCCGAGCCCCTGCTGCGTACGCTCTCGGGGCGCCCAGCCCCGTCGGTGTACACAGCCGTCCTGCGCGAGGACGTGCACGGGCACCCGCACGACACCCGGCTCGTGCCCGTCACCCTCCGCGCCGACCACGCCGTGCCCCTGCACTACAACGGCCCGGCGATGCTGCGCGGGATCGCGGTGGCCGACGGGCTCGCGGTCGTCCCGCCGGGTGGCGCGCGGCGCGGCCAGGAGCTGGAGGTCCTCGACCTCCCGTGGGCCGGGCCGGACCTGCACACCGACACGGCCGGGGAGTGTTTCACGTGAAACTTCCCGGCCATGACGCCATCGCCCGCAACCCCGACGAGCACCTCGTCACCCACCGGATCAAGCTGCCGCGCCAGATCGTCGAGCGGCCCCTGCGGCAGGTCGCCAAGCGTCTCCTCATGGCGCTCGCGGTGCTCGCCCTGACGACCTTCATCGTCTGGATCGACCGCGACGGCTACCACGACAACTCGGACAACCGGCTCGACTTCCTCGATGCCGCCTACTACTCCACCGTCACGCTCTCGACCACCGGGTACGGCGACATCGTCCCGTACAGCGACAGCGCGCGGCTCTGCAACATTCTCCTGATCACGCCTCTGCGCGTGCTCTTCCTGATCATCCTGGTCGGCACCACTCTCGAAGTGCTCACGGAACGTACGCGCGAGGAATGGCGTCTGAACCGCTGGAGGTCCAACTTGCGTGAACACACCGTTGTCGTCGGCTTCGGCACGAAGGGTCGCTCGGCGATCCAGACCGTGTGCGCGACCGGTCTGAAGCCCGAACAGATCGTGGTCGTCGACCCGAGCGCGAAGGTCGTCGACGCCGCCACGGCGGAGGGGTACGCGGGCGTCATCGGTGACGCGACGCGCAGCGATGTGCTGCTGCGTGCCGAGGTGCAGCGCGCCCGGCAGATCATCATCGCGACCCAGCGGGACGACACCGCCGTCCTGGTCACGCTCACCGCCCGGCAGATGAACCGCGGGGCGAAGATCGTGGCCGCCGTGCGCGAGGAGGAGAACGCGCCGCTGCTGCGCCAGTCCGGCGCCGACGCCGTGATCACCAGCGCCAGCGCGGCGGGACGGTTGCTCGGCCTCTCCGTGCTCAGCCCCAGCGCGGGCATGGTCATGGAGGACCTGATCCAGCAGGGCAGCGGGCTCGATCTCGTCGAGCGGCCGGTGATAAAGGCCGAGGTGGGGATGGGGGTCCGCGAGACGGATGACCTCGTCGTGAGTGTCGTACGCGGGCATCGGGTGCTCGGCTACGACGATCCCGCCGTCGGAAAGCTGCAGTTGATGGACCGTCTGATCACCATCGTGCGGGCGACACCGACGTCACCGATGGCGCCCGACACCAAGTCGAATCCGCCGCGCGGAGGTCTGCGCACGTAATCGGACCGTCGGGAAAGCGCAGAGAGTAGCCTCGCCCGCATGTATGCGATCACGATCCCCGAAGCCGGCGGACCCGAAGCGCTCGTGTGGGCCGAGGTCCCCGATCCCGTACCCGGCGAGGGCGAGGTGCTGGTCGACGTCGTGGCCAGCGCCGTGAACCGCGCCGACCTGCTCCAGCGCCAGGGCTTCTACAACCCGCCACCCGGATCGTCGCCCTACCCGGGTCTTGAGTGCGCGGGCCGCGTCACCGACATCGGGCCGGGCGTCTCGGGCTGGAAGATCGGCGACGAGGTGTGCGCGCTGCTCGCCGGCGGCGGCTACGCCGAGCAGGTCGTCGTCCCGGCAGGGCAACTGCTGCCCGTGCCCGACGGCGTCGACCTCGTCACGGCGGCCGCGCTGCCCGAGGTCACCTCGACCGTCTGGTCCAACGTCTTCATGATCGCCCATCTGCGCCCCGGCGAGACGTTCCTCGTGCACGGCGGTTCCAGCGGTATCGGCACCATGGCGATCCAGCTGGCGAAGGCCGTCGGTGCCAAGGTGGCGGTGACGGCGGGCAGCAAGGAGAAGCTCGACTTCTGCGCGGAGCTCGGCGCGGACATCCTCATCAACTACCGCGAGCAGGACTTCGTCGAGGAGATCAAGAACGCCACGGACGGCGCGGGCGCTGACGTCATCCTCGACAACATGGGCGCCAAGTACCTGGACCGGAACGTGCAGGCCCTCGCCACCAACGGCCGCCTCGCGATCATCGGCATGCAGGGCGGCGTCAAGGGCGAGCTGAACATCGCCGCGCTCCTCAACAAGCGCGCCGCCATCACCGCGACATCGCTGCGGGGCCGTCCCGCGCAGGAGAAGGCGTCCATCGTCGCCGCCGTACGCGAGCACGTGTGGCCGCTGATCGCCACCGGTCATGTACGCCCGATCGTCGATCAGACCGTGCCGATGAGTGACGCGGCGGCCGCCCACCGCGTCCTGGAGGAGAGCAACCACATCGGGAAGGTGCTGCTCGTGCGCTAGGCGCGCCGCGGGATGACCGGTTGACCGGGATGACCGGTGAGCACTCGAGATGCCGGACAAGCGTCACCATGTGACGCTTGCTCCAGCTTCAGTGATCTCTCCGACCCGGTAGCGGGAGGGAGCCGGCGCGGTGACCCCATGGCTTCGCCCCTTGTTGACCCTGACGGTGCTGATGGCCGTCTCCCCTGTCTCCCTCTCGTACGCGGTCGAGCCCTCTCCCGGGGAGACCCGCGCCGGAAGCGTCTTCGGCGAAGGCCGTGCCAGGCCCGGCCGGGACGAGCCCCCGCCGTCGGTCGCGGCGTCCGAGCCGCCCCGCAGGCCGCCGCCGCAGATCCCCACGCCCGCCGCCACCCCGGCCCCCGAGGTCTGGCCCCAGGGCCGGGCGACCGCCGCGTCCGACGTCACCCGCCGGACGGCCGCCGAACCCGTCGTGCCCACCCTCCGCGTCCTGCCGCTCGGCAGCGGCCTGGTCCTCATCGGCCTCGGCCTCGGTTTCTTCGCCGTACGGCTGCGCCGCGGCTGACACACGGACGGGCTGACACCCGGACGGACCGACACGGACGGCCCCTTCGTACACGGTGGATCAGCGGCAAACGGGGGCACCACCGATGTGTGATGTACGGGTGCGAGAGAATGGCGGCATGGAGATGCCGAGGAACGAAAGGTCGCCCGAGAGCCCGCAGGTCCTGGTCGTGGGCCAGGACGGAATGGCACTCGGCGGCGGCGGAGACGACGAATCCCGCGAGGTCCCGGTGACGGACATGGTCGAACAGCCGGCGAAGGTCATGCGCATCGGCAGCATGATCAAGCAGTTGCTCGAGGAGGTGCGGGCGGCACCTCTCGACGAGGCGAGCCGAGTGCGCCTCAAGGAGATCCACGCCAGTTCGGTCAAGGAGCTCGAGGACGGCCTCGCCCCCGAGCTCGTCGAGGAACTGGAGCGGCTCTCCCTCCCCTTCACCGACGACGGAGTACCCAGCGACGCCGAACTGCGCATCGCGCAGGCTCAGCTGGTGGGCTGGCTCGAGGGGCTCTTCCACGGGATCCAGACGGCCCTCTTCGCGCAGCAGATGGCGGCGCGGGCGCAGCTCGAGTCGATGCGGCGCGCGTTGCCGCCCGGTGTGGGCGGCGGCGAGGAGGAAGAGGACGGCGGCATCGCGGGACGGACCGGAGGGCCTTACCTCTAGGCGGTGGCAGCACAGAACGACGTGAAGGGCCCGGTCACGAGGGCGAATTCCAGGGGTCGTAGCAACACAGTGATCAACTGGCTGTCGCCAGGAGCTTAGCGAGGCGCTCGGCTGGGGTTTCCCAGCCGAGCGTTT